>DASYEX010000087.1:0-19619 GCA_036498765.1 Polyangia bacterium
CACTGATTGTCGGCGTTACAGCCGGCCCCGATCCCGCCGGCGCTCTGACAGGCCCCGCTGGGGTTGCAGAAGCTGCCGGACGCGCAGTCGGACATGCTCGTGCAGGTGGTCTTGCAGCCGCTCGAGCTGCAGGCGTAGGTCCCGCAGCTCATCGGCGCCTGTGCAGGACAGGTGCTGCTGGCCGGCGAACAGAAGGCCGCCGGCGTGAACGACGATCCGCTGCAGCTCGCCGGCGCGCACTGGGCGGTCGAGCTCGCGCAGGCACCGGCGCCGTCACAGCTGTTGGTCCTTCCGCAGCCCGTCCCGCCGGCGCCACAGCGGGTGTCGGTGGTCCCGGCGCCGAGCGGCGCGCAGGTGCCGAGCCCGTTGACGTTGCAGGCCTGGCACGCCGGACAGCTCGCGCTGCCGCAGCAGACGTTGTCGGTACAGCTCCCGCTGATGCACTGATTGGCGGCTGTGCAGCCGGAGCCGTTCGGCTTGAGGCTGCAGCTCTTGGCGCCGCCGCTCCCCTGGCAGGTGAAGGGCGCGAGGCAGTCGCCGTCCGCCGTGCATGACGTCTTGCACGCCCCGCCGCCACACACATAAGGAGAGCAACTGGTCGTGGTCGGCGTGGCGCAGCTGCCGGACCCATTGCAGAAAAACGGGGGCGTGTAGGTCGAGCCGCTGCAGCTGGCCGACCCGCACGACACGGTGGTCGCCGCCTGCTGGCAGGCGCCGAGCCCGTTGCACGCGCCGGTGTTGGCGCAGGGCGCGCTGGTCGAGGCGGCGCACCGGCCGTGGGGCTCTGCCGCGCCGGCCGGGACGTTGGTGCACGTGCCGGCGCTCCCCTGGACGTTGCAGGCCAGGCAGGACCCGCAGGAGACCGACCCGCAGCAGACGCCGTCCACACAGGTGAGCCCGGTCAGGCAGTCGGAGGTGGCGCTGCAGGTCTGGCCCTGCCGCTTCTTGGTCCCGCACAGGTTGGTCTTCGGATCGCAGATGTCAGGCGAGAGGCAGTCCGCGTCGACCGTGCACGCCGTGTTGCAGCTGGTCGTGCCGTTGCACGCATAGGGCGCGCACGCGGTGGTCGTGGCTGACTTACAGGTTCCCGTGCCGTCACAGGTCCGGGCGTTCGTCTGCGTCGCGGCTCCCGAGGGGCAGCTCGACGCCACGCACACCGTGCCGGCCGCGTACCGCTGGCAAGCGCCGGCGCCGTCGCAGACGCCGTTGGTGCTGCAGGAGGCCGCCCCTTGATCCTTGCAGCCGCCCTGCGGATCGGCCGCACCGGCCGGCACGTTGCTGCAGGTCCCGGCCGCGCTGGCCGAAACGTTGCACGACTTGCAGGTGCCGTTGCAGTTGGTCGCGCAGCAGATCCCCTGGCTGCAGAAGGTGGACTTGCACTCGGTCCCGCTGGCGCAGGTCCGACCGTTGTCCTTGAGGCCGCAGGAGCCGCTGGTGCAGACGGCGGGCGGATCGCAGTCGCTGTTCGCCGTACAGGCCGCCTTGCAGGCGTTGGTGCCGCAGACGTACGGGAAGCACGAGCCCGAGGCCGGCGTGACGCACTTGCCGGCGCCGTCGCAGGTTGCGGTCCCGGTGAACGTCACCGAGGCGCTGGGGCAGCTGGCGCTCTTGCACGAGGTGCCGCTCACGTACTTCTGGCAGGCGCCGGCCTGACACTTCCCGTTGGTGCCGCAGCTCGCCGCCCCCTGGTCCTTGCAGAGCCCGGCGGGATCGACCGTGCCGCTGGCGACGTTCGTGCAGGTCCCGAGCGTGCCCGACAGCGCGCACGACTGGCAGGCGCCCGTGCAGACCTTGTCGCAGCAGACACCTTGGGCGCAGAAGCCGCTCTTGCACTGGTTGCTCGCCGAACAGCTGGCCCCGTTGTTGGAGGCACCGCACGAGTTGTTGGCGCAGCGGTTGGGCGTCAGGCACTGGCTGTCGGCCGTACAGGCGCTGAAACACTTGCTGCCGTTGCAGACGTAGGGGCTGCAGGGCAAGGCGTCGGGCGCGACGCAGCGGCCGGCGCCGTCGCAGCTCGAAGGGGGCGTGTAGACGTTGGAGGCGCAGGTCTCCGCGGCGCAGCCGGTGTTCTTCGCATACAGCTGGCAACTCCCCGCGCCGTCGCACTTGCCGTTCGTCATGCAGCTGGCGGTGCCCGCGTCGTGGCAGGTGGCGCGCGGGTCGGCGTTGCCAGCCGTGACCATCGTGCACTTCCCGAGCGAGCCGGCCAGCGCGCAGCTCCGACAGCCGCCCGCGCACGCGCTCTCGCAGCAGACGCCGTCCACACACTGCCCCGACTTGCATTCGCTCCCCTTGCCACAGGGCTGTCCGTTCTGCTTCGGGCCGCAGCTGCCGTTGACGCAGCTGATCCCGACGTCGCAGTCCGCGTCGCTCTGGCAGGTCCCGGTGCAGGCCCCGGTGACACAGCGGAACGGCGAGCAGTCCTGCAGAGCCGGCGCGCGACAGCTGCCGAGCCCGTCGCAGGTCGCCGCGGTGTTGAGCTTGTTGCTGGCGCAGGCCGGCGCCAGGCAGACGGTCCCCAGCGCGTAGAGCGCGCACCCGCCCACCCCGTCGCAGCGTCCGTTCTGACCGCAGCTCGCCGTGCCCTTGTCGTCGCACGCCCCCCGCGGGTCGACGGCGCCGTGGTCGACGGGCGAGCAGGTGCCGGCGCTCGAGGCGAGGTTGCAGGAGACGCACGGCCCCTGACAGGCCGAGTTACAGCACACCCCGTCGGTGCAGAAGGTCGAGTAGCAATCGTCGCCCGTCTTGCAGGGCGCCCCGTTGACGCGCTTGCCGCAGCTCCCGCTCGGATCACAGGTGTGGCCCGCCACGCATTGGTCGGAGGACGCACAGTGGTCGAGGCACGCCCCGCCGCTGCAGGTGAACGGCTCGCAGAGGATGATCGACCCCGTCTCGCAGGTACCGGCGCCGTCGCAGACGCTCCGGCCGACGACCGCACCCGCTTGACACGTTCCCGAGCCGCACGGCGTCCCCGAGGGAGACATCCGACAGCTCCCGCTCCCGTCGCAGGTTCCGTCCAGTCCGCACACAGAGGACGTACTCGGGCAGTCATTCGCGTGGCGCGGGCTGGCACCGCTCGCCAGCGAGACGCAGACGCCTTCTGACCCCTCACTCGTACAGGTGCGGCAGCCCTGGCCGCACGCCTCGTTGCAACAGTATCCGTCGACGCAGAATCCGCTCGCGCAGTCTGCCGCGCACCCGCAGTGCTGCCCGACGCTCTTCTTGGAACCGAGACCGCATCCCCCCCCGTCGGGTCCGTGCGCGTCCGCCCCGCGATCCGAAGATCCGTGCGCGTCCGAACGAACGGGCGCGTCGAGCGCGCCGCCGCCGTCGGGCGGTTCACTCCGGTGCTGGCTTCGACCGCAACCGGCGGCCGCCCCGAGCACGGCGAACGCGACGAGCCGAAGCAGCGCCGCCCTGCGCCGCCGCCCGTCGCCGTCCGATCTCCGACTCCCCCTCGAGCTCGTATCGGTCACTACAATGGTTCCCCGCGAAAACGTTTCTGCCTGTGAAGTTGGCGCCGGTCGAGGATCCCAGCAGCGCCCAACCAGGCCGTTCGCGCGTTGAACCCCTCCCGAAACCCGTCCCTATGAACGAAGCTTTCCGGAAAAATTGCTCAGTTTTCGGAAAGGCCCGGCGGTGCGAGTAGGAGGAGCGGCAAGAAGCGCCGGGGACCCGAGATAGAGACCTTCTTAGTGGTCTCTACCAGGCGGTCGACGTCGCGACCGAGATCCGAGAGATCTTTTCACCAGGACCGCGGGCGCATCGCGAAAGCTCGGACGGGTCGCGGTTTCCGCTCGCGAGCGACACGAATGTGTGATGCGTCGGGTGGGCGCGGCGGGATTCGAACCCACTACCCCCGGCTTCGGAGGCCGGTACTCTATCCAAATGAGCTACGCGCCCGTGCTGCGGGGGCGCAGCCTATCCAAATCTGACGCCGGCGGCCAGCTTCGTTTCCTGTCTATTTTCCGAGCCCTCGGGCTTCCCTGAAGGCGCCCCTGGCAAAGTGCGTCAGAAAGTGTGCATGAAACCGCCGGGCCCTCCGTCTAACGAATGGAGGACCTGCTTATGAATCCGACGCCGCAAAGTTTGGGTCAGCGCGACGAGCTCGAGCCGCGGAGGCAGGCGGAGGCCGCCCGCGTTGTTCTGGTCGACGACAATCAGCTGCGCGCGTCGGCGCTCGCAGCGGCGCTGAAAGGGGCGTCCGACCAGGTCGTGGTGGTCACCGGGCCCGACAGCCGGGCCGTGCACCACGAGCTGTTCCCCGCCGATCTCGTGCTGCTGGCGCTCGGGGGACGCCAGGTCTCGGCGCTCGCTACCGGCGCCGAAGCCGTCCAGCGGAACCCTTATGCCGAGGTGATCTTCTACTGCGATGATCCGGATGCCCCGGAGGTCGCGGCGGCCGCGGTTCTCGGGATCACGCGGATCGTGCCGGCGCAGAGCATGGCCGGCTGGCTGTCGCGGGCCGGGGCGCTGCTGGCGCGCGGGGCCTACCTGCGCCGAGCGGCGGCGGCGACCATCGCGGCCGCCCCTGAGCCGCCGACGCTGGCCAGCGCGGCCGTGGACGGCGGGCGCCTGCCGCTGCCGACGGCCGAGATGCGTTTCCGCGAGAGCTACATCCGGTGCCTGCTGACCCAGAGCGGCAGTCGACAGGAGGCGGCGCGCCGGGCGGGCGTCCCCTACCGGACGATGTGCGAGATGATCCGGAAGCTCGGCATCTCGACGAAATAGTTCGGGACCCTCAGAGGGTCGCGCGCCCCCAGTCCTTTTTAGTTTTTCTTGGGCCCTGACAGGTGCCGGGGTTGGCGCCGGTCGGGGCCGTTTCATTTTCGGCGGCGCTGGCCGAGATCGTCGGCCGCCGCCTCGCCGCGGCGCTCGCGGTCGCGGTGCACGGCCGCCTCGCGCCGGGCGATCGCTTTTTCGACCACCTCGCGGCGTTGACGAGTCCGCAGGTGGGCGTCGCGCGCCGCGGCCTCGGCGCGCGCGGCCGGACCGATGACGTCCGCGCGGTGGCGCTCGATCGCCTCGGCCGCCGCTTGCCTCTCGCCGGCCAGCCGAGCCCAGAATCGGCGCTCGGTCTGCGCCGCGAGCGCGGTAACTGCCGGGCTGTTCGCGGCGCGGGCCGCCGCCTCGGCCGCCCGGGTCTCGGCGAGGCGCGCGCGCAGCCGTTCCGCCTCAGCCTCGGCCGCGCGGAGGGTCGCGGCCGCGGTTCCCAGCGACCGCTCAGCTTGCTTTTCAGCAGCCAACCGTAGGTCGCGCAGCGTGTAAAGCGCGTAACTGGACATTGAATCTTGCGGGTCGAGATCCTACCCTCGACCGGGATGGCCGCCAGCCCCGAGCAGATGCCCACCCGACGGTACCGCATCGAGCGGTACCTGACGGAAGGGGGGATGGGCGCCATCTACGTCGGCAAGAAGCTGGGCCCCGGCGGGTTCGAGAAGGAGGTGGTGCTCAAGCAGCTCCTCCCCGAGTACACCGCCCGTCCCGAGTTCCGCGACCTGTTCTTTCGCGAGGCCAAGATCTCGGCCACGCTCGACCACGCCAACATCGTTCACGTCTTCGACCTGGTCGAGTCGGATGAATCGCTGTTCATCGTGATGGAGTACGTGCGCGGCGTCGACCTGCGCACGATCATCCGCCGCTCGAAGCTGCGCCGGCGCGAGCTGACGCCCGCCGCGGCGCTGCACATCACGTTGGAGGTGCTGGCGGGCCTGTCTTACGCGCACACCCGGCGCACCTCGGCCGGCGAGTCGATGGCCATCATCCACCGCGACGTCTCCCCGTCGAACATCCTCTGCTCGGTCCAGGGAGAGGTGAAGCTGTCGGACTTCGGTATCGCCAAGGCCGCCACGCACTCCTCGGCCTTCTACCGGGTGCGCGGCAAGGTCGGCTACATGTCGCCCGAGCAGGCGCGCAGCCAGCCGATCGACCACCGGACGGATCTCTACTCCGTCGCCGTCTGCCTCTACGAGGCGCTGACCGCCGAGCGCCTCTTCGTCGGGGACCTCAGCACGCCGGCGGACGTCATCTACGCGCAGCCCATCGTGCCGCCTTCGCAGAAGCGCGCCGGGCTGCCGACCGCGCTCGACGCCGTCCTCAAAACGGCGCTGGCGCCCGATCCCGCGGACCGCTACCAGGACTCGATCGCCTTCGCGGACGCGCTTCGCCAGGTGGCCCACCGCCACGGGCTGCTTTATTCGGCGCCTCAGCTGGGCGAGCACCTCCGCTACATCCTGGGCAACGACCCGCAGAAATGGCTCACCGATGACAAGAACCCGACCGTCTCCGGCGATCCGTCGACACAGAAGATCCCCGCCAAGGAGCTGGAGGGGAAGGAAGCTCAGTCGATCGGCGTGGTCGAAGCGTCGGGCTTGTACGTGGTGAGCGGAAACGACATGGTTAATGGAGCGGTGCCCCCCAAGGACCTAAAGCCGACCCTCAAGTCGGACTCGAAGTCGGACCCCAGACGGCGTCTGCCTGACCCGGCCGCGACGCCGGGGATCCTCATCCCCTTCGAGGAGGAGGACCAGAACGACGTGCCCACGCGAGTCCGGCACGCCGGGCCCGACGCCACGCCGCCGCCCCTCGGTGCGCCACACCAGCCGGGGGTCACGCCCCCGCCGCCGGTGTTCGCACGCCCGGCGCTGGTGGCGCCGCCTCCCCCCCCGCGCTCGCCCCGGCGGACGACCATTCCGCCGCCTCTGCCGCCGGCGGCCGCGCCGCCACCGCCGCTGCCCGACTCGCCGTTCGACATCCCGCCCACGCCCGGGCCCACGGCGGCGCCGGCCGAGGAGTTCGCGCCCACGCCGCCGCCGATGTCCGTGCCCCCCTACTCGCCCGTTCAGCCGCCGGGCCTGCCACGACCGGGGGGTTACCTGGCGGCGGGTGGGTTCAGCCCGGCCGTGCGCGCCCCGGCCGCGCCGGCGTTCGTCAACCGCGACTCGAGCGGCTACAACTTCAACGCGGGCTTCAACCCGAACGGCGGCTTCAACCTGGCACCGCCGGAGACCATCGACTTCGGCGCGGACACCGTCCCCGTCTTGGAGACGCGGCGTTCCGGGCCGCCCGGCCTGTTGATCCTGATCGTGCTGCTCGGCGCGGCGATCGGGGGCGCCAAGCTGGGGCAGCTGGCGACGCGCGCCGATCTGGCGGCGCTCGAGGCCCAGACAGCCCCGAGTGACACGGGGGTTGTTCCCGCAACGGCGCGTCCCGCGCCCGATCACAAATGATCGAGAAGACAGCGACACGCCTGCTCGACGGCGGGTCGCCGATGATCCGGCAATCCGGCGGCGGGCGGCTGCTGATCGTCAAGGGCCCCGACCGCGGAGAGTCGATCGCCATCGGGGGCGTGGCCTTTACGCTCGGTTCGGGGAGCGGCTGCGACGTGCCGCTCGCTGATCCAACCATCTCGCGGCGCCACCTGGGCGTCGAACCGGGCGCCGACGGTGTGGTGCTGCGGGATCTGGGCTCGACCAACGGCTCTTTCGTACAAGGGTCGCGCTTCAACGAGCTGACGCTCGGCTTCGGCACCGAGGTGACCATCGGCAAGACCGTGCTCAAGTACGTCCCCAACGAGGAGGCGATCGACCTTCCCCCCTCGGAGTCGGAGAGCTACGGCGCCCTCGTCGGCCGCGACCCCAGGATCCGGCGGCTGTTCAAGCTGCTCGACGACGTGGCCGCCACCGACGCCACGGTGCTGATCGAGGGAGAGAGCGGAACCGGCAAGGCGCTGTTCGCCGAAGAGATCCACCGCCACAGCCCGCGCAAGAACGGCCCCTTCATCGTGTTCGACTGCGGCGTCATCCCCGAGGGGCGCATCGAGGCGGCGCTGTTTGGCGCCGTGGCCGGGGCGGTGAGCGGCGCCGTCACCGACCGGCGCGGCGCCTTCGAGGAGGCCGACGGCGGGACCCTCTTCCTCGAGGAGATCGGCGAGCTGCCGATGGCGGTCCAGCCGGCGCTGCTGCGCGCGCTCGACAAGCAGGTGGTGCGGCCGGTCGGCGGCTCGAGCTACGCGCGCGCCTCGGTGCGCGTCGTCGCCTCCACCAACCGCAACCTGCACGCGGAGATCGCGGCCAAGCAGTTTCGCGAGGACCTCTACTACCGCATCGCGGTGGTGCGGATGCTGGTGCCGCCGCTGCGCGAGCGCCCCGACGACGTGCCCCTGCTCGTGCAGAGCTTCCTCGACCAGCTCCGCCCCGATCGCCCGCTGGCGCTGGCGCCGGCCGCGTTGGAGCGGCTGCAGAACCACCACTGGACCGGGAACGTCCGCGAGCTGCGCAATGTGATCGAGCGGGCCTCGGCGCTGAGCCGCGGCAGCGAGCTGGTCCTGGACGACAGCTTCGACCGGGGGATGACGGCGAGCGGAAACGCCGCGCCCGATCTCACACTCCCCTTCAAGGAGGCGAAGGCGCACGTGGTCGACGCGTTCGAGCGGGCCTACATCGAGGCGCTGCTCAAGCGGCACGAAGGGAACCTCTCCGCCGCGGCCCGTGCCGCCGAGATCGATCGCAAGCACCTGCGGGAGCTTTTGCGAAAACACGGACTGCGCGCTTCGTCGGAGTAACGCGCGTGAAGCTTCTCGACGAGCTGCGCGCGCGGGTCCGGGAGCTCGGGCGGGAGATCGCGGGGAGCGTGACCGACTCGGCCGACTCGGCCGTCTATTTGCGGCAGCTCATCCGCGGCAACCGCGCGCCGCACGCGCAGGTGCCGCGCGCCGAGAGTGGGCGCCCGCCCGTCCTGCTCATTCACGGTTATCTCGCCACCCGCGGCTCCCTGCACCTGCTGGCGCGCCACCTGGCCGATCGCGGGCACATCGTCTTCAGCTACCCGCTGGGGTTTCCGGTGAACCTGGGCGACATCCGCGACTCGGCCGGCCTCATCGCGCGCAAGGTCGAGTCGATCGTCGCGCAGACGGGCGTCACCGAGATCGACGTGGTCGGCCACTCGCTGGGTGGCCTGGTCGGGCTCTACTACTTGAAGCGCCTGGGCGGGCGGCACCGCGTGCGGCGCCTCATCATGCTGGGGACGCCGACGCACGGGACCTGGTCGGCGCTCCTCGGCCTCGTGACGGCGCCGCTCGGGCGGGCCAGCTTGCAGCTGCTCCCCGGCAGCCCCTTCCTGCGCGAGCTCGGTGAGATGCCGCTCCCCAAGGGGGCGGACGTGGTCTCGATCGGCGCGGTCCGCGACTGGCTGGCACCGGTCTCGACCACGGTCCTCGACGGTGTCCGCCATATCGCGCTGCCGACCGGGCATTCGGGGCTGCTGGTCGACGCGGAGGTGGCCCGGGTGGTCGCCGATCTCCTCGCCGAGCCTCCCCCCGTTGACGTGACCCACGCTCCACCCTAAAATTGCTAGGTTTTGAGTACCTTTAGGCCGCGCGATTTTTCCGACGGCAACGAAGAGGGGCGTGGCGAAACGCCGCTCTGGGCGTTGCGCTTCATCTCGGGGAAGTACCAGGGCGGCGAGTTCCCGCTGCGCCCGCACCGCGAGATCATCATCGGCCGTTCCTCGGACCTGGACATGGTCCTCGTCGAGGACATGGTCTCGCGCAAGCACGCCAAGATCACCACCGACGATTCGGTCGTCACCATCCAGGACTTGGGATCGACGAACGGGACCTTCGTCAATGGCGAGAAAGTCCGCAAAGCGGAGCTCAAGGACGGCGACCGGATTCTCATCGGTACGTCCATCATCAAGATGGTCTACGTGGAAGGGGACGCCACCAACAACGCGCTCAACGTGAGCGAGACCGAGGCACGCTCGAAGATGGCGGTGGCGGCCAACAAGCGGACGTCGCCCAAGTCGATGTCGGGGAGCATCGAGGAGATCCCGCTGCCCGATCTGATCCAACTGCTGTCGACCAGCCGCAAGGGCGGCGTGCTGGTGGTCCGCACCGATCACGCGGCTGGGCGGCTGTTCCTGCGCAAGGGGCAGATCTACTTCGCCAACCTGGAAGGGAACGCCGCCGTTCCGTCGCGTAAGGCGATCGTCCGGATGCTCTCCTGGACGCAAGGCTCGTTCGAGCTGGAGCCACCCGACGAGTCGCCGGTCGCCGAGGAGCTCGAGGAGTCGACCGAGGCGCTTCTCATGGAGGGGATGCGCCAGCTCGACGAGTACCGCATGCAGCTCGAGAAGCTGCCGCCGCTCACGGCGACGCTGGCCGTCCCTCGCCCGCTCGAGCCCAAGCTGCGCGACCTTCAGCCCGAGGAGCTGGACGTGTTCCAGGCGGTGCTCGAAGCCAGCACGATCAGCTCGTTGTTCGACAAGTCGCCGCTCGCCGATCTGATGCTGGCCGAGAAGCTGCGCACGCTGATCGACAAGGGCTACGTAACATCCAGCTAGGGGACCCTGGGAGGGTCCCCTGACCCCCCCGCGATGAGCTCCGCGCGGCAAAGCCGCGCTCCGCTCGCGCGATCCGCCTTGGTCTGGTCCACGCGATCGCCTTCGCCTAGATGGTGATCGTCGCACCTTCCATGGCGCCGGAGAGCTCGATCCCCTGGCCGCCGCGCTCGTCGAGCAGGCGGCGGCCGCGGGCGCAGAGCGCGTCCACCTCGGCGTCGCTGTAGTCCTGATCGTAGTGGAACAGGACCAGCCGCTTGACCGACGCGGCGACTGCCGCAGTCACGGCGTCCTCCACCGACGAGTACCCGCGGTCGGCATAGCGGCGGCCGTCCTCGGGCGTGTAGGTGCTGTCGTGGATCAGGACGTCGGCGCCCCGGTAGAGGGCGATCGACGTCGGGGGCGGCCCCTGGGCGCCGTATCCGGCGTCGCTGGCGTAGACGATCGCGTGCTCGCCGTCCTCGATCCGGAACGCCAGGGCGCCGGCACGGCCGTGGGGATTCGTCCGCGCGCGCACCGTGCAACCGGCCACCTGGAACGGCTTCTTCTCGTCGATGGCGGCGATGTCGATCCCGGCGCCCATGTTCTTGAGCGTCTGCACCGGGAAGTACTGGGGCGCCATCTGGCCTTCGAGGATCCCCTCCAGCATCTTCGAGCTCTTGGCCCCGCCGTAGATATGGAACTTGTTGCCCGGCTGGTAGAGCGGCACGAAGAACGGGAACCCCTGGATGTGGTCCCAGTGCGCGTGCGACAGGAGGATGCTGGCCTCTCCGCGCCCCTGGCCGAACGCCCCCTCCATCAGCGACATGCCGAGGTTCCGCGCGCCCGTCCCGCAGTCGAGCACCAGCAGGCCGCCGCCCGCGCGCAGCGACACGCACGAGGTGTTCCCGCCGTAGCGGACCGTCGACGGCCCCGGCGCCGGGATCGAGCCGCGCACGCCCCAAAAGGAGATCTCCATCAGGTCTCCATCAACTCTTGCCGATCTCGAAGTCGAGCCCCTCGAACGCCGCCGACACCTCCAGTCCGCCGGCGTTCTCGGCGGCCAGCGCCCGCGCGTCGCTCAGGATCCCGTCGATCTCTGCGTCGCTGCGCTCGGGCGCGTGGTGGAAGAGGACCAGGCGCTTGGCGCCCGCCTCGCGGCAGATGTCGACCGCGTCGCTGGGACGCGAGTGGCCGTAGTGGGGGATGCGCCGGTAGTCGTCGGCGGTGAACATCGTGTCGTACACGACCAGGTCGGCGCCCTCGCAGAGCCGCACCACGCCTTCGCGCATTTTGGCCAGCTTCTGCCGATCCGTGGCCGGCAGCTCGGCCCCCGGCGACGGCGGCCGCTCGACGAACTCGTCCTCGAACAGGATGTCGCTGAACGGCGCCGTGTCCGACACGTAGACGACGGACGCGCCGTCCGCGGTCAATCGATAGGCGGTGGCGATGTAGGGATGGTTGAGCCGCGCGCAGGCGACCTTCACGTCGGAGATCTCGAACTGGGCCGAGTCGGTGAGCTCGCGGAAACCGATCTCCGCCTCCGCCTCGGCGAACGGTACGGGGAAGTACGGATCGTCGGTCTGCGAGGCGAACACCGCCTGCAGGTGGAGATCGTCGCGCTTGCGCGCGTACACCGAGAGCTTATTGCCGCGCTGGTAGAGCGGCGAGAAGTAGGGGAGCCCCTGGATGTGGTCCCAGTGGGTGTGGCTGATGAGCAGGTGCACCTCGGACCGTCCGGCCTCGTCGTCGGCAAGCTCCTTGCCGAGCTTGCGGATGCCGGTGCCGGCGTCGACCACCACCCGCGTCCCCGCCGCCGAGCGCACCTCGACGCAGGAGGTGTTGCCCCCATAACGCTCGGTCTTTGGTCCGGGGACCGGGAGCGACCCACGAACACCCCAGAAGCGAACCTTCATGACCGGCGGAGGCCGCGCTCGGATCGTCCGCACCCTCGGGGAGGATCGGACGCGCGCACGCTCGCGCGAAGCCGCGGGACCATGCCCGGAGAATAACACGATGCCCCGCCGGGCCGCGATTTCACCCCCCGGCGGAAAAAGTGCTGGGCCAGCCCGTCACGACCTAGGGGGAGGGGGACGGGCTGGCCCAGCGAAGAGCTATGAGAACCGCACCAAATAGCCGGCTGTGTCGGGCAGCGCCGCGACGGTCGCCCCGAGCCGCGCTCCGAGGTCACACGCCAGCGCAAACCGCCACCCTCCCGGCGCAGGGCGCCGGCCGTCGCTCTCGACGGAGAGGTACATCGCACCGCGCGTCGCCTCGACGTAAACGCCGATCGTGTGGGGCCGGTCGGCCGTCGCCTCGCGGTCGCGGCCCCCGGCCTGGCAGAGCTCGACGAGCAGTGCGGCGAGCAACGCCTCGAGGGCGGTCCCCCGGTTGGCGATGCCCGTGCGGCGGTCCTTGTGAAGCGAGACCGAGGTGCGTCCGAGGACCGGCGCCGCCAGCCGGAGCGCGCGTTCAAGCACGTCGTCCAGGTCGGCGATCACCTTGGTCCCGTCCCTCAGGGCGGCGTCGACGAACCCCACCAGCGCATCGAGCCGATGGACGTTCCCCTCGGCGTCTGCCAGGGCGGCGGCGACGTCGCCCACGCCGGCGGCGGGCGAGGTGGTCCGGATCTCACCGGCAACCGCCAGGAGCACGGTGAGATGGTTTCGAAACTCGCGGAGGATTCCGTCCCAGATCGACGCCATGGGCACCGGATCGAGATCCGTCAGGACGGGCGAATCTGCCCGGGCAACCGCAACTTGCGTCTCGCTGGTCATCATCTCTGGTGGTGTCTCGAGCTTCGGTAGCGCCTCCATCTACAAAATCCATGCCGGCACACGACTCCCGTTCGCGATCCGCGCCCGAGGTCCGATTCGAGCATTCGGCGGACGCTCTGTGCGGACCCTCCTGGCACGCCCCGACGGTTCACGGTAAAAGGCGGGCCGCGATGTCGAAACGGGCCGTGACCACGATGGTTCTCGCGCTGACCGCTGCGGCCGGCCTTTCGGGGTGCGGAAAGAACATCGGCGACGACTGCATGACCGCAGCCGACTGCGATCCCAACGGCGCGCGGATCTGTGACCTCTCGCAGCCCGGCGGGTACTGCACCATCCTCGGGTGTGACGAGACCACCTGCCCCAGCTCTTCGGCCTGTATCCGCTACTTTCCGGTCCAGTTCCTGACCAAGCCCTGCAATCCCTACTGCGAGGACCGCCAAGGACTGCCCATCCCCCCCGGCGGCGCCGACGCCGGGATGAGCCTCGACGCCGGGATGAGCCCCGACGCCGGCACCCTCCCGATGTGTCCCGGCGTTTTTCCACAGGAGGGCGGCCAGCCGGATCCGCTGGCCGTCTGCCCGAACGGCCCGACCAACGACTGCACCGCGGCCGAGACCTGCCTCGACGTCGGCCTCTGCGCGCCGCGCACGACCGAGGTGCGGTACTGCGCCCGCACCTGCTCGAGCAACGGCGACTGCCGCGACGGCTACACCTGCCGGCCGACCGGCGTGGCGGGCGCCTTCCTGCTCAACTCGACCCCCTGCGCGCAGACCTCCATCTGCGTGCCCAACCCCTGACAACCGCGGGCGCTGCCCGACCGACAACCGGGCGTGCGTCGCTGCGTCGCCCTCACGCTCTTGCTCGTCGTGCTCCTCCCCGGCCGGGCACGCGCCGGCAAGGCGATCACCGGCGTCGTCAACCTCAACACCGCGCCGGCCGAGATGCTCTCGCTGCTGCCCGGTGTGGGACCGGCCAAAGCGGCGGCGATCCTGACGTATCGAAAGCGACGGCCCTTCCGCACGGTCGACGAGCTGGTCCGGATCAAGGGAATCGGACGGAAGATGGTGCGGAGGTTGCGACCCCACCTGGCGATCGCCGGCCCCACCACGGCGTCCGCCTCCGCTCCAGGACCTGCAGCCCCGGCGCCCGGCCCGGCCGCGAAGCCGCCGGCGCCGCCTCACCCGCCAAGCTCGCTCCACTGCCCGCCACCGCGCCCCGTCGGCCGGACCGGACGATCGCCGACACACGATCGGCGACCCGCGCGTCCGTTCCCCGCGCCTTGCTTGGGTGCCGCCTGAGCTAGCGCGGGTGCTTCGGCGATCCGTCGGCCGGGTCAGCCTGGACCGCCGGTGGCGTGGGCGCCGGCTGGAGCGGCATCACGAAGGAGAGCGCCACCGTCTTGTCATAGCGGACGACCGCGCGCGCCGGCCGATAGCCGGGCAGCGTGGCCTCGACGACATGCTCCAGCAGATCACGCCGCACCGTCACCGTGGTGGGCGAGGCGCCAGGCAGCGTGACACCGTCGAGGCGAAGGGCGGCGCCCGGCGGATCGGTGGCCAGCGAGAGCCCCGCGGGGTTCCGCCAGACCAGCAGCACGTCGAGCGGGACGACCCACTGGTGCACGGCCGCCGCGCCGCCCGCCAGGATGACGAGCAAGAAGAAGAACGCGCCCCGAAAGCGACGGCGCGGGCGCAGCGGCTGGATGCGCGCCGTTTCGCGCTGGAGGCGACCGGGATCGAAGGCCGGCATCGCGAACGGCGAAGACTGCGTGCCACGCGCCGGCGGGTTGCCGCGCGCCGGCGTCCCTCCGGTCGCTGGACCCCGCCCTTGCGGTCCTGACCCGGGTCCGACGGCCAGTGGCCCGGTGATCCTGCCCGACCCGCTGCCGGCGGAGGGCCGCTGCGGAGCCGCCACGGGGTATTGGCCCGACGGCGGGCGCTGTGAGGCGGCCACGGGGTATTGGCCCGACGGCGGGCGCTGTGAGGCGGCCGCGGGGTACTGGCCCGACGGCGGGCGCGCGACGACCGCCCGATACTGTCCCGACGGGAGACGGGCGGACCCGCCCGGGGGCGCCGCCTCACTCGGGGGGCGCGGCGTCGTCGCGCGTGGGCGAAGCGGGGGCAACGGCGTGGTGGGAGGCGGCGTCGCGTCGGGATCCGCCGCAGGAGCTGCGGGCCGTGCGGCCGGCGCGAAGGCCACGGCACGCCCGCCGCCGGCGGCCGCTGCGCGCAGGGCGGCCGGCGTCGGGTGTCGCGGCGTCGTCGCGCCCGGCGTCCGCTGCTCCACCCGCGGGGTCGCCGTGACGGGCGCCGGCGTGGGTGCCGCCGCGAAGGCCTCGCGCAGCGCCTTCGCCTCGGGGCCGAGGCGGATCACCTTCGACCGCTCGGTCGTCAGGTTCCGCGGCTTGCGACGCGGGTTGATGACGCCGAGGAGCGCGGCCAGATCGCTGGCCCCGACGGGGACGTTCATCTCGGCGAGCGCCTGCCGGATCGCGGTCCCGAACGTGGCCGCGTCCGGGAAGCGCTGGTTCGGATCGGCGGCCAGCGCCCCGTCGAGCAGGCGTTCGATGGTGGGCGGCAGATCGGGACGCAGCGACCGCACCGAGGGGACCGCCCCGGAGGCCACGTGGCTCCAGCCGGCCACCTCGTCGGTGATCTCGCGCAGGCGGCGGCCGGTGAGGAGCTCGAACAGGACGGCGCCCAGCGAGAAGATGTCCGTGCGGCGATCGAGCGGCTGCTGCATCGCCTGCTCGGGCGACATGTACGAGAGATTTCCCTTGAGGCTGCCGACGACCGAGCGATCGTGGCGCCGCTTGGCCAGGCCAAAATCGGACAGCTTCACTTCGCCGGCCAGCGAGATGAGGACGTTGGACGGCGTCACGTCGCGGTGGATGAGGCCGAGCGGCTGCCCGTCCTGTCCCTTGAGCTCGTGGGCGAAGTGAAGCCCCTGCGCCAGCTCCGAGGCGATGTGCAGCGACAGCACCTCCGGGATGATCTCGCCCATGGCAGCGAGCTGCTCGGCGATCATCCGCAGGTCGTAGCCGTCGACGAACTCCAGCACGATGAAGTACTGGCCGTCCTCGGAGATCCCGAGATCGTGAATCTGCACGATGTTCCGGTGCGAGAGCGCCGAGTGAATGCGCGCCTCGGTGAGCAGCATCTTGACGAAGCGCTCGTCCTCCGCGAGGTCGGGGAGGATCCGCTTGATCGCGACCAGCTTCTCGAAGCCCTCGGCGGCGACGACCCGGCCCTTGAAGACCTCGGCCATGCCGCCCACGGCGATCAGCTCGAGCAGCTCGTACTGGCCGAATTTCACGGGGGTTCGTCAGGCTAAACCGGAAACGGGTAGAAGGTCCACTGACTCCCGCCTCAGCCGCCGCCCACCCCCGGCGGTTCGACCTCGCCGCCGAGCCCTGGCGACTCTTCGTCCGGCTATTCTTCGGCCGGCTACTCTCTTCGGCCGGCTACTCTTCGACCGGCTACTCTTCGTCCAGCTACTCTTCGTGCGGCTATTCTTCGTCCGGGGGTTGTACGAGACCGGCGCCGGGGCGCGGCAGCGGCTCACGCTCCGCGTCGGGGGGATTGGCGGCATCGGTGTCGTGCGCGAACTCGTCCGCGGCGCTGGTCACGACGAAGGGACCGCCGATCTCCTCGCTGACCAGGCCGTCGATCGCGGCGTCGTCGGCGCCGTCGCCCCGGGTCACCGCGTCGACAAACTCCTCGGCGAGGTTCTCGGCCAGATCGTCGGGGATGTGAGCCGGTCCGCCTTCCGGATCGGGCATGAAGGCGTTCGCGTCGTCGGAACGGGGGCGAGCATGCGCCCTGGGCCGTGACCGCGGCTTCGAAGCTCGTGCGCGTGGTGTGGTCGGCTTCTGCATTCTTACCCAAACGTAATCACGATCCTCAGGTCCAGACTTAGGGCGATCGTCGCGGCTATACTCGCCCGAGGTTGAAGCTGAGGTTCGAGCCGGTCTCACGGATGTGCTCGGCGGCGGTCGACGCCGGGGTCGCGCCCGGCCTGGTGGTCCTGGTCGCGAGCTCGGGCCAGACCGTCTTTCACGAAGCCTTCGGCGCCCGGCAGGTCTTCCCGCGCCGGCTCCCGTTGCTCAAGGACACCGTTTATGACGTCGCCTCCCTGACGAAGGCGGTCGCCACCAGCGTGCTCGCCATGCAAGAGGTCGGCGCCGGCCGCCTGGCGCTGGACACCCGCGTGGCCGAGCTGGTCCCCGAGCTGGGCGGCCTCGACCGCGACGCCATCACCGTGCGCCAGCTGCTGAGCCATTCGTCCGGCCTCCCGGCGCACCGGCCGTTCTGGAGAGAGGCGGCCGCCGCTCCGGCCGAACGGCTCGCCGTCGAGCGCCTGGCCGCGCGCGAGGCGCTCGAGTATCCGCCCGGGACTCGGTCCGTCTACTCCGACCTCGGCTTCATCGTGCTCGGCTGGCTGCTCGAGCGACTGACCGGCGCGCGCCTCGACACGCTCTTTCGCGAGCGGATCGGCGCGCCGCTGGGGCTGGCGGCGACGACCTTCGTCAGCCTGGCCGATCCGGACGCGCGGGCCCGGCTGCTGGCCGACCACTCGGTGGCGCCGACGCAGATCTCCACCGACCGGCACGGACTGGTGCTGGGCGAGGTCGACGACGCGAACGCGTTGGCGATGGGCGGTATCGCCGGCCACGCCGGGCTCTTCAGCACGGCCGCCGAGTTGGCGGCGATCGCCAGTGCGCTGATCGGCGCCTGGCGCGGCCAAGCGAGCGCCAACGCAGGCGGGCTGGTCGCGCCCGGCGTGATCCGGGAGTTCTGGTCGCCGGCGGGCGTCCCCGGATCGACCTGGCGGCTCGGCTGGGATGGTCCGGCGGCCTCGGGGTCTCAGGCGGGCGACCGCCTGTCGCGCGCGGCCGTGGGCCATCTGGCGTTCACCGGCTGTTCGCTCTGGATCGACCCCGCCCGCGAGGTCGTCCTGGTGCTGCTCTCCAACCGGGTCCACCCGTCGATCCCGACCGACGACCGCTTCCGGCGGTTCCGCCCGGCCTTGCACGACGCCGCGCTCTCGGCCGTCGGGTATGATGGACGCTGAGTGAGCCTGCGCGCCCCCATCGCCGTCCCCGTGGAGATCCGGCTCGATGCGCGCGCCGGCGGGCGGCGAGCCTTCCGCCTGGCCCGCAACGTCGGCGAGGACGGCCTGCGCCTCGGCGCCGGGTTGCCGTTCGAGTCGGGTCGGCTCGTCGAGGCCCGGTTTCGGCTGCCGGGCGGCGAGGCCCTGGCGCTCGCCGCCCGCGTCACCAGGGGCGGCGCCGACCGCGAGGCGGACGACGAGCCGGGCGAGCTGGTCTTCGTCGAGCCGCCGGGCGATGCGCGCGCGACGCTCGGGCGCTACGTGCTCGAGCGCCTGGAGCTTCCCCGGTGAGCGGCGACGCCGATCGTTTCGCGCGGCTCGCCGCGCTCGAGAAGCAGGCCGCCGAGGCGGGCGGCGCCGCGCGTGTCGAGCGCCAACACAAGGCCGGCAAGCTGACCGCGCGCGAGCGGGTCGAGCTGTTCTGCGATCCGGGCAGCTTCGTGGAGCTCGACAAGCTGGTCACCCACCGCTCGACCGACTTCGGCCTCGCCGACAACAAGATCCTGGGCGACGGCGTGATCACCGGTTACGGCGCCGTGCACGGGCGGACGGTGTTCCTGTTCGCGCAGGACTTCACCGTGTTCGGCGGCTCGCTGGCGGAGGCGCACGCGCGCAAGATCTGCAAAGTGATGGACCTGGCGATGAAGGCCGGCGCGCCGATCGTCGGGCTCAACGACTCGGGCGGTGCGCGCATTCAGGAAGGCGTGGTCTCGCTGGCCGGCTACGCCGACATCTTCTTGCGCAACACGCTCGCCTCGGGGCTGGTGCCGCAGCTCTCGGGGGTGCTCGGCCCGTGCGCGGGGGGCGCCGTCTACTCGCCGGCCATCACCGACTTCGTGTTCATGGTCGAGGCGTCGAGCCACATGTTCATCACCGGCCCGGACGTCATCCGCGCGGTCACCCACGAGACCGTCACCAAAGAGGAGCTGGGGGGCGCCGCCGCCCACGCCCGCTCGGGCGTCGCCCACCGCGCCTTCCCCGACGAGCCGGCGCTGCTCGAAGGGCTGCGCACGCTGCTCTCCTTTCTGCCCCAGAACAACCGCGAGGATCCGCCGCGGCTGCCGACGCGCGACCGCGCCGACCGCGCCGACCCGGCGCTCGACGAGCTGGTGCCGGTCGATCCGGCCAAGCCCTACGACATGCACACGCTGCTCTCGCGCGTCGTCGACGACGGCGCGCTGTTCGAGATCCAGCCGGACCACGCCCGCAACATCGTCGTCGCTTTCGCGCGGCTCGACGGCCGGCCGGTGGGCCTGGTCGCCAACCAGCCGGCGCACCTGGCGGGCTGCCTGGACATCGACGCCTCGGTGAAAGCGGCGCGCTTCGTCCGCTTCTGCGACTGCTTCAACCTGCCGCTCGTCACCTTCGTCGACGTCCCCGGGTTTCTCCCCGGCACCGCGCAAGAGTGGGGCG
>DASYEX010000088.1:0-12602 GCA_036498765.1 Polyangia bacterium
CACGAAGATGTAGTCGCCGTCGAAGATGCCGTCTTCGATCATCGAATCGCCCTTCACGCGCAGCGCGAACACCTCACGCGTCTGCCCGATGAAGAAGCGATCCACTTTCACCGTGTCCTCGACGTTCTCGACCGCCAGCAGCGGCACACCGGCGGCCACCCGGCCCACCAGGGGGATCTCGACCAGGTCGTCGTCGCGGCTGGGCGCGCGCATGGGCGCGCCGCGCGGCCCGACCGGCCGCAGCGCGCGCGACTTCAGGTCCTCGCGCTGCAGGTGCCCCTTCTTCTCGAGCGCCCGCAGGTGATCGTTCACGCCGTTGGTCGAGCGAATGCCGAAGTGAACGCCGATCTCGCGCAGGGTCGGCGGGTAGCCACGCTCGCGGATCGACTGGGAGATGAAATCGAGGATCTCACGCTGCCGATCCGTGAGGACGCCGCGCGAATCGTCGCGCACCAGAGTCAGCGAGCCCATGTGTCCCTCCGTCCGTCCGTCGTTCGTTCTCGGTCGCTCATTGGATGTGTCGCTCGGTCCTTACTGAACATGCGTAGCGTACGGAACGGATGTGCCGTATGTCAACTTTTCGTTCGGGGCGAGCCGATTTCTTTGCCTCAGGCGCGGCGAAACGGACCAGCCACAAGTCCAACGAGGGCGCGCGTCCGTAGTTCATCCGTAGAACAAATGAGTGCTCAAGCAGGGTTTTTTTCGCTGTTTTGGCGTGCCGCCCCCGAGCGCGTCCCCAATACTAGTCGCCCGTTGAGCAAGTCGGCAGCAGCAACGGCGTCCACTCCGAGTGTCACGGGGGCGCCAGGGAAGACCTCGGAGCGGGCGCTGCTCGGCCGGGTCGCAACTGGAGACGTGGCGGCCCTGCGCCTCATCTACGAGGCGCACGCGCCGCGGGCGATGGCCATCGCCAAACGCATCCTGCGCAGCGCAGAGGAGGCGGAGGACATCGTCCAGGAGACCTTCCTCGAGCTGTGGCGCCGGGCGCCTCAGTTCGACGGGCGGCGCGGCGGCCTCTGCGCCTGGGTCGTCACGATCGCGCGCAGCCGAGCCATCGATCGGCTCCGCTCGTCGGCCACGGCCGGCCGGGCGGTCGGCGAGGCGAGCGTCTCGCCCGAGGTTCAGCCGACGGCGCCGCCGTGCCCCATGACCGAGACGGAGCGGCGTCTGACCGAGTCCAAGGTGGCCGACGCGCTGGCCGCGCTGCCACCCGAGCAGCGGCGCACCATCCAGCTCGCCTACTTCGACGGCCTCTCGCAGACCGAGATCGCCGCCAAGACCGGCAGCCCCCTTGGCACGGTGAAGATGCGGGTTAAGTTGGCGGTCGGAAAATTGAAGACCCTTCTCAAGGACGACTTTTCGTGAGCTCGCAAGACGGTCTCAGCTGTGAGGAGTTCAAGGAGATGGCCCCCGCTTACGCGCTCGTCGCGCTCGACGAGGGGGAGCGAGAGGCCTGCGCGCGGCACCTGGCGGCCGGAACCGCCCACCGCGGCTGCCGTGAGGTGGTCGCCGAGGCCGAGCTGGTGGCGGTGCGCCTCGGCGCCGCGCTGGCGCCGCGGATGCCCCCGGCTCACGTCTGGGCGGCCATCGCCGCCCGCATCCGCGCCGGCGGGGGCGCGCCGGCGGTGGGGGACGAGGCGGCCCGGCGGCGCGGCCTCTATCACCTCTGCGGCTTCATCGTCGCCGCGGCGCTGGTCGGGCTCTATCTCTACAACGCGCCCGTCGATCACCTCATGCACCTGCGCGCGATGCTGAGCGCGGCGCAGGCTCCCACGGCGCATTAGGTCGGGGGCCGGTCAGGAAAGGCCGAACGGCTGTGACTGGAAGGTGTCGAGCACCAGCGTGCTGAGCCGGCGGCGAACCAGCACCACACCGGCCGCCGAGGTCGCCGCGCAAGCGACCAGGTAGCCGAGCACCGGGTTCCAGCCGAGTGCGAGCGCCAGCAGCGTGAGCGCCGCCGAGCCCCCGAGAAGGCCGGTCGAGATCACCAGCGCGTCGCGCCGCAGATCGAAGTAGTAGAGCAGCAGCACCTCGAGCAGCGTGAGCATCTGGGCCGCCGCGCCGAGGGCGTTGAGGCGAAACAGCGGCGTCGCGTTGGGGGAGAGGCCGACCGCGTGAACCACCAGCGGCGCCGCCACGATGGCGATTCCGCTGGCCGAGGCCTGCACGATGCCGGCGCCGCGGAGGATCCGGCGGGCCTCGACCGCGATCCCTTCCGCCCCCTCCTGCAGCTTGCGCAACGGCGCCCCGATCTCGATGTCCGCGTAGAATGCCCGGAAGCGCCGGTAGAACGCCGTCTCGATCTGGACGTAGATCCAGGCGAAGGCGGGGATGACCGAGAACCAGGAGACCGCCGCGATGGCGGCGTAGAAGGTGGCCGCGTCTCCCCCCTGCACCAGGTAGACGACGATCTTGTCCGCCCAGATCGAGATGTAGTAGGCCAGCGCCGACAACGCCAGCAGCCGGTACTCGCGAAAGGCGGGGGCCAGGCGCGCCGTCTCGTCGGCCTGCCCGGGGATGGCGCGCGCCACGCCGTAGATGAGGACGGCCAGCGTGGCCAACTGGCCGGCGGCGAAGCCGTAAAGGTAGCCGGCCGCGCCGAACCCGAAGGTGACGTCGAGCGCCCACGCCGCGCAGAGGCCCAGCGGCGCCCCCAGCCCGAAGGCGCGCAGCACGATGACCGGCGAGGTCATCCCGCCCCCCACCGAGAGCATGAGCCACTGCGCGCCGATCACCGCGCAGAGCGGCGCCCCCACGGCGGCCATCGCCAGCGGCAGCCTCATCGCGATCACCAGCACCACGCCCGCCAGCGCGAAGCCGATCAAGGTGAGGGCGGTGGCCCGGCGCAACGGCGCGCCGATCTTCGCGACGTGGTGGTCGTAGAGCCGGTCTGCGGTGTAGCGCGACACCACCACGTGCACCGGCGCCGAGAGGATGACGGTGACGGCGTAGACGACGGTCAGGAAGCGTTCGACCACCGCAAAGTCGGTCCCGCTGCGGCGGGCGACGATGCGCAGGCTGGTGAGCACCGCCGTCGTCAACAGCCAGGGAGCGCTGGTCACGGCCACGCCGGTCAGGTAGGCGCCGATCGTTCCGGCCAGCGATCCACGATCGATGAGCCGCTGCAGCTTCCACCCGATCCCCGCCACGTTCAGCCCCCCATCGAATAGGAAACGTCTGCGCCGCTCGCGCCCAGCGACGCATAGAGCGCCCGATAGGCGGTCAGCATGTCGCGCCGCTGGTAATAGGCGGCCACCCGCCGAAAGCCCGCCGCGCCCATCCGGCGCCGGAGTTGCGGGTCGCGCGCCAGGCGGATCAGCGCCGCGGCGGTCTCCTTGGGTGCGGCCACCCGGGTCACGAACCCGCTCGGCCCGATCGCGCGGTCGTCGGCCTCGCGCCCCTCGATGAGCTCGCGGCAGGCGCCCACGTCGGTGGCGATGGCCGGGACGCCGCGCGCGTGGGCCTCGAGGATCACCAGCGGCTGTCCCTCGCTGAAGCTGGTCAATACGACGACGTCGAGCTCGGCATAGATCTGCGCCGGCGGCATCGGCCCCACGAAGGCGATCTGCTGGCCCCGTCCCAGCCGCGCCACCAGGTCGCGGCAGCGCGCCGCGTAGCCCGGGTCCTCGTCCATCGGCCCGATGACGCGCACCTCCAGCGCGGCGGTGTGCAGCGCCAGATCGCAGGCGCGGATGAAGGTGATGAGGTCCTTGATCGGAACGACCCGGCCGACGAACCCCACCCTCAGCGGCGCCGGCCGCAGCGCGATGAGGCCCCTGTCGGGCTGCTGGTCGTCGTCGGCGGGCGACCCGCTGTCCGGCAGATCGACGCCGTTGGGGACGATGTCGATCTTGGCGGCGGAGGCGCCATCGGCGACTTGCTTGACGCGGTTCACCTCGGACAGCGTCACGATCCGCGCCGACTGCGCGTAGGCGAGACGGGAGAGCGCGCGGAAGAAACCGGACCAGATCTTCCGCAGCGGCGAGATGTGCGGCGCCCAGGTCGCGGTGCGCAGGCCGAACCCGCCGTCGTCGATCTCGGCGGCGTCGCGGATCCAGTCGGCGCGGGCCAGCTCCATCTCGCGCTCGCGCGCGTAGATCCCGTGCTCGGTCAGCGCGAGCGGCCTTTCCGTCCGGCGGCTCCAGACCGCGGCCAGGAGGCCCGCGTAGCCGGTGGCGATCGCGTGGTAGCAAGCGGCCGGCACCACCGGCGCCGCCAAGAGGCGCAGAAGCGGCACGTGGATGGCCCGGTAGTGCCAGAACAGATCGAGGAACGGCGTCTCCGAGGCCGTGCGGTCGGCCAGCACCGTCAGGAGATCGAAGCTGGCGCGCCCGTAGAGGAACTCGTTGAGCGGCAGGTCGTTGCTGGCCAGGTCGTCAAGGATGCCGAGCCGTGACGCCGGCTCGGCGGCCCCCTCGAGGTGGAGCCGCCGCAGCCCGGCCAGCACCCGCGACGGTTCGGTCCGGATGTCGGCGGCCGCCCGCAGCGTTCGGATCTCCTCGCGCAGGTCGGCTCGGGCGGCGCCGTCCAGCGGCGGGCGGGCCGTCTCCTGGCAGAACACGCGGTGCAGGCCGATGACGTTGTCGGGCAGCTGGTAGCGCGGCTCGCCGTAGGCGCCGGGATGTGACCCGACGTTGAGCACCGCGAAGGAGACCTCGGGGTGGCCGCGGATGATGTCATGCACCCAGGACGACACGCCGCCCGAGACGAACGGATAAGTTCCTTCGACCAGCAGGCAGACGTCGGCGCGCTGACCGGGGGTTCGCGGGGGCTGGGTGTCAGGGCTTTTCAATCGGGACCTCGCGGGTTCTGGCCGGCGCCGGGATCTGCACGACGCCGACGGTGACCGCCGCGCTGCCGGTCGCGCCGGTGGCGCCGGTCGCGCCGCGCACGTGCAGGCCGGAGAGGCGGCGCGCGGCCGAGAGGCGGCGCCGGATGAGCGGCGGCGGCGAGGCCGGGTGATAGCTGGCCAGCGCCGAGGCGCTCTCCCAGGGGAGCGTGTGGGTCGCCAGCACCGCCTCGTCGCGCAGCGCGAGCAGCATCTCCAGCTCGGCGGGCTCGACCCCCTCGACGGAGGCGAGCTCGATCGAGGCCGGCGCCTCCCCGCCGGTGGCCACCACCTCGTCGATCGCTTCGAGCGCGGCGTCGGGGTGGAGCACGGCCAGCTCGAGCCGCGCGCGGCCGATCGCGATCGTCGCCGCGCGCGCCCCCTCGCCCGCCTGCGCCGCCGCGTAGTAGCCGCGCGCCTCCCCGGCGAGCGTGGGGATGAGCGCAGTCTCCGCCAACCCCGCCTCGATCGCGTCGGTGGCCAGCTCCGCGGCCGCCAGCGCCGTGTCGCCCTTCGCCCCCGCTGCGAGCATCTTGCGGTAACCGTCGAGGCGCGCCTCGACCGAGGCGGTCATCTCCTCGATGGCCAGCGCCGCCTCGACGGCCAGCTCGGGGTTGGCCGCCCCCAGCGCCCAGCGCAGGAGCGCCACCGCGCCCGCGTCGGCACGAAGCGCCAGAGTGGCGACGATGGCCCGTCGCTCGTCGACGTTGCCGGCCAGGAGGGCCTCGCAGGTCGGCAGCGCCTCGCCGAGCTGTCGCAGCTCCTCGGCGCGGGGCGCCTCGACGGTGACGGCGACCGCCGCCGCCGGATCGGCCTCGATGAGCTCGCCCTGCCCCTCCGTCCCCAGCGACAGCGCCGCCAGGGCCGGACCGAGGAGCGGGAGGGCGAAGACGAACGCCAGCCCCAAGGTCCGTTCGCTCGACGCCAGCGCGGGCGAGGCGACGATCGGGACCATCGCCGCGAGGTGCAACGCCCCGGCCAACAGCGCGGTCCAGGTCGTGGGGTGGCCGCAGAGCAGGATCGCCGCCGTCAGATCCACGAGTGTGGCGGAGACCCAGGGAAGCACCGGGAACGGCGACGACCGCAGCACGGTCCCCTCGACCACCTCGCCGGTCCTCTTGGTCTCCGCGCCGCTAGACATTGAGCGCCGACCCACCCGAGCGATCGCCCCGCTCGATCCCCCGCCGCCCGCGCGCCCGCGCGAACGCGGTCGCCAGCCACTCGGCCACCACCACCAGATCGCGCAGCGCCGCCGCGCCGACGCGCGCCACCCCCCGGATGGTCAGCACGCCGACCGTCTCGCCTCCGACCGCGATGGGCGCCGCCAGATCGCTGTCCCCCGGCCCGGCGCCCGGCAGATCGATGGCCCGCACCGCCTGCCCGCTCCGCAGCGCCTCCTCGACCGTCGCGTCGTTCCCCGGAGGCAGCGCCGGATCCCAGGCGCCCGCGGCCGCGATGACGGCCAGCGTCCCGTCGGTGGACCGTGCCTCCACCGCCCCGGCCCGGGCTCCCAACCGCGCCACCACCAGCGCCAGCGCCGCCTCCGCGGCGGCTCCCAGATCGCCCCCGTCGATCTGGCGCGCGACGTCGCGCAGGAAGGTGAGCGCCAGATCGAGCCGGTCGTTGCGGGCCCGCAGCGCGAGCGCCGCCCGGCGCAGCTCGCCGAGCGCCGCCGCGTCGTGGGTGGCCCGCCCCACCAGCGCCTGCACCTTCTCCTCGAGGACCATCGCGTGGCGCTCGTGAACCGAGGCGATCCAGCCGACGGCGATGGCCGCCACCAGCGCGCCCAGCTCGGAGGGGGTGGCCAGCGCGGCCATCGCCTGGCTGGGCGCCGAACGCCACGGTCCAGCGCAGAGCGCCAGCGCCCCCCAGGCGACCGGCATCGACGCCACCAGCCCGCGCGCGCCGTAGCGCGCCGACAGCGCCAGCACCACCAGCCAAACCGGGTGGGGGCGCAGCACCCCCCAGCCGAAGTGGGGCGCCCGGGTCATGAGGGCGACCGCCCCCAGGACGCACGCCGTGGCGCCCGCGGCCTCGAGCAGCAAGCGACGGTTAGAGATCTGCATGGAAGGCGACCCATCCGATCTGCAGCGTGCCGGGGAGACCAGTGGTGGTCTGGTGAATGTAGTCGTAGCTGATCGTCAGACGCGTCGACCAAGAAGAGGCGACGAGCAGCACGCCGCCCGCCTGGACCAGCGCCTGATTTTGCGCGTTGTCGTAGCCGCCCCCCCCGTGCGCTTCGATGCCGGCGCGGCCCGCCAGGAACGCCTTGCGCAGGATGAGCGTCCCGTTGTCGATCGAGTTGCGCGACTGCAGCGAGATGCGAAAGTTGGGCGGGACGTCGGCGAAGTTTTCGTAGTGGCGGTAGGCGAGCACGCCCGCGTCGTTGAGCGCGTGCTGGCGGACCATCCGCTCGTCGAGAGATTCGCCGCGAACGATCTGCTTGGAGTCGCTCCAGAGGTTGAAATCGATGCCGCCCCAGAACAGCTTCTGGGAAGTGACCGGCGTCGGATCTCCCGACTCGAGCGGGCGCAGGCTGAGGTAACGCAGCTGAGCGCCGGTGTCGAGCAGCACGACCCGGCTCTTGGGAAACAGGTAGAGGTGGCCGGTCCCGCCGGTCATGGTCCCTCCCTCGTGGATGGTGACCGGCGCGTCGTTCCACTGTTCGTTCAGATCGAGGTGCACGTTCACCTGCGCGAACCCGCTAAGCGGCGTGTCCAGCTCGCCCTGGCCGCCGAAAGCGAGCTGGCGGGTCGGACCATAGAGCTGTACGCCGCTGGCGTTCTCGCCGGTGGTGGTCGAGTAGCGGGCATCACCACCCAAAAGCAAGCTGGCGCCTGATCGGTGAGCAAACATGGCGTAGGCGCCGAGCCCGGTGACCGAGCCGCTTTCGCGCAGCACGTTGGAACCGACCACCTGATTCGCGTTCCAATCGGTCGATGCGTCGTGCCAGACCAGCACCCCTGCCTGGTGGCGGGCTCCGAACGGGAGCGCCGCGCCGGTCTGCGCGCGCCAGTCCCAGGCCTGGGGATCGGAGCGGAACCAGCCGCCGCCGGAGAGCTCGGGCGTGACGCGAAGATGCATCCGCTCATAAGAGACGCGGACCGTGTTGTCGGCTCCGTCTCCGTTCTCGAGCGCGGCGGAGTACTCGCCGCTGGCGGCCCGATAGTTGTCCGCCCGCTCCAGCGCCCGCCCATAGTCGTACTGGTTCGCCGCCGTCGGGTGATCCTCGGCGAGCCCCCGCCGAACGGCCAGCTCGCCGTCGAGATCGCCGTCGGCCTCGAGCGCCCAGGCCAGCATCTCGCGGCCGCGCAGATTCTTGGGCTGGAGCGCCAGATACCGGCGCAGGACGCGCGCTCCACCTTCCCAGTCCTTGTTGAGGAGGTGCGCGTCGGCCTGGTTGAGCGCGACCTCTTCATCGAACGCAGGAGGCGCCGGCAGCATCGACTCATAGACGCGATCGGCGAGGACGACGTAGCCGCGCCGCGCGTAAATGCGCGCCAGCCAGAGCTTCTTCATCCGATCAGTCGGATCGGCACCGATCTCGAGCTCGGCGATCCGCTGCTCGCGGGCCGCCTGTTCGTCGCGCCCCAGCGTGTAGAGGGCCTCGCCGCGCAGGTAGTGCAGCTCGGGATCGGCCTTGTGGCCCTCGAAGTGGTGCGCCTTCTCCAGGGCCTCGGCCGCGTACTCGAACTGGCCCGCCGCCGCGGCCGCTCGGCCGGCGTCGCGTTCGGCCGGACCGTCGTGCGGTAGCGTCCTCAGGATCTGTTCGAACTCCCGGAGCGCACGTTCGAGATCACCGCGCGCCAGCGTCTGCTCAGCCTGCTGCCGCTCGGCCTCGACGTGTTGCGCCTCCTCGGGAGAGAGCGCGGGCTTGCTACCGTCGAATCGATCCTGCTCCTGCGCGGCAGCCGCGGAGACGAACATCAGGTAGAGCACGCCCGCGACGAACATGGCGGCCGCTGCGCGAGTCCCCCAAGCTCTCCCCCCTCTGCCGGCGGCCGCCACGGCGGGAAGAGTTTGCAACCGCCGTGCCCGAGACGGCGGCCTCCTTTTTCCGGGACATTCGCAATCTTGACCACGGCCCAGTCACGGCGGCGTAACGCCCCCACGGATGAGAGTTACCCGCGACTTGACAGGGTTTTGCTCGACACCACCTTACAAAACGTTTGACTCAACCAGGAGGAAAAGACATGCGCAAGTTGCATCAAGGTGGAATGTTCGTGTTGGCGCTGGCGCTGGCGGCGCCCAGCTTCATCGCGACCCGGGCGGCGGTGGCGAAGACGACGGCGGCGAGCAACGACGACACCTCGGCCGCTGGGTTGTCGAAGGAAGATCAAGAGAAGCTGAAGGAGCACAACAAGCTCCGGATGGAGATCAAGAAGGTGAAATACCCGGCCGCGAAGTCGACCATCGTCGCGCACGTCAAGGGGATCAAGGCCGACGACAAGAAGTGGTTCGACCAGACGCTGCCTGACAAGACGTACACCTCGGCCGACGAGGTCTACACGGCGCTCGGCTGGCCCGAGACCCCGGCGCCCCAGAAGGCCTCGAAGTAAGAGAGCCAAGCGAGACCCGTGATTCCTCCCGGCGCGAGGCGGAGCCTGGTGGCTCCGCCTTGCCTCTTCGTCCGGCGCGCCGTGGAGGTGGCGGTGTTCGCGTTTCTCGCCTTCTCCTGTCACTCTTGCATGCACGCTTCGTCGTCCAAGAGCACGGACCTGGCGCACGTGCGGCGGTGGTGGATCTTGATCGGGAACTCACCGGTGCTCGAGGGCGTCGACTGGCAGCAGGCCGCGCGCGACGCGCAGATGATCGTGCTCGGCAGCGACCCACAGGTCCCGCCGGCTCAACTCCCGCGCGACGTCGTGCGGCTCGGCTATCTCAGCGTGGGCGAGGCTGACCCGCGACGCCCGTACTGGAACGAGGTGCGCGCGGCGCCGTTCCTCGTCGAGCCGGATCCCGCCTGGCCGGAGAACGTCCGCGTCGACGTGCGAAACCCTCGGTGGCAACAGATCCTCCTCAATGAGGAGATCCCGCGCTTGCTCGCGCAAGGGTTCGACGGCTTGATGCTCGACACCATCGACACCGCGCCGTACCTGGAGGCGAAAGACCCGGCGCGCTTCGCCGGTTCGCGCCAGGCGTTGGGCGAGCTGGTGAAGGCCATCCGCGCCCGCTTCCCCGGAGCGCCGGTCCTGGCCAACGGCATCGCCGGCCTGCCCGACGTGGCGCCTTTCGTCGACGGCTTCGTCGTCGAGGGCGTGTTCGCGACGTACGACTTCGGGCGGCGGCTCTACCGCGAGACGACCGACGCGGAGCGCGGCTGGAAGCTGGCCCGCATCGCCGAGGCCCAGGCGATCGCGCGCCGCCCGGTCTTCACCATCGACTACGCCGACGTGGGAGACGTCGCGCTGGCGCACTGGGCCGAGAGCGAGTCCGCCGAGCGCGGCTTCAAGCCCTACGTGGGCGTCCGGGATCTCAACACCCTTCCTTGAGCCTTGAGTCTGGAATCTGGGAAGCTGGGAGGCTGGCGGTTTCCCTTGCATGTTTCAAATATTTTTGAATATTTAGAAACATCGTGACCACGGCCGGGTCTATGACGAATATCAGCGCCTTGTTCAATCCGGCCGTTTCTCCCTCCACACCCGCGCTGGGGCCCGTCGCCCGGGCGGTCGCGCTCGTCGAAGACGACATGCGGGCCGTCGAGGCGCGCCTGCGCGAGCGGTTGGAGAGCCCGATCGGCACCATCCCCGAGATCGGCGCCCATCTCCTGGGCGCCGGGGGGAAGCGGCTGCGGCCGCTGCTCTCGGTGCTGGCCGCGCGCGCCACCGGCGCGCCGCTCGACCATGCGGTGGCGGTCGGCTGCGCCGCCGAGCTGATTCACACCGCGACGCTGTACCACGACGACGTGGTCGACGACGGCCGCGTGCGGCGCGGGCGGCCCGCCGCCCGGATGGTGTTCGGAAACGGGCTGGTCGTGCTGGTGGGCGACTTCTGCCTGGCGCGGGCGCTGGAGACGGTGGCGCTGACCGACTCGTTGCCGATGGTCCGCTCGCTGGCCGCCACGGTGACGGAGATGGCCGAAGGAGAGGTCGCGCAGCTCGAACGCGCCGGCAACCCCGACGCCTCGGCCGAGGAGTACTTCCGGGTCATCGACCGCAAGACCGCGTCGCTCATCGCCTGGTGCGCGCGCGTCGGCGGCTCGGTCGGCGAGGCGTTCTCCGCGCCGCTCGAGCGGTACGGCCGGGCGCTCGGCCGCGCGTTCCAGATCGCGGACGACGTGCTCGACAGCGCCATCGACGAGGCGACGGCCGGAAAATCGGTGGGCCACGACCTGCAGGAAGGGAAGCTGACGCTGCCCGTGCTGCTCGCCTGCGAAGCCGACCCGGCGCTGGCGCGGCGCGTCCGCGAGCACCTCGGCGAAAAAGGGGTCCCCGCCGCCGTCGTCGCCGAGATCCTGAACGAGGTCCGTGCCGCCGGCGGCGTTGAACGGGCGCGGCAGCGGGCGGCGGCGCTGGCGGACGAAGCGGTCGCCGCGCTGGCCACCCTCCCGGCCTCGCGCTACCGCGAAGGTCTGGTCGCGCTGGCGCACGCCTCCGCCGACAGGAGCTCTTGATGTCGTCCGCGACCGCCACGGCCGCCGGCCCCTCGGCGGACGGCTCGACCGACGCCGTTCCCGCGCATTGGGACGACCTCGGCGGCTTCGTCCGCTACCTCGAACAGCGCGGCGAGCTCCGCCGGATCACCCAGGAGCTCGACCCGGTGCTGGAGGTGTCGGCGCTGGCGCAGCAGGCGGTGCGCGCGAACGGCCCGGCGCTGCTCTGCGAGCGGGTGAAGGGGTCGCGCTATCCGCTGCTCATCAACACCTACGCGACGCGACGCCGGATCTCCTGGGCGCTGGGGGTCGGCGATCTCGAGGAGCACGCCCGCGCCATCCTGGCGCTGGTGAAGGCGCAACCGCCGACGGGCCTGCTCGACAAGGTGAAGATGCTTCCCAAGCTGGCGCGCATCGCCGCGGCCACGCCGAAGACGGTGCGGAACGCCCCTTGCCAGGAGGTCGTCGAGACCGAGCCCGACCTCGGCAAGCTGCCGGTGCTCACCACCTGGCCGGGCGACGGCGGGCCCTACATCACGCTGCCGATGGTCATCACGCGCGATCCCGACAAGGGGACGCGCAACGTCGGCTGCTACCGGATGCAGGTCTACGACGCGCGCACGACGGGCATGCACTGGCAGCTGCACAAGACCGGCCGGCGTCACATGCGGCGGTACAAGGAGCTCGGGCAGCAGCGCATGCCGGTGGCCGTCGCGCTGGGCGGTGATCCGGTGCTGCCGTACGCGGCCACCGCGCCGCTCCCCGACGGCATCGACGAGTTCCTGTTCGCCGGGTTCCTGCGCCGCAAGCCCGTCGAGATGGTGAAGTGCAAGACGATCGATCTCGAGGTGCCGGCCTCGGCGGACTTCGTGCTGGAAGGGTACGTCGACGTCGACGAGCTGCGCCGCGAAGGCCCCTTCGGCGACCACACTGGCTACTACTCGCTGGCCGACGACTACCCCGTGTTCCACCTGACCGCCATCACCCGGCGCGAGTCACCGATCTACGCGACGACCGTGGTCGGCCCGCCGCCGCAGGAGGACGCCTGGCTGGGCAAGGCGACCGAGCGTCTGTTCTTGCCGCTGCTGCAGATGACCTTCCCCGAGATCGTCGACATGAACTTGCCGATCGAGGGGGTGTTCCACAACCTTTGCATCGTCTCCATCCACAAGGAGTACCCGC
>DASYEX010000089.1:0-2565 GCA_036498765.1 Polyangia bacterium
AGGAGCAGGCGTGGGGTAAGGACGTACACGCTCCTTGACAAGGGAGCGCCGCTCTCTAAACTACGCCGCTCGCAGCGAGGACCAGATTCCATGTACGCCGTCATTTCGTCCGGAGGAAAGCAGTACCGCGTGGCCGAGGGGGAGACCCTCCGCGTAGAGAAGCTCGCAGGTCCGGCCGGCACCAAGGTGACGTTCGGTCCGCTCCTTTTCGCCGACGACGGCGGCGGGGTCGAGGTCGGCAAGCCGACCGTCTCCGGCGTGACCGTCGAGGCCGAGATCGTCGAGCAGGGCCTCGGCAAGAAGATCGTCATCTTCAAGTACAAGCGCCGCAAGAGCTACCGCCGTAAGGCGGGGCACCGGCAGCCGTTCACCGCGCTCAAGATCACCGCCATCCATTCGACCTCGGGGGCCCTCAAAGGGTCCCCGAACCCCCCCGCGAAGGACTCCGCCGAGCCGAGCTCGGCTCCGTCCACGCGATCGGGCGCGGAGGCTTAACCATGGCACACAAAAAAGGTCAGGGGAGCTCCCGCAACGGCCGCGACTCGCAGTCGCAGCGCCGCGGGATCAAGCGCCACGCCGGGCAGGTCGTGCTGGCGGGCAACATTCTGGTCCGCCAGGTCGGCACGGTCGTCCACCCGGGCCCCAACGTCGGCATCGGCCGCGACTTCACGCTGTTCGCCCTCAAGGACGGCCAGGTGAAGTACGCCAAGAGCGGCTCGCGCACGATCGTCAGCATCGTTTCGGCTTAGATGGGAACCCTGGGAGGGTTCCCAAACCCTCCCGCGATGAGCTCCGCGCAGCGAAGCTGCGCTACGCTCGACGCGATCGAGGCCGCCTAGGCCAGCGCGAAGGAGGCGCCCGTGCAATTCATCGACGAGGTCGTCGTCCGCGTGAGGGCGGGTGACGGCGGTAAGGGAGCGGTCGCGTTCCGGCGCGAGAAGTTCGTTCCCAAGGGCGGGCCCTCGGGCGGCGACGGCGGCGACGGGGGGAGCGTGGTGCTGGTCGTCGACGAGGGGCTCTCGACGCTGCTCGATTTCCGCTACAAGAGCGAGTTCCAGGCGCCGAACGGCCAGCCGGGAGCCAGCAAGGACCGCTATGGGCGCGGCGGGCAGGACGTCGTCTTGCGCGTGCCGCCCGGCACGCAGGTGCTCGACGAGGCGAGCGGCGCTCTGCTCGCCGACCTCCAGGTTCACGGCCAGCGTTTCGTCGCCGCCCAGGGGGGCCGGGGCGGGCGGGGAAACATTCACTTTGCCACCTCGACCGATCGGGCGCCGCGCCGGGCCGAACCCGGGACGCCCGCCCAGGAGCGGACCATCCGCCTCGAGCTCAAGCTTCTGGCGGACGTCGGCCTCTTGGGGTTCCCGAACGTCGGGAAGTCGTCGCTCATCGCGCGGATCTCGGCGGCGCGGCCCAAGATCGCCGATTACCCGTTCACCACGCTGGTCCCCAACCTGGGAACGGTTGGGCTGTCCGACGAGCGGAGCTTCGTCGTCGCCGACATCCCGGGCCTCATCGAGGGGGCGCACGCGGGCGCCGGGCTCGGCGACCGGTTCTTGCGCCACCTCGACCGGACGCGCCTGCTGGTCCACCTGCTCGATCCCAGCGCCGATCCGAGCACCGGGCGCACCGCCCTGCGCGACTTCGAGGCCACCAACAAGGAGCTGGCGCTCTACGATTCGGCGCTGGCCGCGCGCCCGCAGATCGTGGTCGTGAACAAGATGGACCTCCCCGAGGTGCGCAAGAAGCTGGCGACCATCAGCCGCCCCTTCGCGAGGCGGGGGATCGAGCTTCACCCGATCAGCGCCGCCACCGGCGAGGGGATACCGGCCCTTCTGGAGGCGGTCTGGCGGGCGATGCCCGCGCGCGAGCGGGACGCTTCGAACGTCCCGCCGCAGCTCGACCGGCTTGGCCCTCGGGTTTCAGAGACTTAGGTTCGTAGAGCGCCGCGTGGCCTTTTCAAGGGGTGGGCTCACGGGCGGTGAACGGAGATCGGGTGCAGGACATCGGGGCCAGACGGGGACGCGGGAGGTGGCGTCGAAGGCTGGCAAAACAGCTGACAAGAGCGCTCCCGAAAACGCAAGAAAAGCCGAAGATTGACCACACTTGCGGGTCCTGGTATAGAAATGCGGCTTCACGGCTGCTCCGCTCTTCGGGTCTTCCCAATACGCCCCTTCCAACGCCAGACGGAGTTATGACATGACATCGCTGCGGACTGTTTTTTCGCGTGGGGCATTCCGTCCCCTGGGGATATTGGTACTTTCGCTGCTGGCGAGCGCCTCGGTGCACGCGGAGACTGCTCCCGCCCAGCCCGCGGCCGCGCCGGCACCGGCGGCCGCACCGGCGCCGGCGGCCGCGCCCGCACCGACGGGCGCACCACCCGCGCCCGCTGAGACGACGGCGGCGCCGGGGGCCGCGAGCGCCGACCAGGGCGCGTACACCGTTCGCCTGCGCGGGCTCGAGAAGAACGTCAACGAGCTGAAAGAACAGATCTTCCGCACCAAGGCCCGGCTCAACCTCCTCAAGGAGACGGTGCTCGGCGGCGTCATCGGCGCCTCGCGCGCGGTG
>DASYEX010000090.1:0-2586 GCA_036498765.1 Polyangia bacterium
TGCGCGAGGAGAACCCCACCCTCGGTCAATCGATCGACAAGGTGCTGCAGCACTTCGGCGCGCAGATCGTGGGCAACCAGGTCTTCGACGCGAACCAGACCGGAATCTTCCACGCCATCACCCGCATGATTCAGGACTTTCTCGGCATCACGGTGCCGATCCTGGGGACCGTGCGCGCCAGCCGCCGCATTCGCGAGTCGGTGAACCTGCGCAAGCCGATGATGCTGGGACCGCGCGACGACGACAGCCGCGCCTTCGAGCAGATGGCGGAGGCGCTGCTGGCCGAGGACGTCGCCATCGACGATCTGTTGACGGACGATTCGGGTCCCCACATCGTGGGCGCGCCGCCCGAGCTGGCGACGGAAGAGGTCTTCGACAAGACGCCGGTGACGGCCCCGCACGCGCGACCCGCGGTCGCGCCCCCGGTTCCGACGGCTCCGGCGGAGATCGGCGAGGTCGCCTCCCCGGTCGACCCGGCGGCGGCGCCCGCGCGCGCCCCGGCGCCGCCCCTCATCGATCCGTACATGCGTCGGTCACCGCGCTTCGAGGTCGACTGGCAGGCGAGCCTGCACGGTCCCGACGGCATCCACTCCGTGCGCGTCTTCGAGGTGTCCTATGGGGGCGCGGTCGTGCAGACGCCGCTGTCGCTCGACATCGGCGACGTCCGGACCCTGGTGTTCGAGCAGCTCCCGATGCAGCCGCGGGTCGAGGTCGTCGTCTCTCGGCGCGCCACCCTGGGCTTCGTCGTCGAGGGGGAGATCCCGCCCGCCGTGATGAACGTGGCGGCGCCCCCCGCGACCAGCGTCCGCCGCATGGCGGGTTGAGCGCGAACGCGACCCGCGGCTTGCGGCCGCGTTTTCGCCCCAGGTAGATTGGCCACGATGAGCTTCGTTCGCCCTGGTGCTTGCAGCCTCCTCGTGGCCCTCGCGCTCGGCTGCGGTAGCTCCGGCGGCGGCGGATACGCGGGGAAGGGCGGCGCACCGGGCGGCGCCGGTGGCGCCCAGGCGGCGGGAGGCGGGGGCGGCGCAGCCGGAACGTCCGGTGGCGGCGGCGCACCCGATCCCTTCGCCGCCTGCGTCTGGGACCTCGGCTCGGGGACGACCAAGCCGGGACCGGCGCCCACGAGGAACAACTCGGCCGATCTCTCGGGCGCCGTCCTCGGCGACATCGCGTTCGACCCGACCTCGATGCGGAAGCTGGTGCAGGTCCAGGTCGACGTCGCGCTGACGGGCTTCGTGGTGGGTCCAACGGCGTATGTCACCCGCACCGACGCGACCACCGAGGTCGCGTCGCTGACGCTCCCCGTGAAGAACGGCGGGACCGACACGCGCTGCTTCGTCGAGGCGACGCCGTTTCGCTGGCTGAACGCGGTCGCGCAACCGCTGAACGACCCGACCACCTTCATCTTCGTCGGCGGCTCCGTCGGCGTCACCACCGCGGGGACGTACACGGACACCTGCCTGGCCCCCGGCGAGACCGGCTATTTCCTCGACATCGAGGTCCCCGCGACGACCGAGGCCATCTACTCGGCGGTCACTTCGGTGGAGCTCGGCGTGACGTCGACGACGGCCGGCACCATCGCCGCCGGCTACCTGCTGCCGTATCAATACGACGTCGGCCATTGCCCGGCCCCCGACGCCGTGCGGTCGATCCGGGTCGACGCGCGAAACAGCGGCGCGACCGATGTCGTCGTCGCCTCGGACGGACCCGCCTTCGGGCCGGCGGTGCTGCTGGACGACGGTGGTCTGCCCGCCGGCTGGGTCTATGTCGAGCGCGACGTCGTCACCCCGCTCGCCCCCGGGCAATCCACTTCCTTCGTGGCCAGCATTCCGACGGGCGCCTCGGTCCAGCGCGCCGCCTTCTTTCTCTCCTTCGATGGCCCGGACGCGACGGCGGCGCTCGAGGCCTCACCGTCGTCCCCGCGCGACGTGACGGAGCGGGTGCGCCTGTCCCGCGCGAACCGACACACGCGATGGCAGGCGGCGCGCCAGGCCGCGGCCTCCCGGTAGACGCGCCATGCCTCGCGGCGATGACGAAGAGACGCGCGCCTTCGCCGAGGCGATGCGGGACGCCCGCAAGCTCGAGGGACCGGGCCGGGTTCCCGTCACGCGCGCCCCCGGTCCGGCGCCGAGGCGCGCGCCAGCGCCAGCGTCGACCCGCGCGACGGAAAGCGCCACGACGCTCCTGGTGGTCGAAGAGGTGGGTGAGCTCTGGTCGGCGCGCGCCAGCGGCATCGATCGACGCTTCGCTCGAAAGCTGGCGGCCGGAAAGGTGGAGGTCGAAGCGCGGGTCGACCTGCACGGACGCACGCGCGCCGAATCGGCACGCACCTTGGAGCGCTTCCTGGCGGCCGCGCGCGCCGCAGGCCGGCGCTGCCTGCTGGTGATCCACGGCCGGGGCCTGCACTCGGGGCACGACGGCCCCGCTCTACGAGAAGCGGTCCGGCGAGAGCTGACCGAAGGGGCTCAGGCAGCGCATGTACTGGCTTGCGCGTCGGCGCCCCCGACGCTGGGGGGCGGAGGCGCGACGCTGATCTGGCTGCGCCGCTAGTCTAGGCGTCGGTGACACCACTCATTCGACAGGAAG
>DASYEX010000091.1:0-16984 GCA_036498765.1 Polyangia bacterium
CGCAATCACCACCGGCGCCGTTCCGTGGTTCGTCTGATCCCGCCAACAACCGCAGGCCATCGCCAACGAAACAAATCCCGCAATCCATGCCCCAACTCGGCTCGGCATCGACACCCCCAGAGAGGACGCACTATAGTTGCCGCTTCCGGAAACAACAAGCGCAAATAACAAATTCGGGCACCCGCCCGACACCGTGTCAGATCTCACGGATCGGTCCCTGGCCGCGACTCTCCACCCGACGCGGAAATCCGTGCGACACTCTTGCCGTGCGGGTCGGGTCGATGAGGTCGGCAAGGCTGGAGGTCCTCGCGATCGCCGCGCTCGGCTGCAACTCGAACATTTGCGCCGGCGTGGCGACCTGTTACGGCGATCAGGCATCGCAATGCCAGAAGATCCCGGGCTGCACGCCGAAGCCAGGCTGCATGATGAGTCCGATTCTCGGGCAGGACTGTCCGATGGCCACCACGGCGTCCGCTTGCACCGTGTCGGGACATTGCAGCTGGTCGAATGGAGCCTGCAGCGGTCCCTGCACCGCCGCGCCGGATCAGGTAACGTGCGAGAGCATGCCGACCTGCAGCTGGTCGGCATGCACGGGGAATGCGAAATCCTGCGACGCCTACTCCGCTGACTCCTGTCCGACCTCTCCTCTCGGCTGCTACGTGGATCAGGCTGGCGCCATCGGCGAGTAACGGTCTATCTGGCTCGACCACGTTTGCGGACAACTGTGGATACTCTCGACAGCAAGCTCAGTATTCGTCCGGGTCAGTTACCGATCGTGACGTCGTCGACGTAGAGAGTGATCGGCCAGCTCTGGTCGGCGGTGCAGTCGAGCGTGAGCAGGATGCCGGCCTAATAGTCGTTGAGGACCGAGGCGTTGGTCACCGTCCCGGAGACCTGGAACCAGCTCTGCACCACCGGAACCGCGGAGGCGACCTCCGTGCCATTGCCCGAAGAGGCGGAAAATAGAAAGATACCGATGTCGTTGTTGCTCGGCGAGCAATCGGGGAGGTTCGAGGCGATGTAGATCCAGGCGGAGACGGTGCGGCCGTTGAGGTTCTCGGAGCCGCTCACGCAGAGCGGGACCTGGGCGCCCATGCTGCCGCCGCTCCCGAACACCCCGAACGTTCCGCCGACCTGAAGCGAATCGCCCGCTGTGCCGTGCACGACCGAGGTCGAGGGCATCACCGTGATGGCGCTCGGGGGGGTCGGTGTCGTCGCGGCGACCCAGCCCTGGCTGCTGCCGTCGTTGAAGTCGTAGGTGATGCGGTTGCACGACGCGAGGCCGGACGTGGCGGTGCAGGCCCGGTACCCGGCCGCGCAACCGGTGCCGCAGGTGCCGTTGCAGGTCGGCGCCGAGTTGGCGATCGAGGAGCCGGGGCACACGATGCAGCTCGAGCCACAGGCCGAGGGATCCGCGTTGCTCGCGCAGCTGGTCCCGCAGGAATGGCAGTTCGTGTTGCACATGATGTCGCACGACGTCCCGTCACACGTGGCGCTACCGTTCGTCGGCGTCGCACATGGCGCGCAGGCGGTCGTCCCACAAGTCGAGACGCTGCTGTTCATCACGCAGCCTGAAGAGCACATGTGCTGCGCCGACGCGCAGCCGGGCGCGCCGCCCGTACTCGAGGCGCCGCCACTTCCCTTCGCACCGCCACCGCCACCGGTCGTTCCACCGTTCCCAGCCACGCCGCCACTGCCCTTCGCGCCGCCGTTCCCAGCCGCGCCGCCGCTTCCCACCGCGCCTCCCCGCCGGCCGCGCCACCGCTTCCCACCGCGCCGCCCCCGCTGCCGGCCGCGCCGCCCCCGCTGCCGGCCACGCCGCCGCTGCCCGCCGCGCCCTTGCTGCCGGCCACGCCACCGCTGCCCGTCGCGCCGCCGCCGGCGCCGAGGCCACCGGCCCCCGTTAGAATGATGACGCCGCCAGTCCCTGTCGCGCCGTCCGAGCCGGCGATACCCGAGCTACCGGCGGTCTCCGCCGCCCCGGCGCCAGCATCGGAACCACCGGAGCTTCCGCAGCCGGTCGAACCGAACACGCCGAGAGCCGGCGACGCTCCCCAAAGCCAGAAATGACGACCGGGCAAGTGTCGCGCTCACGCCCCATCATCGCTCCGGGGGACGCTGGTCGAAAGCCGTAACTCGCGGGGTGGTGCTCAGAGGCCCGCTACAGCAGCTCCCGCGCTTCGATGCGGCGGTTCCTTTGGCGGCCCTCGTCGGTGTCGTTGGGGGCGACGGGTTGCTCGTCGCCGTAGCCGACGGCGTCCAGCCGCTTCTTGTCGATGCCCTTCGACACGATGTAGTTGCGGCACGCCTGGGCGCGCTTTTCCGACAGAGTCTTGTTGGCCTGGGGGGCCCCCACGTTGTCGGTGTGGCCCGAGATCTCGATGCGCGCGTCCTTCTTGTGGTTCATGAAGTCGACCACCTCGTCGAGCTGTTTGAACGACTCGGGGCGGATCGTCGCCTTGGCGGTGTCGAAGTTGACCCCCGAGAGAACGAAGGGCTTGTCGTTCTCTCGCTTGTAACGCAGGGTCAGCTTGACGGATTGACTCGGTTCGTCCGCCACCGGAACCGTGGCCGCGATCTCGTGCCGGCCGAGGCTCAGGTAGGTGATGTCGTATTTCTTACCCACCGGCACCAGCATCTCCGTGTACCCCGCGCTGTCCGTCGGCTCGGCGTAGTACTTCGTCTTGTCCGGCCCGGTCATGAAGATGACCACCCCCTTGACCGGCCCCTTGTCCTTGTCGACGACGAACAGCTTCATCGCCGCCTCCGTCCTGGTCGGCTTGATCTTCGAGGCCGTGGTGCCGTGCGCGTCCTTGGCAGTGTGCGTGTCCTGAAGCTTGAATTCGGGCTTTTCGTCGGAGGCCGAAGAAGGTGGAGAGGGCGGCGCCGCGTAGGCGGCGGTGCTGGCGGCTAAGACCATCGCGGCGATTGTGGTGTTCGAACGGTGACGCATCGGGAGCCTCCGTCGTCAGAACCCTGAATCGTCGACGGTAACACGGCCGTCGTGATCAGGGGACAGCGTCGATCGCTTTTTGCAGCAGCGTGCGCGCCGCGGCCTCGTCGCAAAGCTCCTTGGCGACCTGGAGCCCGACGATCCGCCGCCCGCGCGCCGCCCACCAGATCGTCCGCTTGTCGAGCAGCCCGGCCTCGCGCCCGGTCGCCATCGCCTGATAGGCGAGCGCGTCGCGCAGCGGGACCTTCTTCCAGGTCCAGACCAGCATCGGATCGGGCGCCGTCGGCGCGGGCGCGCCCGGCGGCACCGTCGGGTGGCTCACCATCACGAACGACTCCGCCGGCTCGAGGCCCGCCTTGGCAAAGTGCAGGCGACAGGCCGTTCCGTCGCGCGTCTCGCCGAGGTACCCGGCCGCGGGAAGCCCGCAGGCGGCGGCGACGTCGCTGCTCTTGAGCAGGCCGGTCGACTGCGCCAGACAGCAGCCCGAGCCCCCGTGCACCTTCGGATCATTGAACACCAGTCCGCAGGGGTGCGGCGACTCGTGCTGCGGCTCGTCCTCGGGCGGCGGCGGCAGGCTGCGGCTCGGACAGCCGGCGACGACGACGACCAACAACATGAGGCTCCAGCGCCACCGCATGACCCCCTCTTTACAGCGCAGGCCGAGAAAATTTTCAAGCTCGGCCTGCCGTAGGCTGATCGCGGCGCGCGCTCAGCGCATCGCGCGGCGCGCGTCGTCGCGGACGGTGACGGCGAGCTGCTTGTCGAGGGGGATGTTCATCCCCTTCTTCTTCTCGGTGGCGATGGTGAAGCTGGCCGCGCGGTCGGCGGGCACCTCGACCACCTCGCGCGACTGCACGTTCACCTTGTAACCGGCGAGGTAGGTGAACGGGCCGCGGTTCCGCCCCTGATAGACGAGGCGCGCGCTCACCACGTGGCGGCCCGGGCGCACGCGTCCCGTGTAGATCACCAGGTCGGCCGCGCGGGGAGCGGCGGTCAACACGGGCAGCGGGTGGTCGTCCATGACGAACCGGGCCTCGATCAGCTGGAATCCGTCGCCCGCATCGTCCCGAAAGTGAACCGTGGCGGTGGTCTCGGGCGCCCCGGCCGTCGTCGGCGCGCGGGCAGGCGGGGCTGGCGGCCGAGCGCCCGGTGCGCCCTGAGACGCCAGCGACGATGAACGGCGGACGCCCGTCGCCCCCACGTGCTGGCGCGGGCGCGCCTCGGTCGCCACCATGGCGGCGGCGGGCGCGCGCTCGAGCGGCGCGACCAGGTCCTTGTCGTGGTTGGGGACGACCTTGAACGGGAGCGGCGCGAACCCCTCCTTGGTCAACGTCAACGCCACCGCCGTCTCGCCGCGCGGCAACCGCGCGACCAGCGGGGTCTCACCGAGGCGTCCCGCCGGCGCGCCCGAGGCGATGGCGTCCGCGGTCACGACCGCGCCCTGAGGCGTGGAGTCGAGCGTGAGCTCGATGAAGGGCGACAGCGGAGCGGTCGGCGTCGCGGAGGCCGGCGTCGGCGCATGCCGCAGCAGAACCAGCAGGGCGAACGCGGCCAGCGCCGCGCTGGAGACGACCGCCGCCAGCCAGGGGACGCGCGCCGGCGTGCGCGCGCGTATCGCAGCCGCGCGCGGCAACGGGGGCGGCTGCGTGCTCGGCCGCGCCGTGGCCTCGCCGGCCACCACCGACGAGCCGCCAGCGCCGATCCGCAGCTCTTCGACCAACGCTTCGCCCACCGCCTCCGAGGCCGGGAACAGCGCGCGGGCGTCGCGCGCGAACGCTTGCGTCGAGTAGCGCTTGCGCAGCACCACCGCGTCCAGCGCGTCGGCCATCTCGGCGGCGCCGCGGAAGCGCTGGTTCGGGTCGCGCGCCAGCGCCCGCATCACCGCGGTCTCCAGCGCCGGCTTGACGTCCGGGTTGCGCAGCGACGGGCGGGGCACCGGCATCTCGCGCACCATCCGCAGCGTCTCGAGATCGTTCTCGCCCGCGAACAGGCGCTGCCCCGACAGCAGCTCGTGCAACACCACCCCGAGCGAGAAGACGTCCGAGCGCGCGTCAGCCGGTTGCCCGTCGAGCTGCTCGGGCGCCACGTACGACATCTTCCCCTTCAAGGTGCCCGCGTCGGTCAGGTTCGTGCGCAGCTCCTGCGCCGCGCGCGCCAACCCGAAATCGAGGATCTTCACCGTTCCGTTCCAGCCCGCCATGATGTTCGGCGGGGTGACGTCGCGATGGACGATGCCGAGGGGCTGCCCGGCCACATCAGTCAATGTGTGCGCGAAATCGAGCCCGCGGCAGACCTGACGCCCCAGCTCGGCGACGAAGGTGGCGGGCGCCACCTCGCCCCGCTGTTCCAGCCGCCCCAGCAGCCGGGCCATGTCCACGCCGTCGACCGGCTCCATGACGATGAAGTGGCTGTCGTCATGAAAGGCGAACTCGAACACCTGGACCACGTTGGGGTGGACGATGCGGGCGGAGATCTTCGCCTCGTCGACGAACATCCGCACGAACTCCGGCGTGTGCGAGAGGTGCGGGTGGATCCGCTTGATGACGAACGCGCGCTCGAACCCGTCGGGCCCCTCGCCGGTGGCGCGGAACACCTCGGCCATGCCGCCGCTGCCGATCCTCTCCGTCAGCCGGTACCTCATGTGCTTGACTGGCCCCTCGTGCGCGGCGGCGCGCCGAGAGCTTCTAGCTCGAACGCGCGCGGCGTGCAAAGGGCGGCGCGCGCCTCGCCGCCCCTGGCCATCGTCCGGGGAAAGGGAAGGGGCGAGCAGGTGCCCTCACCGAGTGAGCTTCTCGAGGAAGACCGCCTCGACGCCCTAGCAGCGGGCCGCCCCGTAGACGCCGCGCGCGAGGTTGCGGCGGATGGTGAGCGCCTCGCGAATGACCTTCCAGAAGTCGGTCAATGGATTCACGCGCGAGCGCTCGTCGTCCTTCCATTCGACGCCGACCTCCTCGAGCGCGAATCCCCGGCGGCGCGCCAGCGCGAGGATCTCGAGATCGAAGGCCCACCCGTCGATCGTCGCGCTTCCGAACAGGTTGAGCGCCGCGGCGGCCGTGAAGGCCTTGAAGCCGCATTGCGTGTCGAGAACGCGCGGGACCAGCCAGCGCTGAACGAACCTGTTGCACAGGCGCCCCCACAGAACGCGGTAGCGCGGCTGCTTCACCGTTCGGGCGCCCTTCGCGTAGCGCGAGCCGATGGCGATCTCCGCCCGGCCGGCGGCGATCGGCGCGAGCAGGCGGGGCAGCTCCTCGGGCGGCATCGAACAGTCGGCGTCCCACATGACGCGGATCCGTCCGCCGGCGGCCAGCATGCCGCGCCGGACGGCGGCTCCCTTCCCGCGGTTGGGCCGCTGGCGCAGCAGGACCAGGTTCGGCAGCCGTGCCGCGGCGGCCTCGACGACCCGGCAGGTCCCGTCGCGCGAGCCGTCGTCGACGACCACGATCTCGTAGCTCATCGCCCTGGCCGAGAGGTGGGCGTGAAGACGCTCCAGCGTCGGCAAGAGGCGGAGCTCTTCGTTGAACGCGGGAATGATCACGCTGACGTCGATCGACGGCGGCTGGTTCGACATGGCGCGGCTCCTCGAGGGTTGAAGGGACACGGTCAGACGGCCTCCGCGCCTCGCACGAACACGAGGCGCCGCTGCGCGGGATAGGTCCAGACCGCGAACACCATCGCGGCGCAGGCGAGCTTGGCGACCACCACCGGAAGGCCCAGGGTCGCCGTCGCGAGCTTCATCGCCGCCGCCATCAAGAGCGCGGCGACGACGGCGACCACGTCGAAGCGAAGGACCTGAGCGAGCGTGAGGCGCGAGCGGTTGTGGAAGGCGACGTACTTGTTGAGCGTGAAGTTCGTCGCGGCGCCGGCGAGCGTCGCGATGAACGCGGCGAGCGGGACCGGCGCGTGATGTCCGACGAGCCAGACCAGCACCCCGAGATCGAGCCCGGTGCCGAGAGCGCCGGCCACGGCGGCGGCGAGCAGCTGGCGGGGATTGTTCACGAGCCTGGACTGAGCAGCCGGCGTGCCACCGGCCGAGCCCCGCTCGGCGCGCCGCTAAATCACGCCGGCTGGTGAAGAGCTGACGAGCCGCCGCGAGGCCTCGACGATTGTTCGACAGTGAGGACCGGCACCCGCGCGGTGCAGCGCCTCGATCGCCGCGTCAAGCGCCGAAGAAGCGGCGATTGTCGGCGAGGATGCGTGCGCAGGCGGCGGGGTCGGTCCGCGGATCGGCGATCCCTTGCTCGAAGGTGCCGCCCAGCACCAGCGCGTCCGATCTCGGGACCAGGTAGCCGGTCGGGTGGTCGAGGAGATAAGGCAGGGCCTGCGGCCGGAGGTGAACGAGCTGGCCGCGGATGGGGACGACCGCCGGGTCGGCGGCGAAGGCGCCGGCGCCCACGCCGAGGCAGTTCACGATCGCCGGTTGGGACAGGGCCTGCAGGTCACGGACGCCCGCGAAGACGCTCGGCACGAGGATCCCGCCGGCGCGCCGGATCTCCTCGACGAGGGCAGCGAGGAAGATCGGCGCCTCGATGAGCAGCGTCTGGTAGACACGCCCGCGTCGCGCGGGCGCGAAGGGGAGCGCGGCGAGCCGGCGGGGCGCGCGCGCGAGCGCCGCGGGGAGCTCGTCGAGCCCGCTCGGGACGTCTTCCGCCTCGTAGATGGGGCGCGGGCCTATCCCCCAGCGCGCGCCGGCGAGCGACTGGAACCGCCGCCAGGAGAGCACGAGCATCCGATCGAAGCGCTGCCGGAGCTCGCGGGTGGCGCCGCGCTCGACGATGTCGGGCGACCACTCGGCCCCGGCCACGTCGGAGGTGGTGTGGGGCGGGAACTCCCGGGCGTAGACCCGCACGCGAAGACCGCGCTCCTGGAGGACGCGCGCCGTGCAGAGGCCGACGACCCCCGAGCCGAGCACCGCCACCTCGGTCCCGCGCGCGAGATCCCGCAGCAGCTCGGCGGCGATGCTGGCGCTGCCCCAGGAGAGCGTGAACCCGGCGCCGCCGTGCCCGTAGTTGTGCACGACGATCTTGCCGGCCAGCTGTTCCCGCTCGAGGCGCGGCCCGCCGCGCCGGAAGGGGCGAATGCCCGCGACGAAGCGGACGACCTGGGCATCGGAGAGATCGGGAGCGGCCAGCCGGCCGGCATCCCGATGCCGCGAGGAGGCCATCGCCCTCTCCCACGCCGGCGCCGTCGCCGTCAGGACCAGGCGCGACAGGAAGGTCCGGCGCGAGGTCCTCATTTCATGAGCCCGCGCGCTCCGGCGGATCGGGCGGCCCGCATTCCCTTACACTCTAACGCATGAAACGAAGCGCGGTGCTTCTGGTGGTCTGCGGGGCGCTCGTCGGCTGGGTCGGGCGCGGTGTGGCGGGGGCGCGCGCCGAGCGGCGCTCGCAGCTCCTCATCCCGCAGCTCGAGAACGCGGCGGTGACGGTGTGGAAGACCGTGCTCCGGCCGCACGAGAAGATCGCCATGCACCGGCACGAGCACGGGCGGGTCGTCGTCGCGCTCGAGGGCGGAACGCTGACGCTCCCCCAGCAAGGCGGCGGGACGCGCCGGTTGGACCTCGAGACGGGGAAGGCCTACTGGCTGGACGCCGACCCGCCGGGCACGTCGCACGGCGACGACAACGACTCGGACCGCCAGATCGAGCTGATGATCGTCGAGCTCAAACACTGACCGGCCGCCCGCGCGCGCCGACTCACCTGTCGAGGGAGGCGGCAAGACGCAGCGCGCGGTGGCGCGTCTCCCGCCACCTTTCCGCGAATTCCACCTGGTCGCGACCTCCGTTCTCGGCGGGCGCCAAATTTGAGAATCCCGCGAAATTTGCGAAGACCCGCACGCGCTCGGTGATGCAGAGTCCGCGAAATGCGGACTTCGAGATCATTTTCACGCCCACCGGGAATGCTGGTCTCGATGAAGACTGCACGCTTATCGGTCTTGGGGGTGGGCCTCGCTCTGATCTTGGCAGGCTGCGCCGCGAACAACGGGGGGGCGAGCGGCAGCGGCGGCTCCAACAGCTCCGGCGGTTCGAATGGCAGCGGCTCCGGCGGCTCCGACAACTCCGGCGGCTCGAACGGCAGCGGCTCGGGGGGATCCGACAATTCGGGCGGCTCGACCGGCTCCGGTGGGTCCAGCAGCTCGGGCGGCTCGACCGGCTCCGGCGGCTCGGTCAGCTCGGGCGGCTCGACCGGCTCCGGCGGCGCCAGGGGGGGCTCGACCGGCAGCGGTGGCTCGCAGAGCTCGGGCGGGAACACCGGCTCGGGCGGCAACACCGGCGGCAACACCGGCTCGGGCGGGACCACCAGCTCGGGCGGCAGCACCGGCTCGGGTGGCGCCGCGGGCGCGACCGGCTCGGCCGGCAGCAGCAGCTCGGGGGCGGTCACGGTTCAGCTCGGGATGACCGAGCAGGTGATCGAAGGGTTCGGCATCAACGACAACTGGGCCGCCGGCTCGACGCCGGCCGCGCTCTTCCAGACCAGTGGCAGCGGCCTCGGCCTCACCATCCTGCGCACCGGCATGAGCGACAGCACCGGCATGAGCAGCGGCGCCTTCTACAACAGCGGCGAGACCTCCGGGGACGTGGCGACGCTCAAGGCCGGCGCCGGTTCAGACGCCAAGCTGATCGGTTCGGTCTGGAGCCCGCCCACCAGCTGCAAGAGCGCGAACACGGTCAACCCCTCGGATTCGAACGGCCTCGACGGCGGCCACTTGATGGTGAGCGCGAGCTGCGCCACCACGTGGGCGAACACCATCGCCACCTTCGCCGCCGCGAACGGCTTCTACGCCATGTCGATCGGGAACGAGCCCGACTTCAACTCGTGCGGCTCGAACGATCCCTGCAACGGCCAGTATCCAACGACGCTCGCGACCGCGTCCGAGATGGTGACCTGGGTCAAGACGGCCAAGATGGCGTTTCAGTCGAAGGCCCCGAACGTGAAGATCATCGCCCCCGAAGCGTCGGAGTGGCTCCACCAGTGGTCCAACGTGTCGGCCGGGCCGGACGTCGGGGGCCACGAGAGCTCGGATCCCCTCAAGTGCGGCTGCTTCCCGGACAAGAACACCAACAGCTGCGCCAGCTCCTGCTCCAATGGCGGTGGCTACGACTACGGCCACGTGATGGCCGCCGATACGGCCGCCTGGGGCGCCTTCGACATCATCGGCGTGCACGAGTACGACTCCCAGTCCGCAGTGGCGTGGCCGAGCGACGTCAACGGCGGCAAGCCCAACAAAGAGGTCTGGCAGACGGAGATGTCGGGCGTGAAGTGGTGGCCGCAGCAGGGGCCGAGCTGCGACATCGCCAACGGCGTCGCGGTCGCCGGGTGGATTCACTCAGCGCTAACGGTCGGCCAGGCCTCGGCGTGGCTCTGGTGGTGGTACCAGGCGTCCGGCACCGACGACAACGAGGGGCTCTTGCTCAAGAGCGGAAGCAGCGCCAGCGGCTGCAGCGGCGGCGACACCAAGCGCCACTACACGCTCGGCAACTTCAGCAAGTTCATCCGGCCCGGCTACAACCGCGTCGACGTCACCGGCACCGTCCCCTCGGGCGTCCAGCTCTCGGCGTACAAGGGCTCGGACGGGACGGTGGTCGTGGTCACGATCAACAGCAGCACGTCGACGGTCAGCGTCCCGATTACCCTCTCGGGCGGAACGTCGACGCCGGCCTCGATGACGCCGTGGGTGACCGACTCGAGCAACAACCTCACGAGCAAGACGGCCGTCACGGTGAGCGGTGGATCCTTCACCGCCATGCTCGGCGGACCGTCGGTCACGACGTTCGTCGGCAAGTAACGCGTCCCGCTTCGGCCGGGGAACGGTGAGCCGCTCGCGAGGCTCGTTGGCGGGAAGTCGACTCTCCTACGTTGCGGCGAGCATTCTGGCCGCCGGCACGGCTCCCGCGGCCAAGCTCAGTCCGGCGGCCGCAGAGGATCTGGCGGGACGGCACCGGCGCCGGGGGCGGGATCCGGATAGCGCGTCCCGCCGCCGGCGGACCCGCCCCGCCTTACAGGCCTTGCACCGACACCGGGATCGGGCTGTCGGTCATCGAGTTGTTGCCGAGCTCTGCGGTGCCGTTCGCCCCCCAGCATTTCGCGCCGGCGCTCGTGAGTGCGCAGGTATGCTCATACCCAGCGGTGATGGCCTGAACGCCGCTTCCAAGTCCCTGGACGGGAACCGGAGACAGACGGTTGGTCATGGTCGTGTTGTCACCGACTTGCCCGAAGGCGTTCCAACCCCAGCAGAGAGCAGCGCCGTTGACCAGCGCGCACGTGTGCGAGTCGCCAGCCGAGACGGCTTGCACGCCGCTCGACAGGCCCTGCACGGGGGTCGGGACCCACCGATCCACCCCCGTGCCGTCACCGAGCTGCCCGGACACGTTGGAGCCCCAGCAGAGGAGCGCGCCGCTGGCGATCGCGCAGGTGTGGGTCTCTCCCGCGGCGATGGCTTGAACGTTCGACCCCAACCCCATCGGTTGGACGGAGCTGTAGCTGTCCATCGTCGAGTTGTTGCCAAGGCGACCTTGTCCGTTGGCGCCCCAGCAGAAGACGGAGCCACTGACTAGCGCGCACGTATGCTGGCCGCCGACGGCGATGGCCTGAATGTTTCCGTTCAGGGCTGGAGCTACCGGGGTCGGGCTTCCGCTGGTGACGGCCGGGTTGACGCCGAGCTCGCCAAACTCGTTGTCGCCCCAGCATTGGATTTGCCCGTTCAGAAGCGCACATGAGTGGTCGTCCCCGGTGGCGACGCCGCGGACGCCGGAGGTGAGGCCAGTGACCGCCACGGGCGCGTTCCTGTCGGACATGAAACCATCCCCGATCTGGCCGAAGGCGCCGTACCCCCAGCATTTGACGGCGCCGCTGACCAGGGCGCAGGCATGCAGGGAATCGCTGCCGGTGGAGACGGCCTGTACGCCGGCTGCGAGGCCATTCGTCGCGACCGGCACCAGACTGTACGGAGTCTGGGCGAAGGTTTGATTGATCCCGAGCAGGCCGGAGTAACTGGTGCCCCTTCCGCCAGCGTCGAAACCATTGCTTCCCCAGCATTTGGAAGCTCCACTCACCGTGGCGCACGTGAAGCCGTTGTGCGCGGCGATGGTGGCGCAGTCCGACTGCGCCTGGGACCAGTCCGACGTGGAAACCAGGGGGAGGCAACTCTGGCAGCTATTGGCGGGATTGAGCATACCGCCCGCGTAGACCGTCCCGCCCACGTAGCACCCCGCCTGACAGCTACCGGAATCGCAGATCTGTCCGCTGCCGCAGCTGGTGCCGGCGCTGTTGCTGGACCACGTCGTGGTGCTGGAGGCCGGCTTGCAGATCTGGCAGACGTTCGTCGAGTTGGTGGCGCCGCTGCCTATCAGCGCGCCGTCGATCCAGCAGCCGGTCTGGCAAGTTCCACCGCTGCACACCTGTCCGGTGCCGCAGCTCGCGCCGTTGGCGGCAGTCGTCCAGGAAGTCGCCGCGAAGCTGGGTTGGCAGGTCTGGCAGGCGTTCGCCGGGTTGGCGGCACCGTCCGCGTAGAAGGCCCCGGCGATGAAACAGCCCGTCTTGCAGGAGCCTGAGTTGCAGTACTTGCCGCCGCCGCAGGAGGTGCCATCATCCGCATTCGAAAAGGTCGACGTCGAGGTCGGCGGCTTGCAGATCTGGCAGCTGTTGGCGGAATTGGCTGCGCCGCTGGCGTAGGTCGTTCCGCCAATCACGCAGCTGGTACTCGAACCGCCCGCTCCTCCAGATCCCGCGATCCCGCCCCCGCCCGAGCCCGCAAGGCCACCCGCGCCGCCGCCAGCCGAGCTCCCACCGGTGCCTGGGCCACCCCCACGCGCCGAGGAGCCACCGATGCCCGTGCCGCCCGCGCCCACGGCGCCACCGATACCGCCAGCGCCCCCCACACCGGCCGTCCCCTGCCCCGCGGCGCCGGCCATACCCGCTGTACCCTGGCTGCCGGCCCGGCCCGTGCCAGCCGTCCCCTGGCCCGCCGCGCCGCTGCTGCCGCCGCGCGCGCCAGCCGTCCCGCCGTTGGCGCCCATTCCGCCGTCTTGTTTGAGCGTCGCCGAGCCGCAGCCAACGGCAAAAACAACGACGACCCATCCCATCCCCACGACTATTCTTAAGAGCTGTCCCATGCGACGCAGGATAACATCGAAGCTTCTCCCTCCTCCCGCCGTTCATTCATGGCCATGACCCCGCGCCGTCATTTTCGTCGCTGAGCGCGCGTCTCTCTCATTTGTAGCGCGTCTCTCATATTTTGCTCAGTTGCGCGCAGCGGGCGTGAGTCCGGGAATACTAGGCTAGTGTTGTTTCTCGCTCCATCCCATCTCGCGGGCACAAACCATGTCTTCACGCAGCAACCAGGGCCGTTACGCGATGCTGATTTCGCGTTTCGCCTCGGCCGCGGCGCTGGCGGCGTCCCTGCCCGGAAGCGCTTCGGCATCCGCCGTCGCGCTGACCTAGGTCCTGGGGGAGGGGAACGATGAGCTTCTCGCGCGGTTGGTTGGCGGGCAATCGACTCACTCTCCTTGCCGGCCTGGCCCTGGCGCTGGCCACGGCATGCGGCGGCCAGACTCAGTCTGGAGGTTCCGGCGGCTCGGGCGGCTCCACGAACGGTTCGGGTGGCTCCAACAGCGCGTCGGGCGGTACCACCGGCACGGGCGGCGCCGCGACCGGCTCAGGAGGCTCGAACAGCGGTTCAGGCGGTGACGCCAGCAATGCCGGCGGCAGCACCGGCTCCGGGGGCGCGGTTTCTTCGGGTGGCGCTTCGGGCGGCAACGGCGCGGGAGACGGTGGATCCACGGCAGCTGGCGGCTCGACCGCGTCGGGCGGCGCCGTCGGGACGGGTGGCGCGGGCGGGCACGGCGGCACGGGAACGGGTGGCTCGACCGGTTCGGGTGGTGCTGCCGGCAGCAGCGGCGCGGGCGGCGGCGCCGCCAGCCCCGTGACGCCGACGCAAGTCTCGGGCGGGAGCACGTACGGCTTCACGTTCGGCGACGTGGTCTTCCAGGTCGACGCCTCCACGGGCGGGCGGGTCTCCAAGCTCTCGCTGTCGGGAACCGACCTCATCGTCGGACCGGCCACCGACCCCACCACCTGGGGCGCCGTGTTCTGGACCAGCCCGCGCAGCGCCTGGACGCCGGAGACCTGGCCGCCCCCCGCCGCCATCGACAACAGCGCCTACGCGCCGATGATCTCCGGCAGCCATCTGGTCATGACCGGCTCGGCCGATCCGGGTCTGAACGTGGCGATGGTGAAGGACTACACGGCCGACGCCACCTCAGGCTGGATCACGATCAACTACACGATCGACGCCAGCAAGGCGATCAAGGCGGCCCCCTGGGAGGTCGCCCGCGTGCCGCGCGGCGGGCTCGTCTTCTTCCCGCTCGGCACGGCGTCGTCCTTGGCCGCCGGGCCGCTCACGGTGACGCAGTCGGGCGGCGCGGTCTGGTTCGATGACGCGTCGAAGAAGGCGACCAGCCCCAGCGGCGACAAGCTGGCCGCCGACGGGGCGATGGGCTGGGAGGCCTACGCCCTCTCGGGAAACCTGTTCCTGAAGCGCTTCACGGACACGCCACCCAGCGGCCAGGTCCCGAGCCCGGAAGGCGAGATCTGCATCTATCCCGGCGCCACCTGGCTGGAGTTCGAGGTCCAGGGCCCCGACACGTCGATCGCCGCGAACGGCAACCTGCCCTGGAAGGTGCAGTGGAAAGTCGTGAAGATCCCCAGCTCGGTGACGGTCTCGGCGGGGAGCTCGTCGCTGTTCTCGTTCGCGCAGCAGCAAGCCGCGCAATAGGCCTCTCTCTCATTTATGGCGCCGCCTCTCATATGTGGCGAAGAGCGTTAACGAGGGTCGCCTCCGGGAATAGTGGGCTACCGTTATTTCCTCACCCCCACCCCGGAGGACCGAAATCATGTCTTCACGCAGCAACAACGGCCGTCTCTCGATTCTGGCGTTGCGTCTCGCAGCGACGGCAGCGCTCTCGGCGTCGCTGCTGGTGGGCGCCTCGGCGTCGGCCCAGACCCCGGTCAGCGGGAACTGGAGCGGGGGAACGACGGAGCCGAGCTACATCTCGATGTACGAGTACGTTCCGAGTACGCTCGCGACGAACCCGCCGATCCTGGTCGTCATCCACTACTGCGGCGGCAACGCGTCAGGCATCTGGGGCGAAGCCAGCGGTAACGGGGGGACCTCGACCAGCATCAAGTCCAAGGTCGACTCCGAGGGCATCCTCGTTGTCTTGCCGCAGTTGAACGGCCGGAACTGCTGGGACGTCGGCACCTCCGCCTCCCTCACGCACGCCAGCGGGACGGCGAGCGGCGGCGACACCAAGGCCATCGTCGACATGGTCAACTACGAGATCAGCACGCGCCACGCAAACGCCAGCCGCGTTTACGCGGTCGGCTCTTCGTCCGGCGCCATGATGACCGAGGCCCTGCTGGCGGTCTACCCGGACGTGTTCAAGGGGGGCGCCGAGTTCGCGGGCGTTCCGGCCGGCTGTTGGTCCGACCAGTATGCCTCCTCGAACCAGTGGAGCGGTCCGTGCGCGGGCGGCACGGACACGATGACCGCGCAAGCCTGGGGCGACCTGGCTCGTAAGATGGACCCCAGCTACACCGCGGCAAACGGCCTCCGCCCGCGCATCCAGCTCTGGCACGGGTCGGCGGACACCACCATCAGCCCCGTCAACCAAGCCCAAGCCATCCTGCAGTGGACCAACGTCATGGGCCTGCCGACGAACCCGGACATGACGACGAGCGTGACCATCGGCGGCCACACGTACTCGCGCCAGCAATGGAAGGATCCGACGTGCAGCTCGGTCATCCAGCTGGACGCCTGGACGGAGAGCAACGGCCCGCACGGCACCGACGCGAACATGAACGGCCAGTACTCGCTCCAGTTCATGAACCTCGACACGACCCCGTTCGCCGCGAGCGATCCGCAGGCGGCGTGCAGCTCCAGCTCGACGGGCAGCGGCGGCTCCACCGGCAGTTCCGGGGGCACGACCGGTAGCTCGGGCGGAACGACCGGCAGCTCGGGCGGGACCACCGGCAGCTCCGGCGGGACCACCGGCAGCTCCGGCGGGACCACCGGCAGCTCCGGCGGCGCCACCGGCAAGGGCGGTAACTCCGGGGCAGCCGGAGCCAGCGCGACGGGCTCCGGCGGCAACTCCGGCTCCGGCAGTGGCGGCAGCAACAACACGACCGGCTCCGGCGGCAACAATTCGAGCGGCTCCGGCGGCACCATGGTCACGGGCTCGGGCGGCAACTCGTCCTCGGGCTCCGGGGGCAACTCCAGCTCCGGCTCCGGGGGCAACTCCAGCTCCGGCTCTGGTGGCGACAGCTCCTCCGGCTCCGGCGGCGACAACTCCTCCTCTGGCTCCGGCGGCGACAACTCCGGCTCCGGCGGAAACGCGTCTGGCGAAACGACTCCGGCTGGATGCGCCTGCAACATCGACGGAACGCCAAGCGCCTTCAACCTGCTCGCCCTGGGGATCTTCGGGGTGATGTTCAGCCGCCGCCGCGCCAAGCGCTCGGCGAAATAAGCAGAGCAACGACCCTGGCCGCCCGCCCTCGGAGCCCCGCGCTCCGGCGGCGGGCGTTTCAGTAAATACGCAACGAGGGCGGCGCACACACCAGGAGTTTTCGTTTCGGTGGATACGGCCGTTATTTGCGACCTTCGCAAATCGTGCGCGAATCGCTTATTGCGTGCGTGATCGGTATTTCACTGGAAATCGGCAACGGATTTGTGCGAACGTCCGCATCCATGAAGCTCAGCCACCGTCTCGCTGCATTCGCGTTCGTCGCGCTGTTGCTCCCGGGGTTGCGCGCGTCCGCGCAGGCATCGTCGGGCGACGAATTCGAACAGGACGACAGCAAGCCCAAACCGAAGGCCGACAAGTCGTCCGAAGAGACGGCGCCCGCGGGCGATGCGGCCACCGAGCCTGCCGCGAAGACCACGAAGGCGGCTCTGCCGGCGGCCCCCGCGCCGGAGCCGGCGTCGGAAAATCCTTACGTCCCTTTCGCGCCGCCGCCCGCCTCGCTGCGCATCGAGGCC
>DASYEX010000092.1:0-14631 GCA_036498765.1 Polyangia bacterium
AGCCGTACGTCCGCCTGCGGGGCCTCGGCGGCGCGCGCCAGCGCGGGGAGGGAGGCCGGGTCCTTGAGCCGCCCGAGGGCTTCGAGCGCCACCAGCCAGAGCGCGGGATCTCCGTCCCGGGTGTCGGCGGCCGCGGCGAGCGTCGCCGTGGCGCGGCGGTCGCCGAGCTGCCCCAGCAGCAGCGCGGCGCGCGCGGCGCTGGCCGGCGGCCCGTGGGCGACCTCGGCGGCCAGCGCCTCCACCGCGGCCGGTCCAGCCGCCAGCAGCGCCAGCTTCGTCTCTTCGGGGACCGGTGGACGCCTCAGGGCCTCCACCAAGGCGGCGATCGCCGGGGGCGTCGCGATCTCCCCGAGCGCGAGCTGGGCATGCCGCGCGAGCTCGTCGGACGGAGGGCGGCGCGCCAGCCCGACGAGCGTGGGCACCGCCGCCGCCATGGAGGGCGCGGCCAGTGCCGCGACGGCGGCCGCGCGCAGATCGATCGGCTGCTCGGCCGCCACCCGCAGGAGAGCGGCAAGGGCACGTGGATCGTCGAGTCGACCGAGCGCGCGCAGAGCGCCGAGGCGGATCCCGTGATCGCCGTCGTCGAGCCGCTCGCAGAGCTGCAGTGTGGCGCGCTCGGCTCCGGCGCGGTCCTCGCCGGCCGCGGCCACCACCAGCGCGATCGCCTGTTGCCGCACCTCGCGGCTGTCGTCGTCGAGCGCACCCAGCACGGTGTCGAGCGAGGGCGCCACCGGGTGCCGCCCCAGCGCCGTGAGCGCCGCCAATCGGATGGCGGCGTCCCGATCTCGGGCCGCCTGCTCGAGGGCGGCGCGCGACGGCGGGCTCAGCGACGGCGCGCGCGAAAGCACGTCCAGCGCCAGCGTCTTGTCGACCGCCGTACGCCCAGAGCTCGTCAGCCAGCCGATCGCCGCGGCCTGCGCGCGGGGATCGCCGGCGCGGGCCAGCCGGCGGCCGACGTACGCGCGCACCTCGGGCTCGGGATCGGCGAGCAGCGGAGTCAGGTAGGACGCGGCTGCCGCCACGCCGTAGCGGGCGCACAGCCGCTCTGCCGCCGCCGCGCGCTCCGGTCCGGGAAGGGTCGGCAGCGCGCGCCCGTCGATCTCCAGCGCGCCGGGCCAGCCGAAGCCGCCACCGACGGAGCTGACGAGGCCGGCGAGACCGACGAGGGCGGAGCCCCACGCCGCGATCATCCCCGCAGTATAGCGGTGCGCCGCTCGCTGGATGGTTTAGACTTCCGCCATGACGCGAGAGATCATCGTGAGCATCCTGGAAGGCGAGGGGGCGGAGGGCAAAGGGGGCACGTTCAAGATCCCCGAGGCCCGCGAGGCGACCTGTTTCATCTCGAACCCCGGCGAGCTCCTGGGCGTCGCGCGCGTCGTCAGAGTCGAGCTCAAGGACCAGTTCCTGACCCTCGCCACAGCCAAGGACGAACGGTTCGTCTTCGCTTACGCCGACGTGCTGGGGTTCAAGCTGGCCGCGTCCGCGCAGGGCAAGGATCGCGCGGCTGGGTTCGGGCGCCTCCCCTAGGCCCCCCCCCTCGGGTCTCCGCTTCTCCTCGGCCTTTGGTCCCCACGTTCGGCCTCGACGTTCGGCCTCGACGTTCGGCCTCGACGTTCGGCCCCGACGTTTGGCCTGCACGTTTGGCCTCCACGTTTGGCCCCGACATTTGGCCTCCACGTTGGGCCCCGCCTCGTGGATCTGTCGCGCAGCAGGTGACCTTCATTTCGCGCGAGCCGACCTCCGACTCCTGAGCCATCGCCCCGTCCGCGCGAGAACTTTTTTCGGCGCGTGGGGTGCGCTCACGATTTGAAAAGGCAGCCCACGCGCCGAAAAAAGTCCCAAGCGGCAGACGGCGCTCGGGGTTGCGGGCGCGGCGCGACCCGCTTGGAGCTAGGTTCAACTCCGACGAAGGCAGCGAGACGAAGGCAGCGAGACGAAGGCGGCGAGACGAAGGCGGCGAGACGAAGGCAGCGAGGCGAAGGCGGGAACCGAACGGACGCGCGCTGGCGCGGTCAGCGCATCGACATCGACCAGCTGGCGATCGTCTTGCTGCCGTTGAACTTGGGGAAGGTCGGCATGCGCCCGAGGACGCAGCTGGCGAACGCCCCCTTCTGACCGTTCACCTTCACGGCCGACACCTTGCCGGTGCCGCGCACGACGAAGTCGAGGCTCATCTCGGTCAGCCCGGGGTTGTGCTTGCGCTCGGCCATCAGGCAGGGGACCAGGCCCCGGTAGTGGTGCAGCATCGTCTCTTCGATCACGCCGTCGTCGAGCGTCTCGTCGCCGCCGGCCGAGAACTTGGAGGCGTCGCCGAAGTTCGAGTCGTTGTTGAACTCGGCGTCGTCCTTGGAGTTGCCGGTGTGGTGGCCGCTGCCGCGCTTGGCGACGTGGGCCTTCTGGAAGTTCAGCTTGACGTCCTTGAGGAAGGCGTCGACCTCGGCGTCCTCGCTGCGCGAGGCGAGCTTGGTCCCATCGTCCGCCTTTCGGGTCAGCACGAAGAGGCCGACCCCGCCGGCCGCCACCAGCAGGAAGATGGTGCTGAAGAGGAGCGTCGCCGCCCGCTTCTTCTTGTCGGCGCTCTCCATCTTCTGCTCGGCGGCCGCGCGCCGGTTCTGCTCGCGGTGGCGCTCGGAGGTCTTGGTGAACTCGCTCAGCGGCCGGAAGTCCTTCACCTTCTGGCGCGCGCCGGTGTCGCTGTCGACGATCAGGTGCTCGCCGAGGATCTCGCCGCGCGAGATCTGGGCGCGGATCTGGGTCAACGAGAACGGCCCGAAGTCGAGCTTGTCCTTCTGGATGAGCCAGCGCTCCTGCGCCTCGTCGATCGCGCCGCCCGCCGCCTCGGCGACGTTGAACGAACGCCCCAGCGAGCTGCGGGGCGGTGGCGCCGCCGGGGCTTCGACCGCCTGCTGGGCGGCGGCCACGCGGGGCGCGCCGACCGGCTGGGGTGCCGGCGCGCTCGGGGCGGCGCCGCCGCCGGCCAGGGCGGAGGCCAGCGCATCGCGCAGCTCCATCGGCGAGGTGAAGCGCCCCTCGGGCTCGCGGGAGAACGCCGCGGCCAGGATCGAGTCGACGATGGGGGGGATGTCGGCGGCGGCCTGGGTGGCCGGCACGAACGGCGTCGCCGGGAGGCGGCCGGTGACCACCTCGTAGAGCATGATCCCCAGTGAATAGACGTCGGAGGCCGAGGTGGGGGTGGCGCCGGCCAGCACCTCGGGGGCGCAGTAGACGTGGTCCGGGGCGCCGCTGGGGGCGCCGCGCCGGGCCAGCGCCGGGATCGTGCGCGCAAGCCCGAGGTCGGTCACCTTGACCCGCCCCGCCTTGTTGACCCAGATGGCGGCCGGGTTGAGGCCGCCGTGGGGCATGAGGGTGGCCGCGCGCTCGAGGCCGTTGGCCACGTGGGTGATCAGGTTGCAGGCCCCCTTGAAGGAGACGTTGCGCCCCTCGTGCCGTTTGTTGTCGATGAAGTCGCGGAGCGTCTGGCCGTCGAGCAGCTCGGTCGCGACATAGAAGTAGTCGGCCTCGCGGCCGGCGGTCAGCACCTCGATGAGGTTCTTGTGGACCAACGCGCTGGCATTCTCGACGTCAGTCACGAGCTGCGCGGCGATCGGGCCGAGCGCGCGCAGTGAGATGATGCGTACGGCGGCCGGGCCGCGCCGGTTGGCGTCCGTCGCCCGGTAGGTCTGACTGACAGAATCCTGACTCAGGAGGGCGTCGAGTCTGAAGCGACTGCCGACGACTGCGCCAGGTTGGAACTGCCCAGGGGGGGCCGAGACGGCGAGCGAATCACGTCCGGGGGCCATGCAGGTCGAAGACTCTAACAAAAAACGGATGCAAACCGAAGCGTCCGGGAGGGGCCCGGATTATTTGCTCTCGACCACTTGAGGCAGCTTCTTGGCCTGGGCGATCCAGTCGGCCAGCTGAGGCTCGGTGGGGGGCTTTTCCGAGATCTTGGCTTTCTTATTCGCAGCTTCCGTGGCCGCCAGCAGCGTGCCGGCCTCCTTGGTCGCGAGATCTGCGGTGCTCTTCACCCCGGCGGCCTCGAGGAGCAGGACCATCTCCGAGCCGACCCCCTTGATGCGCAGGAGGTCGCAGCGGCGGACCAGATCCAGGAGCTCCGGCGCCTTCAAGCCGGTCGTCTTCGCCAACGCCTTCCGGTCCTTGCTCTTGGCGCCCTTGTCGAGCAGCTGCTCGGTCGTGTCGACGTTTCCCTTGTGCAGCTTGTCGACCTGGGCCGGGGTGATGAGGCGCGGGACGTCGGACACCGCGTAGTGGCTGGCGCGCGCCGGGCCGGCCCAGGCCAGGAACGCGAGCGAGAGAACAAAGGGGAGCGACTTTCGCATGGCAGCCTCCTCAGAGAGTCTTGAAACGGCGGACCAGCTCGCGCAGTCGGCGCGAACCGCCCCCTTCCCGGTAGATGAACCGCACGCCAGTCTGGTTCGCCCCGGCATGGTAGACAACCCGGCCCGAGAGGTCGAACGGCGCCTCGCTGCCGGGCGGGGTGATCTCCAGGACCACGTCGGTGCCGATCTCGGGTTGGACCGGACCCAGCACCAGGCCCCCGCTGACGCTGATCTCGCGCAGCTCGGCGTCGACCGACTCCAGCGCCGCCGCCACCCGGAACTTGCAGGGGATGCCGATGGGGATGCGGGTGTGTTTGCGGCGGCGCGTCGCCGGCCGCTCGCCGCGCAGCGTCTCGATCATGAAGTCCCGCTTGGCGACCTCGTCCGAGTCGAAGGCGACGGTGGCCCCGGCCCGCACTCGCATGCGAGGGAGCGCCGGGCGCCAGGCGGTCACGTGCCCGCGGATCAGCACCTTGTTGGGGAGCCCGTCGCAGGCCATCTCGACCACCACCGCGGTGCCGGGGGCGAGCTCGGTCGTCGTCGGGCAGAACACGCCCCCCGTGGGGAGGTCGAGCCGGTAGTGCTCTTCGAATTCTTCGAGATTCCGGCAGCGGACGCGAAGGATGTTCACAAGGGGGCTCCGAAGTTTTCCAAAATAGCCGAAGGGCTGCGGATGTACTAGGTTTCTGCGCCTATGCCCATCCGCGTACACATTGGCGGTTCAGTTTGTCCCCCTGAGGAAGCGAAGGTATCAGTTTTTGACCGCGGTTTCCTCTATGGCGACAGCGTCTACGAAACCATCGGGACGTACCACAGTCGTCTCTTCGCCGCGCGCGACCACCTAGACCGGCTGGAACGCTCGGCGGAGCGCATCGGATTGCGGGCACCACCCCGCGCCGCCATCGAAAAAGCGATGGCCGAAACGGTTGCGGCAGCGGGATTTCCCGAGTCGCGCGTGCGGGTCATCCTGACCCGCGGGGTCGGCAAGCTGGATCTCGATCCGGCGTCGACCGACGACACGCAGCTCATCGTCATCGTCTATCCGCTGGGCGCGCCGACGCCCGAGATGTACGAGAAGGGGGTGGCGGTGGCCATCGTGTCGATCACCCGCAACAGCCCGGCCGCGATGGACCCCAAGGTGAAGTCGGGCAACTACCTCAACAACGTGCTGGCGCTCGGCGAGGCGCGCCGTCGCAGTAAGGCCTACGAGGCGATCCTCTGCGGCGGCGACGGCAGCATCGCCGAGGGGTCGACCAGCAACATCTTCATCGTCAGCGGGGGCGAGGTCCGGACGCCGCCGCCCGAGGTCGGGATCCTGGACGGCATCACGCGGGCCAAGGTGATCGGGCTCTGCCGTGCGAACGGCATCGTGTTCGCCGAGCGGCGCATCTCGCCCGACGAGCTGCGCGGCGCCGAGGAGGCCTTCATCACCAGCGCCACGCGCGGCGTCCTGCCGGTCACCACCGTCGACGAAAAGCCGGTCGGGGGCGGCACCCCCGGGTCGGTCACCCGCAAGCTGATGGCTCTTTACGACGTGCTCGCCACGCGCGGCGTAGAATGAAGGGGAGGGCGACCAGGTGAACCCCGCCGCCATACCGCTGCCAAAATTCTTCGTGATCTGCAGCGTCATCCTGATCCTGACGGGCGTGGCGCAGTACTTCGTACGCCCGCGCAATGACAAGGAGACGCTCCCCGAGAAGGTCGTCAACCGCGCGACGATCACCGCCCTCCTGGCAATCGCTTTCGGGGTGGCTGGCCTGCTCTTGGGGCTTGGCATTCTGCCGATGCCCCACTTCCATTGAGGTCGGGACCCTCAAGGGTCCCGCGCCCCCCCCGATGAGCTCCAGCCGGCGAAGCCGGTCTTCGCTCGACGCGAATCTGTTCCAGCCCGCTCGCTACCCTTTTTTGCCTTTGCCCTTGCCGCCGCCGCCGGTGGCCTTGGTCAGCTTGGGCGAGACCATCACGTGGTCCTTGGGCAGGAACGACAGCGCCGCCGTGTACGTCTTCGTCTTCTGCTGCTCCTGGTCCTTCATCGCGCCCTTGTCGTCGATCTTGTGCATGCCGATCTTGGCGAAGGTGATCGCCGCGTACGAAGCGATCGTCTCCTGCACGTTCGACAGGTGCTGGTCGAATTCTTGTCGGGTGACGGTGATCTTCAGGACCGGCTGGTCATCCAGGAGACCGGTGTACGTCACCTGCTGCAGCTCGGGCGCCTTGGCGAACATGGTGGTCAAGAACTCGGCCCAGTAGGTCATCGCGCTGTTGAACGACAGCGTCTGCACGTACTCGTCCTTACCGCTCTCGAGGTAGGGGTAGGTCACCTCGACGGACTTGGTCTTCTCATCGACGGTCATCGTCGGCTTGTGTTTGAAGTTGTCGTCGACGCGCGCGATCTTCTTCTTCTCGGTGAGGTGGCAGGTGTCCTCGAGGTCCTCGACCTCGCCGCGCTGCAAGCTGTGCATGAACGCCTTCTGCACCTCCTCGGCGAAGGTCAGCGGGATGGCGTTCTCGCACTTCGGCCCCTTGTCGCCGTGATCGCGCCAGATCTTGGCCACCGGGTTGGCGCCGGTCTGGGCGTCGCCCTCGCTCTTGTAGAACGCGCCCAGGAACGTGGTCGGCTCGAACGTGTTGCGCGTCATCGCGTACCGATAGAGGAACTGCAGCGACTTGTAGATGTCGTCGCGCGGCGTCGTCTGCTTCAGCGCGACGTGAAGCTTCACGTCCTGGCCGTCGCTCGGCCCGCTGACCTCGTCACGCACGACGGTGAACGCGGGAACGCCGGCGGGGATCTTCGGCTGGTCGCAGCAGGTGGTCGGCGCGGCTGGCTTTTCGGTCTGGCAGGACGACAGCGAGAGCAGGGCGGCGAGGGGCACACCCGCGAGCACCACAACGCTACGCGGCAGCTTCTGAGATCGCATCGGATCCTCCTGGAATGTGACGCGCACCGTACCTCAAGGCGGGAGGTGCCAGGGGTCTTTCTTTCCAACGGGGTCGAAGGTAGGGTATTGTACGTCGTCGGAGCTGATGCAGCCTTGGGCTCCGGGCTAAATCCATAAAATGGCATCGAATGTCATGACGCGGCGACCTCGGTCAATCGCCCTGATTTTTTCGATGATCTTGCTCGGAGTGTGGACCAAGGAGGCGCGGGCCCAGCTCACGCCGCAGCAGAAGCAGGAAATCCACACGCACTACCAGCAGGCGACGCGCGCCTACGACCTGGGCAAGTACCAGGAAGCCATCGACGAGTACCAGAAGGTCTACGAGATCGATGGCGATCCGGTCATGCTCTACAACATTGGGCAGGCGTATCGCCTGAACGATCAGCCGCAAGAGTCGATTCACTTCTACCGGCGCTACCTGCAGCGCTCACCCGAGGCGCGCAACCGCGACGACGTCGAGCGGAAGATCGCCGTGCAGGAAAAGCTGATCGAAGACCGCCGCAAGGCGGCCGCCGCCGTCTCGCCGCCCCCGCCCAAGAAGGAGCCGCCCCCGCCGCCTCCGAAGGTGGCGCCGCCCCCGCCGCCACCCCCAGCGCCGGTGGTCGTCGCGCCGCCTCCGCCTCCGCCTCCTCCGGAGCCCTCGGCGGCGCGCCGGGTGGTCGGCTGGACGATGATCGGCGTCGGCGTGGCCGCCGACGTCGTCGCGGTGATCGAGGGGATCCGCGCCAAGGACAAGGGCGACCAGCTCACGCTAAACTCCATGAAGGCCGGCCATCCGGCGTTCGACGCCACCCAGCAGCAGCTGCAGTCGGAAGGCAAGACGGCGAACGTCATCGCCATCGTATCCGGTATCGCCGGGACGGCCGTGGCCGTGACCGGCGCGATCATTCTCATCACCAACGGCTCGTCGTCGTCGGACGAAACCGGTACGACCCCGGCCGCCACGCCCGCCACCACCGTCAGCTTTGCCCCCTGGCTGGCCCCCGGCCTCGTCGGCGGCGGCATGGGGTTGAGGTTCTGAGCGATGCGGTCGGTGCAGGCTCTGGCCGTCGGCGCGTCGCTGCTGGGTCTGGTGCTGACCGGCACCGCCTGCTTCCGTCCCGGCAACCTCACTGGCTTCTCGTGCGGTGACGGCGGCGCCGGCAACGGCATCTGCCCCGACGGCCTCACCTGCGACCGCCGCAACAACACCTGCGTCAGCTCGATCAAGGACGCCGGCGCCGGCGGCACCACCGGGACAGGTGGGGCGGCCGGCAAGGGCGGGCAGGGGGGCAAGGGCGGGATGGGCGGCACGGGCACGGGCGGCATGAATGGCACTGGTGGTGTGGACGCCGGTCCGTGCCTGGATCAAATCGCGAGCTGCCAGCCGAGCGACGCCGGGATGTGCGATCCGGTCTGCAACACGGGTTGCACCGCCGACTGCCACGACAAGTGCTCGGTCAATTCGAACGGCGATCTCACCTGCAATGTGCCGACGAAGACCGCGATGCCGGGGCTGCTCGGAGCATGCGACCAAAGCTCCTTCGGGGCCGCCCAAACCGACAACTGCCAGCCCGGGCAGGTCTGCGTCATGCCCAACAGCTGCGGCACTCGGTGTTATCAGTTCTGTCGCGGTGACTCCGACTGCGCGAACGGCGCGAGCTGCTCCCTCGACGCAGGGGGTGGCTACAAGATGTGCGACGTTCCATCGGTCGCCTGCGATCCGGTCAACGGAGGCACTGCGAAGAGCTCGTGCGGCGGTGGCAACAGTCTGATCGGTTGCTACCTGTCAGCCACTTCGACGGCGACGCTGTGTGACTGCCAGAACAACCGTGCCGCCGGCACTGGGAACGGAAGCCCGAGCGACCCTTGCACGCGGTCCAGGGACTGCTTCGCCGGTCTGGTCTGTTACGACGCCACGAGCCGGGGCAACAAGCAGTGCCGGAAGGTCTGTCGTCTGCCCAATGCGGATGGAGGTATCGACGCGCAGCCGGGCGAGGTCGGGTGCACGGTGGCGTCAGATTGCAGTCCCATCCTGCTCCCGAACGGCACGACCAACCCGACGTTCGGCTTCTGCAACGAGTAGGGGGGGCCGCGACGGTGACCACTCTCCGTCGAGCTTCATGCGTCGCGCTCGTCGCCGCAGCGACGGCCCTCGGGTGCTACAGCCCGAACATCGCGGCCGGGGGGTTCCGGTGCGGCGACGGTGACGCCGGAGTGTGCCCGGACAACTTTCAGTGTGCGGCCGACCACCGCTGCTATCGGGGGCCTGTCGACGCCGCGGTCGACAAGGCGATGGTCTGCACGTCGATGACGCTCTCACCTGTTCAAGGCTGTTCGGGCGGGGCTACCGGGGGCGGATGCAGCCCAGCGTGCCAGACGGGCTGCGACTGTGGTTGGTGCGCCGTGGTTGGCGGCGCCTCGAAGTGCGTGACGGGAACTGCGGGACTGAAGGACGCTGGAGAGGTCTGCGATCCGACGAACGCGACGGCCGCGCTCATCTGCAAGGCTGGCCTCTATTGTCAGCCGGAGTGCGGTGACACCACCGGCCGCTGTTACCGGTACTGTCCGAGCAACATGGATTCAACCGTTTGCGGTACCGGTTCGACTTGCAACGTCACGCTGAGAGAGCTCGGGGGCGGGATACCCACGGCGGGGTTCCTGCTCTGCAGCCTCACCTCTTCCTGCACGGTCGTTCCGCAAGACAAGTGTCCCCTCGGCTTCAGTTGTTACGCGGGCGGCCTCACGCAGAACGAGTGCGACTGTCCGGGCACGGTATCCACCGGCGACAGCTGCTCGGCCACCCCCCAATGTTCGCCCGGCAATCTTTGCATCGGCCCGAAGATGGGCACGACCTGTCATCAAGCATGCAATGAGAGCAACGGGAACGCCGACTGCCCGGCCGGAATGACCTGCAACTCGTCCGGAACGCTCTACGGCTACTGCATGTAGCCACCCGCGCCGTCGCGCAGAGGCTGTCAGCTCCCGCCGAGCTTTCGGGCCAACTCTTCGAGGATCGGCAGACTGGCAAGGTCCTTCGGCCGGTTGGCGGCGGCCTTCGATCGAATGATGTCGCGGAGCGCGGCGACGGGTGCGGCGACACCGTCGAGATCGAATCGAACCGCGCCGTTCACGAGGTCGTCGTAGCCGCTCGTGCCGGCCGGCGTATAGCTGAGATCGAGGTCACCCGCGTCGGTTTCGAGGTTGAGAAGACCGACGCGCGAGAGGAAGGCAGCGTCGCAAGAGAACGCGAGGCCGCCGTCGACGCCTTCCGTCCGGATACGGGCATTGAGGTCGCGCAGCGCAGCCGCGAGCTTGACGAGGTTCTCCGGGCGCACGTCCGGGCAGACGTCGGTGTCGCCGGTCCGGAGGGGCGAGCCATGGAGCGTGGCAGCCACCCCTCCGATGAGGACATAGCGGACGCCGTGACGATTGAGCGTATCGATGACGAGCCGCGGCTGGAAGCGGGGGACAGACACCGCGGGCTCAGGTGAGGCGACGGGCTCGACGGGCCAGGTCTTCGAACGCGATCATGTCCTCGAGGTAGCGGAGCCGGTCGGACGGGTTGAGGCGCAGGCGCGCGTCGATCTGGCTGCTCTCGTCGGCCGAGATCGGCGCCCTTTCAGCCGCACCGTCGCGACCATAGGTCGCTTGTGGCTCGGCGGATTGTTGAGGCGGCTTTCTGGGCCGGGTCGAGCTGCTCACGGCCGTAGGTTAGCTCGTTCGTCACCGCGGTTCCATTCGGGCGGCGCGCTCGGGTCGAACGCCGAAAAGCGCTTAGTCGCGGGCTCGGCTATCGCACGCCGAAGCGCTCGGCGATGACGGCCGCGAACGCGCGGAGATCGTCGAGGCGGGTCGTCACGATGCTCTCCAGGATTCGCGGGTCGATCGTCTGGTAGTCGTGCACGGCCAGGTTGCGGAAGCCGACCATCTTGCGCAATCGACCGGCCAGAGCGGCCTCGAGCACGCCGCGTTGCTCGAGGAGGGAGAACGTTTCGGCCACGCCGCTCGGAAGCCCGTAGCCTTCGGTGGCCACCACGTGCGCCGCGAGGTCGATGGCCGCCTGGGCGGCGCGCGTGAGGCCGAGGACGGTGATGTCCTCGACGTCGAGGGGCAGGAGCGCGCCTCCGCGGCCGCCGCGGACCTCGGCGATGCGGGAGAGGCAGCGGTCAATGACCGCTATCTTGGCGAGGACGACGTCACGTTCGACCATGTGCGATCCGTTTCAGGATGGTCTCCTCGATCGTCCTGCGCACGAGGAGCAGATCCTCGTAGCGATCGGGAAGACGGGTGAGGAACTCTATCCGCCGGCGCGGCGTGTGATCGGCCACCAGGCGGCCGGTCTTGATCGCCTGATGGGCGATGATCGGCGAAGCGACGTCCAGGTCCACGACGTCGACGGGCCGGCCGGCCAGCGCCTCCAGGTCCGCCCGCGCCTCGAGCAGCTGCGGGGCGTTCGGGCGGCCGCGGAAGAGGACCGCCAGGTCGATGTCCGAGTCGGCGCGCGCGCCCCGGACCTGTGATCCGAACAGCCAGGCGGCGTCGACGCCCCATCGCCGGTCGAGATCCCGGACGAGCGCGTCCACCGCGTCGTTCAGCTCCACGCGGGAATCGTAACACGCTGCCCGCGCGCGAGCCCGCACCCTCGGGCTCCGGCGCCCAAAGTCGAGTACTCTTGTGGCCCCATGCCGACGCCCCCGTCCGCCACGATGCCGCGGTTCGCGTTCCTGACGCCGCGCTCGTTGCCGTCGGCGTCGAAGATCGAAGGGCGGGTGGCGGTGCTGGACATCGCCTTCGCCAGCGAGGGGGGCGGGGCGTCGTTCGAGAAGACGACGCTGCCGTTCATCAAGGGGCTGGGGGCGCGGCTGGCGGCGTGGGTCGACCACCACGATCACGACCGGCACGTCGACTACCAGGATGACCCGCGCTTCGTGCTGACGACCAAGGCGCAGCACGGGGCCTGCCCGGAGCTGGTGACGCCGGCGGTGGTGGGGGCCGCCGGGCCGGTCGATACGGTGGCGATGCACCTGGATCTGGACGGGATCTACTCGGGGGCCAAGTGGGTGCTGGGGGGCGTGGAGCCGTACGAGGGGGCGGACGCTGACGCGCGCGCGGTCGACACGCGGCGGGGCGTCCCGGGCCCCATCGGGACGCGGATCGATCGGGCGCTGCGGGCGCGGTTCCGCGACGAGACGCTCAAGCACCGGGTCATCCAGTATCTGGTGGCGCGGGCGAAGTCGCCCGTCCTGTGGGGCGAGATCGAGGAGGCCGCGCGCGAGATCGATCCGCTGCTCGAGGAGGCCAAGCGGCTCGCCGAGCACTATCAGCTCATCGACGGCGTGGCCTACGTCGAGGCGGGCGGGCGGCCGTATGACAAGACCGAGCTCTTGCTCATCGGGCAGGAGCGGGCGCCCATCGCCGTGGTGCGCGATTCGGGGTCGCTGGCGATCGCCGCGGACTTCGAGTCGGGGCTTGATTTCGTGAAGATGTTCGACCTCGGCGGCGGAATGCCGACGCGCGTGACCATCCCCGAGGCGCGGCGCACGGAGATCATGGCCAAGCTGTCCGCCGCCGTCGCCGCCCGCGGGCCGTCCTCCGGCGGGTAAGATCGCGTGGGGCGGAGGCCGGCTATGCCGGCCGTAGCTCATCGCGGGGGGCGCGAGACCCTGCCAGGGTCCCGAAGTTGCTGTAGTCTAGGGCATGGCCACCCGCCGCAAGCCCCAGGAGACCGGCACCCACGCGGCCCTCGCCGCGCGCGTCCTGTCGGCGGCGAACGGGCTGCGCGCCGGGCTGGCCTCCGAGGGGCCGCTGCCGTCGCGGCGCGACGTGCGCGTGCTGGTCGAGGAGCTGCTGGAGGTGCTCTTCCCCGAGTCGCATCGCCTCGGCACCGACGGCGGCAACCTGCAGGACCATGTGGCGGCGACGATCGGGTCGTTGGAGTCGCACCTCGAGACGGCGATCTTCCTCGGGTTGCACCGCCTGTGCGGCGGCAAGGATCGGGGCGGCGGCAAGTGTGCCAAGCGCGCCCGCGCGATCACCGGGCGCCTGCTGGAGGCGCTGCCCCCCATCCGGGCGGCGCTGGCCAAGGATCTGTTGGCCGCCTTCGAGTGCGATCCGGCGGCCAGCGGCGTCGACGAGATCGTCGCCTGCTACCCGGGCCTTTACGCCATCGCCATCTACCGCGTCGCCCACCACTTGCTGAAGGACGGCGCGCAGGTGGTGCCGCGCATGCTGACCGAGTACGCGCACTCGCGCACCGGCATCGACATCCACCCGGGCGCCACGATCGGCGAGTCGTTCTTCATCGACCACGGGACCGGGATCGTCGTCGGCGCGACTTGCCGGATCGGCGACCGCGTCCGCATCTACCAGGGGGTGACGCTGGGCGCGCTCTCGGTGCGCGATCGGGCGCGCGGCGACGGTTCGGGCCCCGGTCGGCAGCGCCACCCGACCATCGAGGACGAGGTGACGATCTACGCCAACGCCACCATCCTCGGCGGCAACACCGTGATCGGGCGGGGCGCGACCGTGGGCGGCAACGCCTGGATCACCTACTCGGTGCCGCCCGGGATCCGGGTGGGCGTGGGGACTTAGCGACGCTCTCCGAACGGGTCTCCCGGCTCCTGACCGACGTCTCGGCGCAGATCCTGGAGGCGCAGCGGCCGATCCGGGTGCTGCGCCTCCTCTCCTGGGGCGAGGAGGTCGAGCGGAGCTTCTTCGCCGCCGCGGGGCGCGAGCTCCCCCGGCCCGAGTACCGGATCTCGCCCGAGGTGGCCGAGTCGGGGGCGCGCTTCCGGGCGCTCAAGGCCCTGGTCCCGGGCGGCAGCGCGATCGAGATCTTCCTGCGCGACACCTGCGAGGCGTTCGCCACCGCGGCGCGCATGCTGGCGGCCGCCGGCACGCGCGACTTTTATCATCACGCCGTCGAGCTCTACGGGAGGCCCGCCAGCCTGACGGCCGATCGGCGCACGACCAATCTGGGGCTGGCACAGCACTTCCGGCGCGTGGTCGACGGCGTGGCGGGGCGCGACCCGATCCGCAGTCCCCAGGACGAGCTGGTGTACGGCGCCGAGGACGTGGTGCCGCTCCTGGCGGAGCGCTTCGAGGCCTCCTTCCCGAACCAGCACATCGGCGTCGAGCTGGTGGACGGAATCGCCGCCAAGGCGGTGGCGGGCGTCGACGGGGTCCGGATCAAGCGCGGGCAGCGCTTCTCGGCGCGCGATCTGGCGCAGCTCGAGTTTCACGAGGGGCATGTCCACGTCGCCACCGCTCTCAACGGCCGGGCGCAGCCGGTGATGCCGTTCATCGGCTACCCGTCGCCGCGCACCACCGGCACCCAGGAGGGGCTGGCGGTGCTGACCGAATTCCTCACT
>DASYEX010000093.1:0-12655 GCA_036498765.1 Polyangia bacterium
GACCGTAGTCCTGGAGCGCGATGTGCGGGTTCGGGCGGGTGGTGAGCCCCAGCGGATCCAGATCGGCGAACAGGTGCCCCATCTCCCGATAGCCCTCGATGAGCCGCTGGACGCGCTCGGAGAGGAGGCGCATCGAGATGCGGCTCTGGATGGCGCCCGGGGGAGAGGCCGGCGGACCGTCGGCCGGCGCGCTCGCCGTCCCGCGCCCCGCGAAGATGCTCCGGGGAAAGGCCTCCGGCGGGACGAGCGCCCCCGCGCCGTTGCGGCCAGGGCCGCTGTCGAGCGCGGCGAACGTCCGCCGCCACTCGGGATCCACGCTGGCGGGATCGCGCAGGTACTGAAAGTAGAGCTCCTCCGCGAACGGGAGGTTGGCGATGGCCAGCGCGTCCATCTCGCTGCTGGCGGGCCGCTCGATTGCTGCGGACACGAGATCGGTCGAGCCGTGCGCCGCGCTCGTACCGTTGAGCTCCAATTCCAATGTATTTGCCATGCCTTCTTACACCCTCGGCCAGCCGTCCGCCGGCCTGAAGGGCGGTTAAGTGTACGTTATTGTTGGGGCGCGGGGAGAGTGAAAAAGAACGTGCTCCCCCCGCCGGTGGGCGCGGTCGGGCTCTCCACCCAGATCCGGCCGCCGTGGGCCTCCACGATGCCGCGCGCGATCGAGAGCCCCAGGCCGATCCCGTCCCGGTTCCGCCGCCGGGCCTGGTAGTAGCGATCGAAGACGTAGGGGAGCTCGTCGGTCGAGATCCCGGGGCCCGTGTCGGCCACCGCGAACCGGACCATGGACCCGTCCGGCTCGGCGCGCAGCGTGACCGTCCCCCCCTCGGGTGTGAACTTCACCGCGTTGCCCACGACGTTCGAGAACAGCTGGATGACCCGGTCGTGGTCGCAGGAGATCTGGAGGCCGCTCTCTTCGGCCCCGCCGTCGACGAGCTTGATCGACTTGCCGGCCGCCAGCGGCTCGAGCGCGTCGAGGACCTCCCGGATGAGCATCCCCACGTCGCGCGGGTGCGAGCTGACCGACAGGTGCCCGGCCTGGATCGCCGCGAAGTCCAGGAGGTCGCGAATGAGACGGTTCATCCGGTTGCCCGCCCGCTCGATCGCCTCGACCTGGCGGCGGGCCCGCCCTTCCTTGCCAGGCGGCTCGGGCGGCAGCGAGCTCTTGAGCAGGAGCGCGCTCGACGCCAGCACCACGCCCAGCGGGTTCCGGAGATCGTGCGAGACGATGGCCAGAAGATCTTCGCGCGCGCGGACCGACTCCTGCGCCTCGGCGTAGAGCCGGACGTTGTCGATGGCGATCGACGCCCGGCGGGCCAGCTCCTGCGCGGCCCCCACGTCGGAGGGACCGTACCGGCGTCCCTCGGTGTCGGCGCCCAGGACGATGGCCCCCACGGTCTGCCCGCGCAGGTGCAGCGGGACGACGATCGACGAGTGTCCGCCCTCGTTCTCCAGCGTCGGCGCGCCCGCGGACATGGCGGGCTGAGCGGCGCGCAGGCTGTCGGCCCGCGCGCGATCCGCCGTCTCCGGCTCCGGCGTCGCCTCTCCCCGCTCGCCCCCGCCGGTCGTGACGCGGGCGAAGGCGACCACGCGTGGCTCGCCCCTCCCCCGGCGCAGGATCACCGCGCAGCGATCGGCGATGGTGCGCGCGGCGAGCGCGGCCAGCTCCTCCAGCACCGTCGACAGATCCATCGAGGAGGCAAACGTGGTGCTGGCGTCGCCCAGGAAACGCTGCCACTCCTGATCGCGCCGCTCGTAGGTCACGTCGCGCATGACGATGACGACGCGCGGCTCGCCGCCACGCGCCGCGGCGACCGGTGCCGCCTTCAGCGAGATCCAGCGATCGCCTTCCTGGCCGGTGCCCACCAGGGGACGGAAGCGCAGGATCTGCTCTCCGCCCTTGGCCAGCGCCTGTGCGCCGGGGATCTCATCCGCGGTCAGCGGGCGGCCGGTCTCGTCCCACATGCGGAACCGACCGAGGAGCTCGGCGGGCGAGGCGCGCAGGTCGGGCAGCCCCGCGGCCCGGGCGATCGCCTCGTTGGCGTAGACCAGCCGTCCCGCCCCGTCGCGGACGGTCACCCCGTCGGGCAGCGCGCGGAGCACCGTCTCCAGCTCCTCGCGCGAGCGCTCCAGCGCCTCGAGCGCCGCCGCCTGGGCCTCCATCCGGTGCAGCACGAGACAGATCTGGTGGCCGACCGCCGTCATGAGGTGCAAGAGCCGCTCGTCGGGAGGCCGCGACTCGCGGGCATAGAGCTCGATGACTGCGAGCACCACCTCGCGCTGGCGCACCGGGAACGCCGCGACCGTTCGCAGACCGGCGGCCGCCGCCAGCCGCAACCGGGGGCGAGGATCGTCGGCGCCGATCTCGGAGACCCACACCGCCTCGCGCCCCGCGAACGCCTGGCCGGGTGGATCCTCGCCGGCCGCGAGCACCGCGGCCCGCGAGGCCTCGACCACCGCGCTGCGGATGATCGGCTCCTCGGCCCAGATCGCCCGGCAGTGCAGCGACGGCCGGTCAGCTGCGGCCGCGGGGGTCGCCACCCAGTAGACGGCCAGCGCCCAGTCGAGCTCGGTGGCGATCACCTGGAGGATCTCCGCCATCGCCTCGTCGAGCGATGCGGCCTCGAGCAGCACGCGGGACGCGGCCTGCTGGACCGACAGTCTGCGGGCGTCGTCGGCTTGGTGGCGCTTGGCCATCGGCGCCCATATTAACGATGAAAATCGCCGGTGTTCTCGCCGTCGAAAAAATTGGCGCAGATCGACACGGCGGCGCAATCCCGGTTACACAGGAAGCGGCAGGTGGTGCGCGGGCGGCGGTGGTTAGGCCGCGCCCGCCTGGGTCACGCCTGGACTAAACCGCGTCTTTGGCGGCCTTGACCGGACGGGCGCGGACGATCTTGCGGGCCGGCTTGGCCTTGAAAACCGTCGGCTCCTTGGTGAATGGGTTGATCCCCTTGCGCTCCTTGGTGGCCGGCTTCTTGATCACCACGAACTTGGCGAATCCAGGAACCAGGAAGGTCCCGGTCTTCTTCAGCTCTTTGTAGCCGATGGTCGCGAGCGACTCGAGGACGCCCTTGACGTCCTTGCGGGAGAGCTTCCCGTCGTTCTCTTCGGCCAGCTTGGAAATGAGGTCGGACTTCGACAGCGGCTTGCCCATTCGATCGATCTCCTCTCGTGCGTTACCCGGCAGGGCCGGGAAAAGTTCGGGCATTGTGGGTGAAACCCGACGAAGTTGGAAGCGAAAAGCTCGTGCAGAACGCTGCTGGTAGGTTTTCCCTTAGCCTCCCCCAAGCTCCTTTTTGGGCCCCGGGGGAGGGGGGTTTCAGGGGCCCTCGACGTTGACCGGATAGCCGAGCAGGCCCCGGGCGCTCTCGGCGTCGTAGAGGCGGAGCGAGAGAGCGTCGTCACGATCGGTGAAGACGCGGGTGTGCAGCGGCAGGAAGCCGGGCGCGGTCACCAGGAGATCGAGCGGTCCCGAGCCGCGCGGGCGCTGGATCTCCAGCGGCGCGAGGCCCAGATCCTTGCGGCCCCAGAAGACGTGGGCCTTCTTGGCCGCGTCGGCGAAGAGCTTGATCGTGACTTGCGGACCGCCGGTCGCGGCAGCGGCTCGCTCGGGCGCCTCGTCGTCGAGCGGCGGCTCGGCCGCCTGCGGCGCGGCCGCCCGCGGCTCCTGGGAGGCGGGCGCGCGGGGCGGGGGGGTCGGCGAGCCACAGCCGGCGACCAGCGCCCCAAGCGCGGCGACCACGATCCGGCGCGCGATCACGGCGCGTCCCCTCCCGCGCGGCTGTCGGGCGAGGTCGAGGCGGTGGGAATCGTCGAGGAGGCGTACTTGACGCCCGGTTTGCGCACGTAGCCGGCGATCGGCTTCTGAAGCTGCCCCTTCACCGTCCCCTCGAGCACGTTGACCGGCAGCGGCGGATCGAGCTCGTAGTAGAAGCCCCGGCTCGGCAAGCGCATCTCGAAGACGTCCCCCTGCGAATAAAATAGCCGGCGGAAGCCGAGGGGGACCGAGCCGACCACGCGCATCCGCCGGTGCGCGAGCACGAAGCTGAAGAGCCGCATCGCCTGCTGGTTGTAGAGCCGGTGGCAGCCGTGGGAAAAACGCCCGCGCAGCGACATGTAGTCGAACGATCCGTGGGTGCGAATGCCGTTGTCGAAAAACATCGGGCCGTCGGGGCCGCGCCGCATCTCTTCGTGAATCGCCGCCGCCAGGCCGTAGGCCGACAGGAATCCGGGCCCGGTCTCGTCGTAGTTGGTCACCCGCTGGTAGGTGCCATTCACGCGCTTTTCTTTCACCATCGAGGCGAGCGGTGACGAGGTGGGCGGGATCCAGACCGGCGCGGCGACGATGTGGTGCCAGACGCGCGGGCCCACGTCCGACCCCTTGAATCGGTAGTACTCCTGCCCATCGGAGGCCAGCTCCGACCGCCAGCCGCCCACGGTCGTCCGCCAGCGGACGAGCGGCACCTTCTCGCCGCGCCACTTCACGTAGAGCGTGAAGGTCGGGAAGTGCTCGCGCGGCTGCGGCAGGCGCTGTCCCTTGGCGTCGTAGGGGAAGTCGTACCAGACGTCGCCGCGATCGATCTCGGCCGAGAGGTCCATCGCCGGCCCGTAGTACTCGGGCAGCGGCGGCAAGCGCGCCGCCACCTTGAGCCAGGCGAAGTCGGCGCGGCTGGTGCCGCGAAAGAAGGCCACCGCGTCCTCCGCCGTCGCGATCCCCAGGGCCTGCAACACCGCCTCGAGCGACGGCGTCGCCAGATCGGGGACCAGGTGGCGCCCGCCGTCGGCGCCCAGGTAGGTCGGGCCGCCCAGCGCGCCGCCCGGCCGATCGGCATCGGCGACGCTGCCGTCCTCGAGCGTGCCGGCCCCGTGCATCGCGCGCTCGGTGAGGACGCGGCGGAGCGCCAGCAGATCGTTCTCCAGCGGCGGCCGGGCCAGCGCCTCCAGCGTCGGGACCTTGATGTCGGCCTGCTCCATCACCGCGTGCTTCTGCTGGAACGCGAGCATCGCCGTCCGCATCGCCGTGTCGTAGCTGCCGGTCTTGTGCTTGGCCGGCTCGAGGAGGCCCTCGCAGACGAGCCGCTTCTCTGCCTCGGTGAACGCCGCGCGCTCGGCCGCGAACCGCATCGCCTCCTTGACGTCCTTCGCCAACCTCGGATCGGCTTTGAGGTCGGCGTCGGCGAGCGCCTCCAGCGTCGCCGCGCCGGCCGCCACCCGAGCTGCCTCGACCCGCGCTGCGCGCGCCGCCTGCTTGGCCAGCTCCTTGGCCTCGCTGCTGGCGCCCCAGGTCCGCACCTCGTCGACCGCCAGCAGCTTCTCGGGATCGTAGCTCTGCGCGCAGTCGCGCCGCGCGTCCTCGAGGAAGCGCCGCCGCAACACCGAGAGCGACGGCGGGATGCCGTACATCTCGAGATAGTTGCGCTCGCCGGCGGCCAATGGTTGGCCGTCGCCGTCGGTGCGATCGGCCGCGAGCCCCAGGTAGATCGCGTGGTAGGGATTGACCAGGGTCGTCGCTGCCGTCCCCTTGGGGGGACCTGGGTGATCGTCGAGCACCGACGGCACCCAGGCGTCCGAGAGATCGACGACCGTCAAGCCGCGCGCACGGGCAGCCTCGACGTCGACCGTCCTTTCCGCACCGCCGACAACTTGAATCGCGCGCCGCTCCGTCGGCAGATCGCCCGCCGCGGGCAGGACATCAGCGGTGGGGAGCGACGGGCGCGGCCGTGGCGGGGCCGGTGCGGCAGCGTGCTCCGCCGTGCGCGCGGGCGCGGGCTGCGGCGCGGGAGATGGTGCGCGCGGGCTGCAGGCGAGCGAGAGCACGAGGAGCGACAACCTCTTGATGTGATTCACTCCTAACCCTTGCGTGGAACGACCCATGCATCTCGTCGAATCTGTGCGCATTGCGATCGATCTGTCGACCGAGACCGTTCGTGCGTACTATACGCGGCATGAAAAGGACACTCCTCACCACGTTCGCGGCCGCGCTTCTCGTGGGCGTCCTCGGACAGACCGCGGGGGCGACCGAGGTCGGCTACTCGCGCAAGTTCGGCCTGGGGGTCATGGTCGGCGACCCCACCGGCATCACGGCCAAGGCCTGGGTCGCGCCGACCAACGCGATCGACTTCGGGCTCGGCTTCTGGAGCGGCGTCAACGCCGCCTGTTTCAGGGACAACAACGGCCAAACCGTTTGCAACAACGTCGGTGCCGACAACGGAACCTTCAACGCCGACTACCTCTGGCAGTCGAACATCATCCGCGGCTCGGCTCAGCTCGACTGGCACGTCGGCGGCGGCGGCCGGATGGTCTGGTGGGGCGGCTGTCAGAGCAACTGCATCGCGGTGGCGGCGCGCGCGCCGATCGGCCTCGATCTGATGTTCACGAACCCCGCCTTTCTCGAGGTCTTCTTCGAGCTGGCCCCGACCTTCTGGCTGGTCCCAGGCTTCGACTTCGGGTTCGAAGGCGGCCTCGGCGTCCGCTTTTACTTCTGAGTCAGGAACCCTGGGAGGGTTCCTGCGACCTCCCGCGATGAGCTCCGGCGAGCGAAGCTCGCCTCCGCTCGACGCGATCAAATCGACTTGAGTTGATCGGAGGCGGGCTCTGCCCGCCGGAGGCCCGGAGCGCCTCTCAGCGCTCGTCGTCGTAGGCTTCGATCTCGGCCAGATCGATCTCGCCGGTCCGTTCGGGGGGCTCGACGGGCTGGGGAACGCTCCCCATCTCATCGACCACCACCGGCGTCCCTCCAGAGGCGGGGGAGGACTCGACCTCCATCTCCGCGGAGGCCTCCTCGACGATCGGCGGCGGCGCCTCGGGGACGCCCCCCTGGGCCTTGGCCTTCCAACGAGCGAGCGCGCGATCCAGCTCTTCGTACGGAATCATGACGGTCAGTGTACCAGCTTCTTGTAGCGGATCCGATGCGGCTGATCGGCCGCCGCGCCGAGGCGCCGTCTGCGATCGGCCTCGTAGTCCTGATAGTTCCCCTCGAACCAGACCACCTGGCTGTCGCCCTCGAAGGCGAGGATGTGGGTGGCGATACGGTCGAGGAACCAACGGTCGTGGCTGGTCACAACCACACAGCCGGGGAAGGCCAGCAGCGCGTCTTCGAGCGCCCGCAACGTGTCGACGTCGAGATCGTTGGTCGGCTCGTCGAGCATGAGGACGTTCCCGCCCGAGCGCAGCACCTTGGCCAGGTGGACCCGGTTGCGCTCGCCGCCCGACAGGTCCTTGACCCGCTTCTGCTGATCGGTCCCCTTGAAGTTGAACCCGGCGACGTAGGCGCGGGCCGGCACCTTGCGCTTGCCGATCTCCAGGTACTCCGCCCCCTGGGCGATCTCGTCGAAGGCCGTCTTGGCGCCGTCGAGCGAGTCGCGGCTCTGGTCGACGTAGGCCAGCTTGACCGTCTCGCCGATCCGGAGCGTGCCGCCATCCGGCTTCTCCTGCCCCGTGATCATGCGGAACAGCGTCGTCTTGCCGGCGCCGTTGGCGCCGATGACGCCGACGATACCGCCGCGCGGGAGGTTGAAGTTGAGGTCCTCGATGAGGACGTTGTCGCCGAAGGCCTTGTGCAGGTGCTCGGCCTTGACCACCACGTCGCCCAGGCGCGGCCCGGGCGGGATGGCGATCTCGATCGTGTCCTCGCGCTTCTGCTGCTCCTCGGCCAGCAATTCCTCGTAGGCGGCCAGACGCGCCTTCGACTTGGCCTGCCGCGCCCGCGGAGACGCCCGCACCCACTCGAGCTCGCGGGCGAGGGTCCGCTGCCGAGCCGACTCGGTCTTCTCTTCGGACTCGAGCCGCTTCCGCTTCTGGTCGAGCCACGAGGAGTAGTTCCCCTCCCAGGGAATCCCGGCGCCGCGGTCGAGCTCGAGGATCCACCCCGCGACGTTGTCGAGGAAGTAGCGATCGTGCGTGACCGCCACGATCGTCCCCGGGAACTCGTGCAGGTGGTGCTCGAGCCAGGCGACGCTCTCGGCGTCGAGGTGGTTGGTCGGCTCGTCGAGCAGCAGCATGTCCGGCCGCTCGAGCAGCACGCGGCAGAGCGCCACCCGCCGCCGCTCGCCGCCCGAGAGCTTGTCGACCGCCGCGTCGGGCGGCGGCAGCCGGAGCGCGTCCATCGCGATCTCCAGCGTGCGATCGAGATCCCAGCCGTTGGCCGCCTCGATCGCGTCCTGCAGCTTCCCCTGCTCCTCGAGCAGCTTGTCCATTGCCTCGGGAGACATGTCTTCGCCCAGCTTGGCGTTCACCTCGTCGAAGCGCTTGAGCAGCTTCTTGGTGTTGGCCACCGCCTCCTCGACGTTCCCCAGCACGTTCTTGCTGGCGTCGAGCTGCGGCTCCTGCGGCAGGTAGCCGATGCGGATCCCGTCGGCCGCCTTGGCGTCGCCAAAGAAATCCTTGTCGACGCCGGCCATGATCCGCAGCAGCGTCGACTTCCCCGACCCGTTCGAGCCGAGCACGCCGATCTTCGCGCCCGGGTAGAACGACAGAAAGATCCCTTTCAGCACCTCTTTGTTCGGCGGGTGGACCCGCCGGAGGTTCTGCATCGTGTAGATGTACTGGTGCGCCATGGCGGCGGGAGTGTAGCGCAGCTCCCGCGCTATAGCGCCAGGATGACCACGCCGGCGGACACCAGCGCCGCGCCGAGGAGGACGCCGCGTGCGGGCCGTTCGCGCAGGATCGCCCAGGCGTAAAGGACGGTGAAGGCCGCCGCGAGGCTGGCCAGTGGCGAGACGATGGCCAGCGGCGCTTTGCGGGAGCCGAGCGTGATGCAGGCCGACCCGGCGGTCTCGAACAAGCCGGAGAGGATGATGGCCGGCCAGGCGGCCGCCGGGGGGAGCTTCAGGCGGAGCCGATAGACGAGCGCCAGCGGCAGGGCCAGCGCCAGGTCGGCGGCGTAGACGACGCCGATGGTGCCGATCGGGCCGAACACGGGAGAGAGCCGGCGCATAGCCGGAATGAGCACCCCGAACCCGAGGGCGGCGCCGACCGCCGCGGGGAGCCAGCGGCCGGTGCTCTCCCCGCCGTCACCCCCGCGCTGCGCATGCCGCGCGACCGTGATGGCCCCGGCGATCACCACGGCGGCCCCCACGAGCTGGCCGGCTGACAAGCGTTCGTGAAAGAGGAGCAGCGAGAGCGCCGAGGCGAGCACCGCCCACGACGACATGATGGGGACGGCCAGCGTGAGGCGGCCGTGCTCGAACGCGTAGAAGATGCAGGCGTAGGCCGTCAGCCCCGAGACACCGCTGATGGCGATCCAGACGCCGTCGCCCGCCGTCAGCGCCGCCGGGCGCTCGCCCAGCAGCGCCGCGCCCGCTACCGCCATCCCGATCCCCACGATCTGCGCCCAGAGGAGCCCCTGCAGCGCCCCGATCGCGCGCCCGGCCCGCTGGATCGCCACGTTGGCCAGGGCCCAGGAGGCGCTGGCGCCGAGCCCGAGCAGCATGCCGGCCGTCATCGACATCGACATTGGGCGCGCAGGATAGCCGGCCGGCGGGCGCTCTGTTAAAAACGTCTGATCTTGGACAAGACCCGCCCCCTGGTGATCGTGAACTCGCGCTCGGGGCGGGGGCTCAACGAATCGAAGTGGGCGCGCGTTCGCGGCGCGCTCATCGACGGGCTGGGCGAGCTGGACAGCGCGTTCACGGCGGCACCGCGCGACGCGGCGGCCATCGCCCGGCGCGAGGCCGAAGCGGGGCGGCGCCTCATCGTGGCGCTGGGCGGCGACGGAACGATCTCCGAGGTGGCCAACGGGATCCTCGAGGCGGGGGCCGGCGCCGAGACCGAGCTCGGCATCATTCCGCGGGGGACCGGCGGCGACTTCCGGCGGACGCTGGAGCTTCCGCACGACATCACCGAGGCGGCCCAGCGGATCCGCGAGGGGCGCGCGCGTCCGATCGACGCGGGGCGGGTCCACTTCCGCGGCCACGCGGGCCAGACGCTGGTCCATTTCTTCGTCAACGTCGCGTCGTTCGGGTTCTCGAGCACCGTCGCCACGCGCGCCAACGCTTCGTCAAAACGGTTCGGCGGCCGGCTCGCCTTCTTCGGCGCCACGCTGCGCGTGCTGGCGTCTTACGACAACACCGACGTGTGGTTGACGATCGAGGACCGCCCCCGGGAGCGGCGGCGGATCTTGATGGCGGCCGTCGGCAACGGCCGCTTCTTCGGCGGCGGGATGAAGATCTGCCCCGAGGCGCGCCTCGACGACGGCGTGCTGGACCTGGTCACCGTCGGCGACTTCAGCAAGGGCGAGGTGATCACCAACATCGGCCGCCTCTACGAAGGGACGCACCTCGAGCTCGAGGCGGTCGACAACGCCCGCGTCACCCGCCTGACCGTCGAGCCCGTGGAGTCGGACGCGCGCATCCCCATCGAGCTGGACGGCGAGACGCCCGGACATCTCCCGGCGGTCGTCGAGATTGTGCCGGCCGCGTTGCGCGTCCGGTTGTGAGAGAGCGGCGGTCGACGGTGACGCGACCAGCGGCGGTGGCGCGGCCATCGGCCAACATTGGGTGATGGAGCTGCCTTCTCGGGAGATTCGCCGAGTTGCGCCGGACGTCTGTATCACCCTGACGGCCCCTCCCCATCGATGCGGATCTCTGGTATCCGTGTGCGTCGATGAATTCGAGCGCGCAGCGGATTCGCCGGATCCTCTCCTACGCGCTGCCGCGTACGCAGACGACCCTGCGCGCTGCGTTCGCCGAGGACCGCGTGCTTCTGATCTGCACCGCGCTGTTGCTGGTGGCGGCGCTGATTCCGCTGTTCCTGACCACCTTCTTGCCCTTCTCCGATCTGGGCATCAACACCGCGTCGGCCGATCTGCTGTGGGACGCGGCACGCGGCCACCAGCCCGTGGCCCACTTCTACAAGCTCGCGTCCGGCCCCGTCCCTTACTGGACGTCGTATCTGTTCTGCGCCGTCGTCGGCCAGGTGTTCGGCCCGCTGGTGGCGGCGAAGGTCTTGACCGCGGTCATCCTGGCGCTGGTGCCGCTCGGCACCATGCGCCTGTTGTTGGCGCTGGGACGCGATCCGCGGCTGGGTCTGTGGGCGTTCCTGGCCATCTGGGAGCACAATCTGTACGCCGGCTGGGAGGGGATGATGCTGGGGGTGGGGCTGACGTTCTTCGTGCTGGCCTGGCTCATCGAGGCTGAAACGCTGAGCGACGGTCTGCGGCTGGTGCCGTACACGGCGCTGATTGGGCTGACGCACGTCCACGCGACGGCGTTGCTGGGCGTCGCGGGGGCGGCCCTGGCGCTGACCCGGCGGCCGCTCGGGCGGCGCATCGCCTTGCACGCCATCGCGCTTTCCGGCCTGCTGCTGGCGGTGGCGCCGTGGCTGTTGGGCAAGGTCGTGTCATCCGGCGGTGGGCCGCCGCAATCGTTCTCGTTCGACTGGGACTCGCCCGCGCAGAAGCTGTCGAGGTTGTTCGAGTTCACGCTGGACAACTTCTCGCATCGAGATGGCGAGCGCGTCGCCGCCGTCGCCTTCGTGCTGCTGATCCTGGGTCCGCTCATCCTGGGCCTGCTCCCCGCGCGCGGCGTTCGCCATCGCTTCACCGCCGCCGTGCTGGTCGGTGCGGCGGGGGCCCTGTACCTGTTCCTGCCGTTCGCCGTCGGTGGCCCCATTTCGCACTGGTATACCTATCCACGCTTCGCCAGCGTCGTGCTCGTGTGGCTGCTGCTGATTCCCACGCCGCGCCTGCGCGGCTGGCCCGCCCTGGCGCTGGTGCCCGGGGTGCTGGTGGCGCTGGCTCTCGACGTCAAGGTGGCCGAGCAATTTCACGCCTTCGCGCTCCAGACGCGGCCTTTCCTCGAAGTGATCAAGCAAGTGCCGAAGGGAGCGTCCGTGTTACCGTTCACCTTCGATGACGGCGACAGCGACCCGTATCTCAGGCTGCCGCCGTATCACCAGTTCTACGCGTACATCACCGCGCTCACCCACGGGTACAGCCCGTACCTGTGGGACAACACGTCGATGCCGCTCAACTTTCGCCTCGAGAACAAGCCGCCGGCGCCGGGATGGGACGGAAAGTTTTCGCTCGACGAGCACGGCAGCCACTACGACTACCTGCTGGTCCAGGGATTCGAGCACCAGGATCCCGTGGCCGGCGCAACATCCTCGCTGGGCCTGCATCCCACGCTGGTCATCCAGACCGCGCGCTGGCGATTGTACCGGGTCCGATAGCTTGCCGAGCGCGCGTTGAACCGCTGGGGCGCCATAGTACGCTGCGGTCTGCCGTGAACGCCCGTCAGGTCCTTGCTCGAGCCACGGAGTGGGTCGTCCAGAAGAGCGCCTTGCGGGAGGCGCGGGCCGCGGTCATCGCCCGCGACGATCGTCGAAACCGCGCGCTCTGCCAGGCGCGCCTGCTGCTCGAGCTGGCGCGGCGGATGGCCGACCCCGGCGAGGGCTTTCCGCCCGGATCGCGTCCCACCGTGCGCCTGGGCCTCTACCGGCAGGCGGCCTACTGGACGTTGGTCGCGACCCGCCACGACGACGCCGAGCCTCCGTCGGGTGTCGCGGACGCCTGGTCCGACGCCCACCCCGAGCGCTTGCGACGGGCCGCGCGCGACGACGCCAGCCTGAAGACGTTGAAGCAACTGCTGGCAGATGCTCCGCGGCCGGATTCGCTGGACGTGTCCGAGCACGAGGCGGACCGCGCGCGCGACTTCGC
>DASYEX010000094.1:0-2829 GCA_036498765.1 Polyangia bacterium
ATGCCGGGCGCGGGGGCAGACGTTCCGGGGCTCGCCGGCGGGATCGGGCTTGGGCCCAGGGTCGGGGCCGGGCTCTGTGGCGCGGGCAGGCCCGCGGTGCGCGCGACCCGCTGCATCTCGGCGCGCAGCGCCGGCAGCCAGGGCGCCTGGGGCGGCGAGCGCTGCTCCAGCGCCCGCCAGCGCTCGAGCGCGGCCCGGGCGTCGCCGCTCTGCGCCTCGTGCTGGCCGAGATAGAACATCGCGCGCGCATCGTCCGAGTTCCTGTCCAGCGCGCGGCGGAAGGCGTCCTGGGCGGGCGGGGTCACCACGCCGTCGGCCTCGTAGGTCAGCGCCTCGCCCAGCGCCGACAGGGCGTCGGGATCGTCCGGCGCGGCGGCGAGCCGGGCGCGCGCCGCGGCGATCGTCTCGGCGAGGGTGGGGGCGGGCGCGGCGTCGGGCGATTGCGGCGCGGCGGGGCGGGGGATGAAGGGGGCGGCGGGGAGGCCGGGCTGGCCGAGCTGGAGGTAGAGGCCGAGGGCGAAGAGGGGGACTAGCAGGCACAAGGCCGGTGTTAGGAAGCGGTGCCATGACGCGCCACTGGAGTGGCGCGCCCCCAGCGTAAGATCGTGGGCGGCGGCGGCGAGCAGGCGGCGCTCGATCTCGGTGCGGGCGGCGGCGGCGTCGGAGAGGGACAGCGTGCCCGCCGCGCGCTCGCGCTCGACCTCGGCGAGCTGGTCGCGATAGACGGCGGTGTCGTTGTCGAGCCGGTCGGTCGCGGCGATCCGCGGCTTGAGCAGCGGGACGAGCAGCGCGGCCACCGTCGCGGTGGTCAGGAGGGCGAGGAGGAACTCCAGCACTACCCGTCATCCCGACCGGAGCGAAGCGGAGTGGAGGGACCTCCTCTTGTGCCGGCCGCATGAACAGGCCCCTCGGCTTCGCTCGGGGTGACGGAGGGGGGATGCAACAGCGCCTCTACCTTGGCGCGTTCCTCCTCGGTCAGCGGCGCGGGCGGCTCCGGGGCACGGCGCTTGCGGGCGGCGAGCAGCAGGGCGCCGCCGGCGACCAGCAGGACCAGCGGGGCGCCGAGCCAGAGGACCAGCGTGCCCGATTTGAACGGCGGCTTCAGCAGCACGTAGTCGCCGTAGCGCGCCGTCATGAAGGCCATGACCGCGTCGTCGCTGTCGCCGGCGGTGAGGCGCTCGCGCACGGCGCGGCGCATGTCGTGCGCCACCTCGGCGTTGGAATCGTCGATCGCCTGGTTCTGGCAGACCACGCAGCGCAACGCCCGCCCGATCTCGCGTGCGCGGGCCTCGAGCGCGGGGTCCTTCAGCATCTCCGACGGCTCGATGGCGAGGGCGGTACTCGCCAATAGAAGCAGCGCGATCAGGGACGCAATCCATCTCATGCTCCTCTCCCCTTGGGGGAGAGGTTGGGTGAGGGGGTCATGATCCGGCCTTCAGCAGCGGCAGGATCGTCGCCAGATCCCGCTCGGTGAGCGGGCCGCGGAAGTGCACGCGCACGATGCCGCGGGCGTCGATCAGGTAGGTCTCGGGCACGCCCGACAGGCCCCAGTCGAGTGCGATCTTGCCGTCCTGGTCGAAGCCGATCTTGGCGAACGGATCGCCGAGCTTCGCCAGCCAGGCGCGCGTCGCCTCGGGCTTGTCCTTCCAGGCGATGCCGACGATCGTCGCGCCCTCGCGCTCCTTCAGCCGGGTGAACAGCGGATGCTCGGCGAGGCAGGGCGTGCACCAGCTGGCGAAAAAATTCACCAGCAGCGGCTTGCCCGATTTCAGCAGCGCGTCGGCAAACGGCAGCGCCGGCGCCGGCCGCCCGACCATCACCGAGCCGATCGACGCCGGGTCGCGGCCCGACAGCAGCGACCAGCCAAAGAAGCCGGTCAGGATGACCAGCATCATCAACGGCAGAAGGAACAGCGCGCGGTTCATGGCTGGGAGCGCGGCTCTCCAGAGCCGCTCTTCTTCGGATTGCCGTACCCCATGAGCGGCTCTGGAGAGCCGCGCTCCCAGCGGGCCGTCATTCCGCCGCCTGCACAGCCGTCCGGCTGCGCTTCGGCGCCCCGACCCGGAGCCGCCGGTCGGAGAGCGACACGAAGCCGCCCAGCGCGCACAGGCCGGCGCCGAGCCAGATCCAGGGCGCCAGCGGATTCCAGTAGAGGCGGACCGTCCAACCCTTCTCCGCGTCGCCCTCGCCCAGGGTGGCGTAGAGGTCGCGCAGCAGGTTGGTGTGGATCGAGGTCTCGGAGATCTGGCGCTGCTGCACGGTGAACAGCCGGCGCTCGGGCGTCAGAACGGTGTAGGGCGCGCCGTTGGCGGTGAGCGTGATCGCGGCGCGCTCGGCGACATAGTTGGGGCCCTGCAGCGGTACGACCGATTCGAGCTTCACGCCAAAGCCCGCGAACTGCGCGGTGTCGCCCGGCTTCATCGTCCGGATCAGCTCGACCTGCCATGACGCCGTCGCCACGGCGCCGAGCACGACGACGCCCAGCGCGGCGTGGCTGATCGTCATGCCTATGGCGGCGCGCGTCATGGTGCGCAGCCGCCCGCGGCGGGCGCGGAGGACGAACTCGGTGACGCTGCCCGCGATCAGCCAGACGCCGAAGCCGAAGGCGATTGCCGAGAGCGTCGCACGGCCGTCGATCGCGGCGGCGGTGACGATCGCGGCGACGACGGACACCGCGAAGGCGATGCGCAGGCGGGCCAGTGCGGGGCCGAGCTCGGCGCGTTTCCACGGCAGGAACGGGCCGACGCAGAGCGCGGCGAACAGCGGCGCGCAGATCGGCACGAAGGTCGCGTTGAAGAACGGCGGCCCGACCGAGACCTTGTTGCCGGT
>DASYEX010000095.1:0-22989 GCA_036498765.1 Polyangia bacterium
GAACGGCGGAGGCACTCGTACACCCGGCCCCGGCGCCGGTGATATCTTGGGTTGCGGTCACGCACGATTGGGTCACCTTCCAGGTGCCGACGAGGTTGCCGCCGCACGGGGAGACTGCAGGGCAGCTCGCCCCGCTGCCCCCCGTGCCGGCGGCCTGACCGCCGCTGCCACCGGTGCCCCCCCGTCCCGCCGCACCGGCGCCGGCACCTCCCACGCCCCCCTTGCCGGTCCCGCCGTCCGCGGTCTGTTCGCCGCCGCCGCCGCAGGACACGAGGAGAAGGACGCTTCCCACGACCAGCCGCTCCATCCGTGATCTACCCATCGGGCCATTTTCAGAGCGACCGAGGGCGCGGTCAAATGGGTCGGACCGAGGGCACCTACCGGGGCTGCAGGAGCGCCAGGATGTTGCCGGCCGGGTCCTTGAACCAGGCGATGGCGCGCGGCCCCTGCTCGGCGAAGTGGATTCCGCGCGCGTCGGTCTTCAGGTCGGGCTCGTCGTACTGGAGGAACTGGACCCCGCGCATCTTGAGCCCGCTGACCGCTTCCTCGATGTTGGGCACGTGAAAGTTGAGGACCGTGAAGGTCGCGGGCCGGTGATTGGGTTTCGGGTAGAGAAAGAGGTAGCCGCCGCCGCCGAGCTTGAGCGCCAGCCCCTCGGGGCGCTCGTCGACCTCGAGGCCCAGGGTCCCGCCGTAAAACGCGCGCGCCGCGGGGACGCTGTCGATCGAATAGCTGCTGAACGTAGGGCTCTGGTTGAACATGGCTCCTCTCGATGAAGGCTGAAGGTTTGGGAAGGCTGGTGACCGGGGCTGCCCCCGACAAGTCCCCCCGTTTCGTGTCGCCGACAAATCGTTGACATCGAAATCCGAGGCGGCTACGGTACTGCTCAAATGTCTAGTTCCAAGGCGGTGGCGCAGCGGGCGGCGTTGTTGGCGATCGGGGACGAGGTTCTGCGCGGGGAGATCAGCAACACCAACGACACCTTCATCGCCGAGCGGCTGTTCGAGCTGGGCTATGAGCTGACGGAGCAGCTGGTCGTCTCGGACGATCCGCAGGCGATCCGGGCGGCGCTGGTGCGGCTGCGCGCCGAGGTCGATCTCATCGTCGCGACGGGTGGCCTGGGGCCGACGGAGGACGACCGGACCGTCGACACGGTGGCCGAGCTGCTGGTCACCGGGACGCACGCGGACGAGCCGTCCCTGGAGGCGATGAAGAAGCGGTTCTCCACCCACGGCTTCGAGATGACGCCCAACAACCTGCGCCAGGTGCGGGTCCCCAACGGCGCGCAGGCGCTGCCCAACGCAGCGGGGATCGCGCCGGGCTTCGTGATTCGTCTCGGCGGCGCGGAGGCGTACTTCCTGCCGGGCGTGCCGCGCGAGATGGAGAAGATCTTCGTCGAAGAGGTGATGCCGCGCCTGACCGGTCGCCTCGTGGAGACGGGCGTGCCCGCGCCGGCCGTGCGCACCTGGCACCTCTACGGCATGGGCGAGTCGCACATCGACCACCGGCTGGCGGGGATCCTGACCGGGATCGACGGGGCCACGCTGCACTTCCGGACGTCGATGCCCGTCAACCACGTCAAGCTGGTGGTGCGGGACGCCGACCCCGAGGCGGCGCGCGCGACGGTCGACAAGGTCGACGCCGAGATCCGCAAGCGGATCGGCCCGGGCATCTACGGCGTCGACGGCGAGACGTTCGTGGGCGCCATGTCGCGGGCGTTGAAGGCGCAGGAGGCCACGCTGGCGTTCGCCGAGTCGTGCACCGGCGGCCTGGCGGGGGAGCTGGCGACGTCCGAATCGGGCGCCACCGCGTTCTTCCGCGGCAGCGTCGTCGCCTACGCCGACGAGGTGAAGACCGGCGTTTTGGGGGTCAAGCCCGAGACGATCGCCGACTTCGGCGCGGTCAGCGAGCCGACGGCCCGCGAGATGGCCGAGGGGGCCAAGCGGGTCTGCGGCTCGTCGGTGGCGGTGGCCATCACCGGGGTGGCCGGGCCGGAGGGCGGCGCGCCCGACAAGCCGGTGGGGACGGTCTGCTTCGCCGTCTGCGGCCCGGGGACGACCCGGACGTCGACCAAGCTGTTCTCGGGCGGGCGCGAGCGGGTACGAACCGCCGCCGCCTACTACGCGCTCGATCTGGCGCGGCGCTACTTCGACACGCGGAAGCGATGACGGATCTCACGGCGACGGCGACCAAACCCATTCGGAGCTTCGTGGCCGTGCCGCTGCCGGAGGGCGTGCGCGCCAGCGTGTTCGCGGCCGAGGGCGAGCTCGGCCGCGCGCTCCCGGGCGTGAAGTGGTCGCGCAAGATCGAGAACCTACACGTCACGATCAAGTTCCTGGGCCCGGTCGAGGAGGTGAAGCTGGCGGCGTTTGGCGGTGCACTGGCCATGGCGCTGGCGGAGTTGCCCAGGTTCGCCATCGAGGTGCGCGGGATGGGGGCCTTCCCGTCGCCGCGCCAGGCGAACGTGCTGTGGGCCGGGGTCGCGGAGGACGGTGGCCGGCTCGGCGCCGTGGCCGCCGTCGTCGAAGAGACCGCTGCGTGTCTGGGGATCGGCGAGCGGGAAAACCGGCCCTTCCGCGCCCACGTCACCGTCGGGCGCAGCAAGAGCGGCGTCGACGCGCGGGCGGCGCTGGCGCCCTTTACCGCGCGCCTGTTCGGCCAAGCGGCGATCGAGGAGGTTCAGGTTTTCGAGAGTCGTCTCGGCCGTGGCCCACACAGTGACGGCTCGACCTACGTTTTGCGGCACACCGCCGCGCTCGGTTCGAAGATTCAAAACTGACCCCTAGGGCAGAGGAGAGAACACATGGCCAGCACCTCGGAAAAGAGCACTGAGAAGGGCGAGATCAAGGAGATCAAGGGCGAGGCCAAGGAGGCCGCTGCCCCGGCGCGCGACCGCGATCCGGCGCGCGACAAGGCCATCGACCTGGCGGTCTCGACCATCGAGAAGCAGTTCGGCAAGGGGAGCATCATGCGGCTCGGCGAGGGGATCGCGCCCCCCGAGGTCAAGGTGGTGCCGACCGGCTCGCTGGGGCTCGACATCGCGCTCGGCGTGGGCGGGTTGCCACGCGGCCGCATCATCGAGATCTACGGACCGGAGTCTTCCGGCAAGACGACGCTGGCCCTGCACGTGGTCGGCGAGGCCCAGAGGATGGGCGGCATCTGCGCGTTCGTCGATGCCGAGCACGCGCTGGACGTCGGATACGCGCGCAAACTGGGCGTGCGGACCGACGACCTGCTCGTGTCGCAGCCCGACTGCGGCGAGCAGGCGCTGGAGATCACCGAGATGCTGGTGCGCTCGGGCGCGGTCGACGTCATCGTCGTCGACTCGGTCGCCGCGCTCACGCCGCGCGCCGAGCTCGAGGGAGAGATGGGCGACGCGCACGTCGGCCTGCAGGCGCGGCTCATGAGCCAGGCGCTGCGCAAGCTGACCGGCACCATCGCCAAGTCGAACACGCTGGTCATCTTCATCAACCAGATCCGCATGAAGATCGGCGTCATGTTCGGCAACCCGGAGACGACGACCGGCGGCAACGCGCTGAAGTTCTACGCCAGCGTGCGCATGGACATTCGCCGTGTCGGGGCGCTCAAGGACGGCGAGAAGGTGGTCGGCAATCGCACGCGCGTGAAGGTGGTGAAGAACAAGATGGCGCCCCCGTTCCGTGAGGTCGAGTTCGACATCCTCTACGGCGAGGGGATCAGCCACGAGGGCGATCTCGTCGATCTGGGCGCCGAGTGCGGCGCGGTCGAAAAATCAGGGGCCTGGTTCGGCTTCGCGGGCGACCGCATCGGCCAGGGGCGGGAGAACGCCAAGCAGTACCTGCGCGACCACGCCGACGTGGCCAATAAGATCGAGGCCAAGGTCCTCGCCCACCACGGCATCAGGCGCGACGTGGGCGGTCCGGCGCTGCCCGGCGGCGGCTCGGGCGGCGCCACCGTCCACACCCTGACCCCACAGCCGAAGCCGGTCAGCGAGAAGCGGGGCCGGTAGCGCCTTCTCGCAATTGATTGGCAACCACTCGACCGCGCCTCCCGATGCCTGGAGGTGCGGTTCGAGTGGGATCGGCGAAAAGCCCCCCCGGGGGCGTTCGGTGACTTCTCGACTGCGGTACAATGGGCGCGTGACGATGGACCGCGAAGAGCTGGACCGGCGATTGGCCGTGGCGGATCGAGAACGGTCGAGGCTGCGACGCGCGACGTTGGAGCTTCAGGAGATGGGGCGGCGAGTCCTGGCGCGACGAGAAGAGCGAGGAGATGACGCTCGATCTGGGCGACCCGATCGCGGTTCTGCTCGCCGGAGCTGAGGCGCTCGCGCGGGTCGGGATCGAGGCCGCGGCCTATGGAGGCCTGGCCTTGGCGGCTTATGGCGCCGCGCGCGAGACCAAGGACGCCGATCTGGCCGTGGTGTCGACGACGGGCGCCGAGGCGCAGCTGGCGCTCGAGGGCGCCGGCGTGACCTGTCGGCTCGCGTTCGATCGGATCCGCTTCGGGGGCAACCGGGTGACGCGTCTGACGCTGTTGCCGGAGGCCGATGGTGCGCCGTTGAACACCGTTGACCTGGTCGAGCCGCTGTCACCACGGTACGCGCGCGGCGTGAACGCGCGGGCGGTCGTCGGGACGCTGCGTGCCCAGCCGATCCGGATCGTGATCCCGGAGGACTTCGTGGTCTTGAAGATCCTGTCGACTCGGGAGCGAGACCTCGAGGACGCCGCCGCAGTGCGGTCGGCGCTCGCCGGGCGGCTGGACGTCGCGTTCGTCGAACGAGAGATCGCGCAGTTGTCCGGAGAGATCGCCGATCACGACATCGAGGCGCGGTGGCATCGCGCTCGCGCCCTGGGGGCGGCGAGCCGCGGCTGACCGCTCGGAGGCAGCGTCGCCGATTAGCGGCGCGACGCCGTCTCTGCCATGCCGAGGCTGCGCCGCAGCGACTGGTCGTAGTCGTGGGCCAGGCGGTCGGCCTCGTCGGCCCCGATGGGGGTCGGGTCGAGGAAGTGGCCGACGACCAGGGCGACCACCCCGGTTCCGGCGAGGGCCAGGCCCCAGGTCGGGCTCGCCCACTGCGACGACTGGGACCCGCAGCCGCTCGCGCTCGACGGGCAAGCAACCGCTCCGTTGCCGGTCGGAAGCGCCGCGAGCGCCGCGAAGACCAAGCCGCCTACGAGCAGCGTGCCACCGGCGGCCGTGACCCCCTTCTTGACCCGCTCCTGGCGCTCGTAGCGGCGCGCGAGATCGTCCCGGCCGACGATGCGGAAGAAGGCCGCCTCGTCGAGCGGACGGTGGTCGGCGCCCCCGAAGGCGTCCCATTTTCCGTTGTAGGTCGGGTGACCCTGGGCGTCCTCGGTCGCCCCGTCGCGCAGCGGGTCGACCAGATGGCGAACGCCGACGGCCTGCTGCTCGTAGGCGACATCGGCGTCGGCGGCGGGGGCCGCCTGGGCACGCGCCGCGACCGGCACGCTCGCCGCCACCGTCAGAACGAGGAACCAAGCTAGGCGCATGAGGACGACCTCCTGCGAAAAAAGGAGCCCCATCTTACCACGCGGGCGCGTCGGCGGAGCCCGTGGCGGGCGGTCCCCGCGAGGTCCGGTCAGCCTCGAAACTTGGCGCCTCCGCTTGACTGGCGGAAGAGGCGCGTCGCGTATACGATCGAAACATGGCCACCAAGAAGCCGGTGCCGGAAGGCCCGGTCGAGGTCCCCGACGTCATTTCGATCCTGCCGCTGCGGAACTCCGTCCTTTTCCCGGGGTCGATCATCCCTATCGACGTCGGCCGCAAGAAGTCGGTCAAGCTGGTCGAGGAGGCGATCTCCAAAGAGCGCCCGGTCATCGGCATCGTGACCCAGCGCGACGCGCGCACCGAGGAGCCGGGCGCCGGTGACCTCTACATGGTCGGCTGCGCGGCGCGCATCCTCAAGGTCATCAAGCTGGCCAAGGACAACTTCTCGGTGATCCTGCAGGGGGTGGCCCGCATCCGCATCCTCGAGATTGGCGGGCAGGAGCCGTTCATGACGGCGCGGGTGCAGGCGCTGCCGGACGCGCCGTCGAGCGACGTCGAGCTGGACGCGCTGGTGATGAACGTCAAGGACGTCGCCAAGCGGGTCATCAAGCTGATGCCGGAGCTCCCCAAGGAGGCGAGCGCGCTGGTCGACAGCGTCGTCGAGCCGGGGCAGCTGTCGGACGTCATCATCTCGAACCTGGACGTGCAGGTCGACGAGAAGCAGGACGTGCTGGAGACGTTCGACCTCAAGACCCGATTGCGCAAGGTGCTGCAGTTCCTCTCGCGCCAGCACGAGGTGCTGAAGGTGCGCGAGAAGATCAACAGCCAGGTCCAGGAGGAGATGGGCCGGAACCAGCGTGAGTACGTGCTGCGCCAGCAGCTGAAGGCGATCAAGGAAGAGCTGGGCGAGATCGACGAGACCGGCGGCGATCTCGACGACTTCCGCGAGAAGGTGCTGGCGGCCAAGATGCCGCCCGAGACCGAGAAGGTCGCCATGAAGCAGCTCGAGCGGCTCAAGGTGATGCAGCCGTCGTCGGCGGAGTACACCGTCACGCGCACCTACCTCGAGTGGCTGGTCGAGCTCCCCTGGGCGATCTCGACCGAGGACAAGCTCGACATCCAGGCCGCGCGCGACATCCTCAACTCCGACCACTACGACCTCGAGAAGGTGAAGAAGCGCATCCTCGAGTACCTGGCGGTCCGCAAGCTGAAGAGCGACAAGAAGGGGCCCATCCTCTGCCTGGTGGGCCCACCGGGCGTCGGCAAGACGTCGCTCGGTCGCTCCATCGCCCGCTCGCTGGGACGGAAGTTCATCCGCATCTCGCTGGGCGGCGTGCGCGACGAGGCGGAGATCCGCGGTCACCGGCGGACGTACGTCGGTTCGCTGCCCGGGCGCCTCATTCAGGGGATGAAGAAGGCGGGCTCGAACAACCCGGTCTTCATGCTCGACGAGATCGACAAGCTGGGACACGACTTCCGGGGCGACCCGGCGGCGGCGCTGCTCGAGGTCCTCGACCCCGAGCAGAACCATACGTTCTCAGACCACTACCTGGAGGTGCCGTTCGACCTCTCCAAGGTGATGTTCGTGGCCACCGCCAACATCATGGACCCCATCCCGCCCGCGCTGCGCGACCGGCTGGAGGTGCTGGAGCTCCCCGGCTACACGCGCGAGGAGAAGCTCAACATCGCGAAGCAGTTCCTCATCCCCAAGCAGCTCGAGGAGCACGGGCTGTCGAAGGAGAAGGTGACCTTCGAGGACGCGGCGCTGTCCGAGATCATCGACAGCTACACCCGCGAGGCGGGCGTCCGCAACCTGGAGCGCGAGGCGGCCAACGTCATCCGGGCCATCGCGGTGCTGGTGGCCGAGGGGAAAGCCAAGGAGCTCGAGCAGGTCACCGCCACGCGCGTGGAAGAGTTCCTCGGTCCGTCGAAGTTCATCTCCGAGGTCGCCGAGCGGACGGCGGAGCCGGGCGTGGCGACCGGCCTGGCCTGGACGCCGGTGGGCGGCGACATCCTGTTCATCGAGTCGACCAAGATGAACGGCAAGGGACAGCTGGTCCTCACCGGCCAGCTCGGCGACGTGATGAAGGAGTCGGCGCAGGCGGCGCTGTCGTTCATTCGCTCGCGCGCCCGCTGGCTGGGCCTGGAGGAGAACTTCCTCGAGAAGACCGACATCCACGTTCATATCCCGGCCGGTGCCATCCCCAAGGACGGTCCTTCGGCGGGCGTCACGATGTTCGTCTCGATGGCCTCCCTGCTCACCAACAAGCCGATCCGCAGCGACGTGGCGATGACCGGCGAGATCACGTTGCGCGGGCTGGTGCTGCCGGTGGGCGGCATCAAGGAAAAGTTCCTGGCCGCGCACCGCGCGGGGATCAAGCGGGTCATCCTGCCCGAGCGGAACCGCAAGGACGTCATCGACATCCCCGAGCAGCCGCGCAACGAGATCGAGATCCTCTACGTCAAGCGCATGGACGAGCTCCTGCCGCTGGTCTTGACCGAGATGCCGAAGCTGGGCGTCATGTCGGCGCCGGTGCTTCCGACGCCCGCGCCGCCGCCCGCCGCATAGGGGGGGCGGTCCGGGCGCCTGACGGCGGCATCGCCTCCGTCAGCGCCTTCCGTCAGGCGAGCTGGAGGTCTTCGAGGTTCTCGATCCGGCCGATGGAGACGAACCCGGCGCGCTCCGCGATCGGCCGCGACATTGCGCCGGCGTGGATCACCAGCGCCGGCGTGCCCAGCTCGACGGCCCGCGCCCAGCGCGCGGCGACCAGGGCCCGGTAGCAGCCGTGCCCGCGCTCGGCGGGCCGCACGCCGCTGCCACCGCAAAAGACGCCCAGCTCCGCGCCGCCGGCGAAGGCGAACCCCGCCGGGCGGCCTTCGACGAACGCGATGAGGGTCATCCGGTTGACTCCGTCCTGCCGCTCCCAGAGCACCGGCGCGGCCGAGAGCCAGCCCTGAGCCTCCTCCACGGACATCTCGAACGCTTCGGCGGCGATCCGCAGCGCGGCCGTGTACTCGTCGAGGTCCCGGACCAGCCGCGCTTCGACGTTCGCCGGGGACGGGGGCGGCGGTTGGACGAGCACCATCGCCTCCGCCTCGGGCTCGAACGGAGGCTTGCCGGGGACGAATCCGCGCGCCGCCAGCCGCGCCGAAAGTCCTGCCGGTCGCGACGAGGGTCCCAGGCTCCACAGCACCCGCTTGACCCGATGGGCCCTGACGATCGCCCGGACCTCGTCAATCGTCCGGTCGAGCGCCTCTTCCGTGGTCCTTACCCGCGAGACGCTGGCCTGCGTCGCCGAGCCGGCCACGTAGACGCAGTACCGGTCGGTGAGGATCCGGGCTTCGGGGAGCATCGGGTTCGAGACGTAGGCTTCCGGCGATTCTGCAAACTCGCGGATGCTGTCGGCGATCGGGCCCATCAACTAGGTGGGCAGCAGCTCGTCGGGGGCCGGCTCGGGCGGCGCCGCGTCCTTTACCAAGACCTCTTTGACGTGGAGGTAGCGGTGCAGGAGGCCGTGGCCAAGGTAGATGACCGGCGTCAGACCGATGGCCAGCGCCAGCTTGACCAGGTAGTTGTTCCGCGCCGTGCTCAGGATGTAGACCATCGACTTCGAGCCTGAAAGAAACACGAAGTTGACCACCAGCGAGTCGATCGCCTGCGACACGACCGTCGAACCCGTGGAGCGCAGCCAGAGGAACCGCTCGCCGGTGAGCCGCCGGACGAAGATGAAGATCGAGATGTCGAGCAGCTGGCCGATCAAGTAGGCCACCAGCGAGGCGACATAGAGGCGCGTCGACCACCCGAAGACGTTCTTGAACACGTCACCGGCCATGGGGGATTCGGGGCTGACCGGCAGGAAGATGGCGATGTTGATGACCGCGAACACGAAGATGGCGGTCGCAAACCCCACGTAGGTCAGGCGGCGCGCCCCCTCCGTGCCGTAGAACTCGTTGACGATGTCGGTCAGCAGGAAGGTGAGGGGGAAGGGGATCATGCCGACCGAGAAGTCCAGCCCGGCCACCCGGAAGAACTTGCCGCCGATGAGGTCGCTGACGAGCAGCGCGGCCACGAAGATGCCGGTCAGATAGACGAAGAGGCGCTGTTTGCGGTCCACGGCCTGTCCCGACCGCAGAGTACCTTAGGTTCGAGGAAGATCGGGTGCTAGGTTCTGCGCCCGTGCCCGGCAGCTCCCACCGCGGGAACCCTGACAGGGTTCCCGCACCCTCTCGCGACGGGCTGCGCTCGGCAAAGCCAAGCTCCGTCCACGCGCCCAAAGTGAGCTTCACCGCCGGTGAAGACGACGCCGGGCGGCGGCTCGACCGGGTGTTGGCGGCGCGGGTTCCGGGGCTGTCCCGGCGGCAGGCCCGCGTGCTGCTCGACATCGGAGGGGTGTTCGTCGACGGGCGGCTGGTCAAGGTCGCCGGGCGGCCGGCGCGCGCCGGCGAAGAGATCGTGGCGGTCGTCGGCGGCGCGCTGGCGCGGGCCACCGGGCGGCCGGGACGGGCGGCGCGCGACCAAGATGAGCGCAAGCTGCCGCCCTACGCCGTGGTGTTCGAGGACGAGGACATCGTGGTCGTCGACAAGCCGTCCGGGCTGCTCGCCGCGCCCACCCCGGAGAGCGACCGGAACAACCTGGTCTCGCTGCTGGAGCGGCGGGTGGCGGGCGGCCCCCGCATCTTGGTGGTTCACCGGATCGACCTCGAGACGAGCGGGCTCATGGTGTTCGCCAAATCGCCCGACGCCAACCGCGCTCTTTCGGAGCGGTTTCGGATGCACGACCTCGAACGGGCGTACCTGGCCGTCGTGACCGGCGCCTTTCCTGACAGCGTGGCCCGCATCGCCGGGCCCGTCGGCGGCCGTCCGGCCGTCACTCACGTCGCCGTGCGCGAGCGGTTCGGCGCGCGCGCCACGCTGCTCGCCTGCCGCCTCGAGACCGGGCGCACCCACCAGATCCGGCTGCACGTGCTCTCGGCCGGCCATCCGGTGATCGGCGACGATCGCTACGGGAGACCATTTCGTGAGGCGCCGGCCCCGCGGATGGCGCTCCACGCGACGACGCTCGGCTTCGCGCATCCGCGCTCAGGTGCGCCGCTGGCGTTCGATAGCCCGTGGCCGCCGGACCTGGCCGCCTGGACGGATCGGCTTCGGCACCCTGAGAGGGTTCAGAACCTCCCGCGATGAGCTGCGGCGAGCGAGCTCGCCTACGCTCGACGCGATCGCGATCTACGCCGCGGCGGCCTTGGCGATGGCGGTACCCAGCTTCTCGCGCAGCGTGAAGTAATCGTCGCTCACCGCGAAGCGGAGCAGCTCGCGCACCGGCTCGCTGGTGACGGCGATGCGGCGGATCTCCTCGGGCGAAGGGGACTCGCCGTTGCTGACGGCCCCCGCCTCGCGCAGGACGATCCGCGCGGCGGTCGCCAGATCGCCGCACAGGAGGAGGCCGGTGCGGTTGCCGATCTGGTGGACGACCGACCGCCAGCGCAGCGAGCTCCAGGAGGTGGTGCCGAGCGCCTGGAACAGCTCGACCAGCTGCTTGGAGACCTTGTAGGGGACGTTCTTCTTCAGCTTGGCGGCCTGCTCGGCGGCCGCGTCGCCGGCGGACGAGCGCCGCTTGGTGTGGCGGGGATGGAACGCCTTGAGGACGCTGGCGAACAGCGCCGTGAACTGCTTGGGACGCACGCCGGCGGCCAGGATGTACTCGGGGCGCGTCAGCTCGATGCCGCGCGCGATCTGGAAGCGGATCTCGGCGGGTGACGCCGCCTCGCCGGCCAGCGTCGGCCCTACGACCAGCGCGGGCGGCGCCTGGACGACGATCTCGACGTCGTCCGGAGTCCCCTCCGGCCGCACGTAAAGGCCGGTCTTCTTGTTCCCCAGCGCCTTGGCGACTTGGCCGTAGATCTTGCCGAGATCGAGCTCCGCCATCGGGGAGACCTTGTCGCGCGCCGAGACGCCGAAGTCCTCGAGACGCTGGCCGATGAGCCCCGGGGCGCCGGCCCACAGGCAGGAGAAGATCTCCGACATCAGCGACGCCTCGCCGTGGGTCAGGTGCTGCTCGCGGTCCTTGTCGTCGAGCGGCGCCGCGTAGGGGTCGTCGGGCTTCAGCTCGGGGGGCGGGTTGGCCTCGAGGAAAGCCCGCTCGGCCGGCGTGGCGGTCCCCAGGAGGACGAGGAGCTCGTGGCAGCAGCGCGCTCGGTCGGCGAGGCCGCGGCGGGTGTAAATGGCGGCCAGCGCGCGCAGCGACGCCGAACGCGTGATGTCGGCCGCCAGGAGCCGCTTGTGGTTCTCGATCGCCGCCCCCTCGTGCTCGGCGTCGTCGCCGTAGAGCGCCGCCAGCGCCTCGCGGGCCGGGAGCTGGTCCGGGGTCAGCGCCACCACCTGCTCGAAGGCGGCCATCGCGCCGCGCGAATCGCGCGCGCGCAGCAGCTCACCCCGGCGCTGCCAGAGGCGCGCCCGACGGACGCGGGCGGCGGGCTGGTCGGCGGGCTCGGGCAGCTCCGCCAGCGCCTGCGCCAGCCGCTCGCCGAGGCCGAAGCTGGGCGGCAGTTGATCGCCGAGGTCGCAGAGCGCCGAGAGCGCCGCCTCGTCGTGCGGGTCCTCGGCGAGGGCCTGATCGAGCAGCGCGGCCGCCTCCTTGACCTCGCCCTGCTCGGCGAGCAGGAGGGCCGCGTCGCGCCGGCGCTCGGCGCGCTCCTTGGGATCCTTGACGAGATCGATGAGCAGGGCGGAGGTGTGCGCGGCTCCCTCGGAGTCGCCGCTGGACCGCTGCAGCTTGAGCGTCTTTTCGAGGAGGTTGACCTGGTCTTCGGAGGGGGCCGTGGAGGTCTTGTGCGCGTCCGCATAGGCCTTGAGGGCCTGCGTCTCGTCGTCCAGCTCGACGTAGAGATCGCCGAGCTGCTCCAGCGTCTGCGCGCGCTCCGTGCGGTCGGGCGACTCGTCGACCAGACGCCGCAGGTAGCTGGCCGCCTTCTCGCGCTCGGTGCGTTCGAGCGCCAGGTCCGCCAGCGCGCGCAGGGAGGCCCGGTGCCCGCCCCGCAGCGCCAGCGCCGCCTCGTAGAGCTCGATGGCCCGCTCCGGCTTGCGCAGCTTGATCTCCGCCTGCGCCGCATGGGCCAGCGAGTCGGCCACCTCGTCGGGATAGGTGGCGGCGTCGGGGTGGTCGCAGAGCGCGCCCAGGTGCATGGCCGCCTCGCGCCACTTTCCGGCGCGGAAGCGGTTCTCGCCCATCGACAGCTTGGTGAGCAGCTGGCCGGGCCCCATCTTGTCGGCCTCGATGAGCTGGCGGTACGCTTCGTCCAGCTTGCCCGTCTTCTCGTGCACCTCGGCGAGGCGCTGGAACAGCTTGACCGCCTGCTGGGGCTGGTTGCGCAGCCGGCGCACCGCCTCGGTGAGGCGCTTCTCCGCCTCTGCCCACTGGCCCTCCTTGTAATAGATGTCGGCGATCTCGAGGATGGCCGGCAGGTGGTCGGGGACCAGGGTGAGCGCCTCGTCGAGGTGGCGCTGCGCCTCGGCGGCGTCGCCCGAACCCTCCCAGGCCACGCGGGCGAGATCGCTGAGGACGGCGGCGCGCGCGCTGGCGTCGCTGGTGATCTCCAGCTGGCGGGTCAGCACCCGCCGCGCCTCGTCCCAGTTCGCCTCGGCCGAGAGCACCGCCGCCAGCGCGTGGAGTGCTTCGGCGTTGTCCGGGTCCTCGCGCAGGGCCCCCTCGAAGGCGTCGCGGGCCTTGGCGGGATCGTTGAGCTGCTCGCGGTAGACGCGGCCGGCGTCCAGCAGCGCCTCCACGGCCTCCGGCTTGCCGGAGAGTGCCTTGGCCTCGCGCACGCGCACCGCCGAGTAGGCGGCGAAGTCGTTGGCCTTGAGGTGCAGGCGGGCGAGGGCGCCCAGCGCCGCGGGATTGTCGGGCGCCGCCTGCAGCGCGGCCTCGACCTCCTTGCGCGCCGCCACCGGGTCGTTGAGGTCGTCGAGCTTGAGCAGCGACAGCTCCAGGTTCAGCTCGGCGATGCGCCCCATGTTGGCCTTGCCCTTGCGCGCCTTCTCCAGATCGATCCGCTGCGTGAGCACGCGCGAGGCCTCGTGGGCCAGGCCGGCGCGCCGCAGATTGCGCAGCAGGACCGCCAGGAGATCGTCGTCGGCGATGGCTTCGGCGCCGAGGTCGCGCAGGGCGCCGGCCGCCGCCTCCGGGTTGTTGAGGCGATCCTGGAGGATCTTCACCCGGCGCCGCACGAGCTCGACCTTCTCGGCGCCCTGGGCGCTGGCGGTGCGCCGCTGCAGGATCTCCTGCAGGTCGTCGAAGCGGCCGGCCGCCTCGTGCAGGCGATCGAGCGCCTCCAGCGCCTGTGCGTCGTCGGGGATCTCGGCCAGCACCGACTCGTAGGCGCCGATGGCGCGGTCGGGGAGGGTCAGCTCTTTCTCGTAGACGGCCGCCACCTCCAGGCGCAGCGCGCGCGCCTTATCCTTTTCAGACGTCAGATCGGCGCGCGCCTGCAGGCTCTCGACCACCTTGTTCCAGAGGCCAACGCGCGAGTAGAGGCGGGTGAGCGCCTCGTGCGCGGCCAGCGTCTCCTCGACGGGCGGCGGCTCGGTGGTGCCGCGCTCTTCCTCTTTGTCTTCCTCTTGCTCCGACGACTCGCGCAGGAGGCGCTCCAGCGTGTCGATCGCCTCGTAGGGGCGCTCGAGGCGCTCTTGGTAGAGGCCGGCCAGCTCGCGCAGCCGCGCGCGCCGCTCGGGTCCTGGCGGCAGCGACTCCGTCGGGCTCCCCGTCCGCTGCTCGAGGATGTTGGCCAGGTCTTCCCAGCGCTGACCGTCGCGGCAGATCTCCTCGACGCGCTTGATCGCCACCGGGTCATCGGAGCGCAGCCGCAGGATCGCGCGGTAGAGCTCCTCGGCCCGATCGAGCTGGCCGAGCCGCTCCCGCACCCGGGCCGCGTCGTGGTGCAGCGTCACGGCCGTCTCGAGAGGACCGAACTCGTCGATCGCGCCGAGATAGATCTCCGCGATGCGCTCCCACTTGCCGTGCTCCTCGCCGATGCGCTCGAGCTCGGCGCGCACCTCGACGTCGGTGATGTCCAGCTTGAAGGCGCGCTCCAGCGCGTCGAGCGCGCGGTCGACGTCGTGCTGCCCCTTCTCCCAGACCTCGGCGATCTTGCGCAGGTAGACCCAGCGATCGTCGGCGTCCTCGGCCGGCAGCGACTCGTAGGCGGCGGCCAGCTCCTCCCAGGGCGTGTCGTAGGGCTGGTCGTCGTCCTCGGCCGCCGCCGGGGGCAGGGAGGGGGGACGGGCCTGGAGCCCGTCGTCGATCTCCTCTTCCTCGAGGAGCTCGTCGTCGCCGATCTCTTCGATCTCTTCGTCGCCGAGCTCGGCGTCACCTTCGCCGCGGGCGGCCACGGGCGGCGGGGTCGCGACGTGGGCCGACTCGTCCTCGGCCTCGCCCCCTTGGCCGGCGGACGCGGCGAGCGGCTCTTCGTCGCCAAACGGGCTCGGCTCGGCCTCTTCGTCGGCGTCGACGTCGACATCGACGTCGACCTCTTCCTCCTCGGAGACGACGTCCAGCGAGCTGGCGTCGGTGGCTTCGCTCTCCTCGTCGTCGGGCAGGGCCGACTCGGGCTCGCTGACGCCGTTGACCGTCCTGTCGGCCTCGGCCAGCTCGTCCGCGCTCGGGGCGGGCAGCTCCTTGTCGTGATAGCGGCCGATGCTCGCCGCCAACCGCCAGAGGTGCGCGACGATCTCCTCGTCGTCCGGCGCCAGTCGGAAGGCGTTCAGGTAGGCACGAAAAGCGCGCACCAGGTCCTTGACCTCGATCTCGACGAGGTGGGCCGCGTTGCGCGCCACGGTCAGCTTCTCGGGGAGCTCGTCGGCCAGCGCGAACAGCTGCCCCTGAACCTTGATCGCCTCCTCCCAGCGGCCCGTCACCCGCGAGAGGCGCAGGATCTCCTCTTGCGTCCTGGCGTTGCCCGGGTCGATGGCGAAGCTGCGCAGGGTCTCGTCGAGCGCCGCCGACGGATCGTTCATGCGCTTCTCGCGCACGTCGGCGCGCAGGCGCAGGAGCTCGACCCGCTCTTCGGTCTCGGTGCGCGCGCGCGCCACCTGGGCGTAGACGTCGAGGAGGCGCCTCCAATCGCCGGTCCGTTCGGCGAGCCGCTCGAGGTTGTGCAGGAGCTCGTCCCCGGCCGGGTCGGCCGGCAGCGCGTCGACCAGCGTCTGGAAGGCGCGCGTCGGATCGTTCAGCTTCTCCTCGCAGATGAGCGCGATCTTCAGCGAGGCCGCCAGCTGCTCGAAGGGCTCGCCGGCGCGCTCGCGCGCCCCCTCGTAGATCTGGATCAGCTCGTCGTAGAGGCCGTGCCGCTCGGCCGCCTGGTCGACCACCTGGAGGTTCTCGGCCGACGGGCTCTCCATGTAGGCGCGGCGATACCACTCGAAGCCGCGGGCGGGCTCGTCCAGCTTGGTCTCGTAGAGGTCGGCGATCTCGAGCAGCAGCCTGCGCCGCGTCTCCGGCTCCTGGGACCGCTCCAGCAGCTTCTCGTCGGCGTAGGCCAGGCGCTGGTAGTTGCCGGTCTTGCCGTAGAGGCCGGCGACGGCCTCCAGCGCGGTCAGATCCTCCGGATCGATCTCCAGCACCCGCTCGTAGATGGCGATCGCCTTGCGGTCGTCGCCCAGCCGATCGCGGATGAGGGCGGCCAGCTCCATCGAGCGCCGCGCCCGCTCGGCCCGATCGTCGGTGAGCCCCAGCTGGCGCTCGGCGATCTTGACCACCTTGGGCCAGTCCTCGTCCTGCTCGTAGTAGTGGCGCAGCCGCGCGTGGGCCTCGACGTTGCGGGGATCGATCTCGGCGATGAGCCGCTCGAGCGCCTCGGCGGCCGAGTCGACGTCGCGCAGCTTCTCGTCGAAGATCTGCGCCCGCTGCAGCGCCAGCTCGACGGCCCGCCCCGGCTCGGTGCTGAGCGGCGCCTGCCGGTCGAGGATGCGGACCAGCATCTGCCAGTCCTGCTCGGCGGTGTAGAGACGGGTCAGCGCCTCCAGCGCCTCCGGGTCGGTGGGCAGAAGATCCGACAGCTGCTCCCAGGCCTTGCGGGCGCGGTGGATGTCCTGCAGCGACCCCTCGACCAGGCGCGCCAGGTGGCGCAGGTACTCCGCCTGCGCCGCCGCGTCGGCGACCACGCGCTCGACCTCCATGTCGAGGACGCGCGCCAGATCTTCGTGGCGTCCCAGCGCCGAGTAGATCTGCTCGAGGCCGGCCAGCGCCTTGGCGTCGTCGGGATCGAGCCGCACCACTTCCTCCAGCCGGGAGGCCGCGCCGGTCGGATCTTGCAGCTTGCTGTAGAGGATCTCCGCGATGCGGCGGAAGAGCTGAAGCTTCTCGTCGGGGTTGGCGGCGTGCTTGGCGTGCAGCTCGAGGACCCGCACCAGGTCGGCCGGCTGGCCGGCCCGCTCCAGGATCCGCTCGAGGCGCGTCAGCGTGTCGCGGTCGCCGGGGACCGCCTGCAGGATCTCGCCGGCCGCCCACTGCCCCTGCACGAGATCGCCGGTGCGCTCGTCGTAGATGAGCAGTACGCGGCGCAGGAGGCCCACGCGCTCCTGCTTGGAGGTGGTGAGCTCGATCTGCTCGCGCAGCGCGTTCGCCAGGCCCGCGAAGTCCCCCTCGCGCTCGTAGATCTCGACCAGCGCGCGCATCGAGACGGCGTCGTGCGGATCGGCGCGCAGGATCTCGCGGTAGACGTCGATGGCGCGCTTGGCGTTCCCCAGCTTCTCGCGATGCAGCTGCGCCACCCGGCGCAGGATGTCCATCCGCGCCGCCGGATCGGACTGCGCGGCCGCCTCGCGTTCCAGCAGCGCCGCCAGCCGGTCCCAGCTCTTGGCCTTGAGCAGGATGCGGCGCTGCGACTCGCGCGCCCGGCCGTAGGTGGGGGCGATCTCCTCGGCGCGCTGCCAGGCGGCCAGCGCCCGCTCGGGATCGCCGAGATGCTTCTCGGTGACCGCCGCGATCTCCTCGAGCCGCGGCAGGAGGTCCTCGGTGCTGGCGCCGGCCACGCGCGCGCGCTCGTAGGAGAACTCGAGCAGGTCGGCCAGCGCCGCCCAGTCCCCCTTCTCGCGGAAGTGCTCGGCGTAGGCGGCGAGCGCGAGCTGGTTCTCGGGCTCGATCTCCAGCACCGCGTGCAGGTAGACGGCCGCCTGGTCGCTGTCGCCCAGCCGGTCGCGGTAGAGCGCCGCGAGCTCGAGCATGATGCGGGCGCGGGTCCCGGGATCGGCGACCGCGCCGAGCTGCCGCTCGCGCAGCTCCGCCAGCTTGGCGTAGTCGTGCCCCTGCAGATAGAGCTCGACCAGCTTCTCGGAGGCCGGCCCGCCCGGCGGCTCGATGAGCGAGATCTCGTTGTAGATCCGCTGCGCCTCGGCGCGGTCGTTGAGCTCCCCTTCGGCCAGCTGGGCCCGCTTGTAGAGGAAGTCGACGCGCTCCGACTCGCCCGCCGCCGCCGAGACCCGCTCGCGGTAGTAGCGATCCAGCTCCTGGAACCGGCGCGCGTCGTAGTAGACCCGTTCCAGCAGCTCGGACGATTCGCTGTGTCCGGGCACCGCCTGCAGCGCCTTGCGCAGAGAGGCGATGGCGTTCTCGACGTCGCCCGCCTCCTGGCGGCGGCGTCCGACCTGGAAGTAGATGGCGGCGGCGCGCTCGATGCCGTCGGCCCCGATCCAGTTGGGGTTGGCGTAGACCGCGGCCAGGTGCTCCAGCGTCTTCTCGTCCCGCGGGCGGATGCGCACCGCCTCCGACAGCCGCTGCGCGGCGGCGTCCAGCTCCTCGAGCTTCTCGGAGAGCACGCGCCCGAGGCCGACCAAGAGGTCGGCGCGGCGGCGGGCGTCGCTGGTCCCTTCCAGCTCGAGCTCGTAGAGACGGACGACCGCCCGATAGTCGCCGAGGGCCCGGTAGATCTTGCGGGCCGACTCGATCGACTTGAGGTGCTCCGCGGCCAGCTTCCCTTGCCGCTGCGGGTTCCGGACCGCGCGCTCGAGCTTGGCGAAGTGGTTGAGGAAGAGCTGGCCCATCTCCGCTTCCAGCTCCGCGATGCGGGCGGGGTCGCGGGTGCGCGCGACGGCGGCCGCCTCCATTTCCAGCATCGTCATGTAGTCGGCGGTCCGACCCTGCTCGCGGTAGATGTCCTTGAGGCGCGCGGCGGCGCGGATGTGGCCCGGGTCGCGGTCGACGGCGTTGACCAAGTCGGCCTCCGCCCCCTCCGCGTCGCCCAGTTGGTCGATGCGCAGCTCCGCCGCCAGATAGAAGAGCTCGCCCGCCTTGGCGTTGTCCTCGATCGCCTGTGCGCGCGTCTCGTACAGGGTCACCAGGCGGTCGTGCTTCTGCGCCTGACGATAGGCCTTCCGCAGCGCGACGAACGCCTCGGTGTCGGCAGGATTCTTTTGCAGGGCGGCTTCGTATTCGCGAACGGTGGGCATGCGCGAGTTCCCTACTACTGCGAAGCGACGGGACTACTGCGGCGAAGCGACGGCCGGCGGCCTAGAACAGGCGGACACCCTAGCACGGGTGGGAAGTCGAAACCAAGCGGGGGAAATTGGGGGTAGGGCGGCCAAGCGGCCGAATCGAAAAGCGTTTGTGGTCTTGTGCCGCACACCGGCGAACCGCCCTGTCGGGCCTGTCCGCTGGCTCACATACAAGCGCCCTGTCCACCGTCCGGGTTCGGCGTGCAGGTGGCGCCGGTCGCACAGTCGCCGGGCAGAGCGCAGCCGGTGTTGCAAGCGCCTGCCGCACAGGCGTAGGGCGTGCAGTCGGTCGTCGACGTCGGGGTGCAGTTGCCGGCACCGTCGCAGGTGGACGCGCCGAGCAGCTTCGACCCGGAACAGCCCGGGGCGGCGCAGCTGTTTCCCACGTGGAGCGCACATTTGCCGGCACCGTCGCAGAGGCCGTTCGTGCCGCAGCTCATGGAACCTTGATCCGCGCAGAGGCCGGCCGGGTCAGGCCCGGCGGCGACCGGGGAGCACCGGCCGCCCGGGGCCGCCGCGCAGGAGTTGCAGCTGCCGCAGGGGCCGCTCGAGCAGCAGACGCCATCGGTGCAGAAGGTGCTCAAGCACTGCGCTCCCGAGCCGCAAGGTGAGCCGAGCGGTAGGAGGCTCGTGCAGGAGCCTGCCTGGCAGGTGTCGCCGCTGATGCAATCGGAGTTGGCCGTGCAGGTCGTGCCGCAGGTGTTGCCCGCGCATTGGTAAGCGCCGCAGCTCATCGAGGGCTGGACGCAGGTCCCGCTGCCGTCGCACGCGCCGACCGGCGTGTCGGTCGACCCGCTGCAGGTCGCGGTGCCGCAGCTGGCGCCGACCAGCACGAACGCGCACTGGCCGTTGCCGTCGCAGCTGCCGTTGTTGCCGCAGGGCTGGCTGGCGCTCACCGCGCAACCACCGTGTGGTTCGGCGTTGCCTGCCGCCACCGGCTGGCAAGAGCCCGGTTTGCCCGAGAGGTTGCAGACCTGGCAGTTGCCGCAGCTCGCCGCCGAGCAGCAGACGCTGTCGACGCAGTTGCCGCTGTCGCACTCGGTGCCGGCGCCGCAGGTCTGGCCGAGCCGCTTGAGCCCGCAGGCGCCGGCGTTGCAAAACTTGCCGGGGGCGCAGTCGCTGTTGCTGGCGCAGACCGCCACGCAGGCGTTGCCGGCGGTGTTGCAGACGAACGGCGTGCAGGACTGCATGCCGGCCGGCTTGCAGGTCCCGTTGCCGTCGCAGGTCTGGGCCAGCGTGCCGGTCACCGTGCCGCTCGGACACAACGGGGCCGCGCACTGGGTCCCCGCGGTGTAGAGGGCGCAGGCCCCGCTGCCGTCGCAGAAGCCGGTCTGGCCGCAGCTCGCGGCCCCCTTGTCACTGCAATTCCCGGCCGGGTCGGTGCCGCCGGCGGCGACCGGCGTGCACGTTCCGGCGGGGCCGCTCGCCGAGGCCGCGCAGGACATGCAGGTCCCCGTGCAGGTGGTGGCGCAGCAGACGCCCTGGGCGCAGATGCCGCTTCCGCACTCGGGGCCGGTGGCGCAGGCGGCCCCGTTCGACTTGAGCCCGCACGAGCCGCTGCTGCAGGTGGCGAAGGGCGCGCAGTCGGCGTTGGTGGCGCAGGTCGCCTTGCAGGCGTTGGTGCCGCAGGCGAACGGGAAGCAGGAGGTCGACGCCGGGGTCACGCAGGTGCCGGTTCCGTCGCAGGTCGAGCCCGCCGTGAAGGTGGTTCCGCTCGCCGGGCAGGCGGCGGCGGCGCAGGCGGTCCCCTGCTGGAACTTCTCGCACCCCCCGGCCTGGCATTTGCCGTCGGTCCCGCAGCCGGTCGCGCCGTGGTCGACGCAGGTGCCCGCCGGATCCGGTCCCGAGGCGACGGCCGTGCAGAGGCCCATCGATCCCGCGATGGCGCACGACTGGCAGGTGCCGGTACAGGCCGTCGTACAGCAGACCCCCTGCTCGCAGTTCCCGGACCCGCACTCGGGGTCGGCGGAGCAGAAGGCGCCGATAGGCTTGAGGCCGCACGAGTTGCTGGTGCAGACGTTGCCCGACGAGCAGTCGGTGTTGCCGGTGCAGGCCTGGAAGCACCGGGTGGTCCCGTCGCACACGTAAGGCGCGCAGGCCAGCGCGTCGGGGGCGACGCAGTTCCCGGTGGCGTCGCAGGTCGAGCCGGGCGTGTAGATGCCGGCGGCGCAGCTCTCGGCGGCGCAGCTGGTGCCCATCGGGTACTTGTGGCAGCTGCCGGCGCCGTCGCAGGTGCCGTCGGTCCCGCACGAGCCGGAGCCCTTGTCACTGCACATCCCGCGCGGATCGGAGGCCGCGGCGGGGCTGGGGGCGCAGGTCCCCGGCGAGGTCGACAGCGCGCAGCTGTGGCAGGCGGCGGTGCAGGAAGAGTTGCAGCAGACGCCGTCGACGCAGAAGGTGGAGGCGCACTCGCTCCCCGCCGAGCAAGGCTGGCCCAGCGACTTGGGGCCGCAGCTGCCGTTCACGCAGCTGTGGCCGGTGACGCAGTCGCCGTCGCCGCTGCAGTGATTGATGCAGGCGCCGGCGGTGCACTGATAGGTGCCGCACTCCTGGACGCCGGGCATCCGGCAGGTTCCGAGCCCGTCGCAGGTCCCCGCGGTGTTCACGCGGTTTCCGCTGCAGGTCGGCGGCACGCAGACGGTCTCGGCGGCGTACTTGGTGCAGCCGCCCACGCCGTCGCAGGCGCCGGTCTGCCCGCACGTCGACTTGTCGGTGGTGACGCAGACCGTGTGTGGATCCAGCACCCCGCGGGCGGTCGGGCCGCAGGTGCCGATGCGCCCGCTCTGGTTGCAGCTGACGCAGGGGCCGCTGCAGGCGGTGTTGCAGCAGACGCCGTCGGCGCAGAACTTGGACGCGCACTGGGCCGCCGCCGAGCAGATGGCGCCCAGCGGCTTGAGCCCGCAGCTGCCCGCCACGCACTTCACGTTGCCCGCGCAGTCGGCGTCGGAGGCGCAGCTCGCGAAGCAGGCGTTGCTCTTGGTATCGCAGTTGTACGGCTGGCAGGTGATAGACGCGCCCGAGGTGCAGCTGCCGTTGCCGTCGCACACCCGGACGCCGCCGACCGCGGCGCCGTTGCAGGTCCCCGCCTGGCAGACGGTGCCGGATTCGTAGCTGCGGCAGGCGCCCTTGCCGTCGCAGGTCCCATCGAGCCCGCAGGTCGAGACGGAGCTCTTCGGGCAGGTGTCGGGCGAGCGCGGCGCCACGCCGGCGGGGACCAGCGAGCAGACGCCGGGGGCCGCCGGCGTGTTGCACGCCTTGCAGGTGTCGGTGCAGGCGCTGTTGCAACACACCCCGTCGACGCAGAACCCGCTGGCGCAGTCGGCGGTGCACCCGCAGGCGGCGCCGTTCGCCTTGCCCGCGCCGCCGTCCGCCCGGCAGGCGCCGCCGTCGGGCTTGGGCGTGCCTCCGCCCCCGTGATGACAGCCCGCGACCACGATCAAACACAGGGCCAGCAATACGCCGCAGTGGACCGTCCGAACGCCCGCGGAGCGGGCTGCCCAGCCACCGCCGGGTTGTACAAAAGGGAGTCGTGAAAGTTTAAGCACTGCCCGGGGACGATATCCCATCCCCCTCAGGGTGGGGCGGCTCTAGTGGTAGAGGAAGACGATCTCGACGCGGTTGTTCTTGGCCCGGCCGGCGGCGGACCTATTGTCCACGAACGGGTCCTCACTGCCGAGCCCGCTCACCATCAGCCGTTTGGTCTCCACCCCGCGCTCCGCGAGCGCCGAATAGACCGCTTGGGCTCGGGCGGCCGAGATGGCGATGAGCTCGGTCGATTTCCCGCGGTTGTCCGTGTAGCCGACCACCTGGACAGGATAGCTGGGGTACTTCTTGAGGAGGGCGGCCACCGCGTCCAGCGTGCTCTCGTGCCCGGGCGCGATGTTCGGTTCGCGCTTGGTGAACATCTCCGGGATCACGATCACCAGCCGCTGCAGATCACCGCGCGGATCGATCCGCACCTTCGCTCCGGGGATGGTGGGGGCGTCGCGCGCGAGCGCGTCGTTGCGGGCCTTGTTGGC
>DASYEX010000096.1:0-6163 GCA_036498765.1 Polyangia bacterium
TCGGCATGTACCCGGTGATGGCGTCGATGCAGACCTTGGCCTTGGCGGTGTAGCCGAAGTACTTCTCCCAGGCGTAGACCTCCTCCTGTCCGGTGGAGTCCCAGGGCATCTCGCTGCCGAACGGATAATTCTGGGTGCTCCACTTGTCGGCGCGGGTCTTCATCCGCGCCTTCAGATCCGAGGCCTGCGTGGTCATCCCTTCGCGGGCAAGGTCGTTCAGGATCTCGAAGAACACCGTCCCGTCCATCAGGCCGTACTGGGTATAGTCGGTGCCGATGGTGGTCATGGCCACCGCCGTCTGGTACGCCTGATTGAGGTACCAGTCCCAGGTGTGGTTGCTGACGTAGCCGGTGTAGTTGCGCGCCAGGCGGTACATCGACCAGTAGAGCGCCGCCACGTGCGGGTAGTTGTACGAGCGCGGCACCTCCAGCGTGTGCGCCTTGCTCCAGGCGCCCCAGAAGGTCGCGCCCGTGCTGTCGGTCCACTGAACGCTGCTGCTGTAATAGCCCGCCGGCATCATGGTGGGCTCGTAATAGAACAGCGTCCGCTTGACGCCGTATTGCAGCGAGCCGGAGCTGTACTGCAGCCCGCCCCAGATCACCTTGTCGACGAAGTCCTGATACTGGCTGATCTGCCCGGCGTCGGGCTGCGCGAACTCTTTCATCGCGCCGGCCAACCAGGTCGCGCCGCCGTCGTCACCCAGGCCGGACACCCAGGCCTCGCGGTCCTGGGTGACGATCTGCGACAGCTCGTGATCGTAGGTCATCACCGACGGACTGCGGCCGAAGGGATCGTTCGCCGCGGTGAACCAGTCCTTGGTCGTCAGGAACGAACCGAGGTCGGTGAGCACCTCGGTCGCCGGCTTGGTCACGTAGTACTGGATCGTCTGCACGGTCCCGTCGGCGTACGTCACGGTCAGCCGCGACCGGCCCCAGGTCTTCCCCTGCACCGCGTACGACTTCCATCCGGTGGGGGTGTTCGGCTGGGCGGTCAGCGTGAGCGCCCCGGACGGCTCGACCAGCGTCGACTGCACGTCGGAGGGGTAGTTGAGAAAAAGCTGGCCGTTGAGATCCTCCGGCAAGATGTAGCCGGGGATCCCGACCGCCACCGGGCGGCGGTTCGTGACCAGCGTCTTCTCGATGTCGCGGATCTGGTCTGCGACCACGAACTCGACGCCGTACGTCTTGCTGTCGCCGGGGGCGAGCGTCAGATCGGTCGCCGTGTTCCAGGGCTGCGCGTTCGACCACTCGTTGTCCGCGTACGCCTTGCTGAGGACCTCCCACTCGAGGAATCCTTCGAACGTTTGCGAGCGCGGCGTCTTGTCCTGAAACACCGCCACCGGATCGAACGACCCGGTCGTCGGCGCGTTGAGCAGCGGGCTCCAGGCCTCGAACGGCGTCCGGCCGTCGGGGAGGACCAGCAGCGCGGGCGCCTGCCCCGAGAGCCGGGTGACCTGGAGGTAGCCGGCGTCGCGGCCGATGTACGGATCGGCGAATGAGCACGCCGCGTGCGCCTGATCCAGCGTGCGGTTGGTGATGATGTTGTTGAACACCATCGGCAGGCCCAGCGCCCCGATCTGCACCGAGCTTCCCGAGGCGTTCTTCAGGGTGACGCGCATGATGAGACGCCCGCCCTCCATCGACCAGGTGCGCGTCACGTCGAGCGGGATCCCCGACGGCAGCGCGGGCGCCAGATCGGCGGCGGCCATGACGGTGCCGCTGGCGGTCTGGGTGGTGACCTGCGTGCGCGACGCGGCGGTCGTGACGTTCTGGTACGTCCCGGTCCCACCGACGCGATAGCGCAGGGTGATGTCCCCGAGGTTCATGTAGCCGGCGCCCGATCGGCTCGACGCCTGATCCGACGGCGCGAAGTCGAACCCCGACACGACCTTGGGCCGAAGCCCAACGACGGTCTGCGAGCTCTTGGCCAGGCTGACGCAGAACTCCGCGGTCTCGAAGTTCAGCGTCGTCGACGAGGTCGCGCAGGTGCCGTTCACCCAGGTCACGTCGGGGACGCCGGAGCCGGCGGCGCCGCCCGCGCCGGCCGTGCCGGCCGTGCCGCTGGCGCCGCCGCTGCTACCACCGGTGCCGCTGCCGCCAGAGCCGGTCGTGCCGCCAGAGCCGGTCGTGCCGCCAGAGGCGCTGCTTCCCCCTGACGATCCCGACGACCCACTTTGCCCGCCGCTCCCGCCGCCGGTGGCGTTCCCGCCGCTGCCGCCGCCGCTGTTGCTGCTCGAGCCACCGGAACTGCCGCCAGAGTTGCCGCTGGTCCCCCCGCTGGTGCTGCAACCTGCCCCCAGCAGCAGAGCGAGGCTCGCCGCACCGGTCGCCGCCCAAGACCACGATCGTCGGAAAGAAATCATCGCTAGCCCTCCAGGCCCCCGCCACGGAGTCGCGGTAACCCGGGCCGACAGCTCAGGAAAAGTGCTTCAGACGGGCGGCGAGCTGGTCTTTTCCCGCGCGCGGATGAGGGCGGCCTCCTCCGACATGTTCTGCATCGAGAGCTGCGTCGCCTGCAGCAGCTTGAAACAGGCGGTCACCAGGCCCCCGGCGCCCACGAAGCCGATGGCGAGCGCCAGCGTTCCCAGCGCCCGGAACCCGACGTGTAGCGCGCTCCCCGCCAGGCCCGCCCCCAGGATGGAGATCAGGCTGGCGCTGGCGAACGACCCCAGCGCGACGTAGGCGGCCCGCAAGCCCTTGAGGAGGAGCAGCGCCTGGCGCTCCGTGCGATCGGCCTGCGTGTGGAGCAGGGCACGCAGCTCGGGCGAGATGCTGCCGTCCTCGGTGCGCGTCGACAGCGCGCGCATCCGCTCGCTGGCGCGCAGGAATCTGTTGCTGGTGCTGAGCGCCAGCACCGAGGCGGCGTTGGTGAGGACGGCGGGCGCGGCGATCAGCGACAGCAGCGCGAACGGGTTGCCGGAGAGATCACCGACCGGCACCGGTCGCCTCCAGCGTGCCGAACAGTGTCGCTGTGGTGGCGCGGGTGATCATCACGTCGACGAGGTCGCCGGGGGCGAGGCGGGGCGCGGCCGGCACGATCACCGAGCGGAAGCCGTCGGTGCGCCCCATGAGCTCTTGCGCGGCGCGCTTCGAGGGATGCTCGATCAGGATCCGCTCGCGCCGGCCGATCTGTGCCGCCGAGATCTCGCGGGTGATCCGGTGCTGCAGCGCGATCACCTCGGCGAGGCGCCGGCTCTTCACCTCGGCCGAGATCGTGTCGGGCATCTTGCGCGCGGCGGTGGTCCCCTCGCGCTCGGAGTAGGCGAAGGTGAAGGCGCTGTCGAAGCGGATCTCCTCCTGCGCGCGCAGCGTGGCGGCGTGCTCCTCTTCGGTCTCGTCGCAGAAGCCGACCAGGATGTCGGTGCTGATGGCGATCGAGGGCATCGCGGCGCGCAGCTTGTCCACCAGCGCCCGGAAGGTCCCGAAGTCGTACCCCCGCCGCATGCGGCCGAGCACGGCGTCCGACCCGCTCTGCAGCGGCAGGTGGACGTGCTTGCAGATCTGCGGCGTCTCGGCGATCGCGGTGATGACCGCGTCGGAGAAGTCGAGCGGATACGGCGAGGTGAAGCGCACGCGTTCGATCCCCTCGACCGCGGCGACCGCGTGCAGGAGCTGGGCGAAGTCGACGTCCTCGTAGCGATAGGAGTTCACCGTCTGGCCGAGCAGCTGGATCTCCTTGCTGCCCGCCTCGACCAGCGCGCGCGCCTGGCGCAGGATCTCACGGGGGGCCACGCCCCGCTCGCGGCCGCGCGTGTAGGGGACGACGCAGAAGGTGCAGAACTTGTCGCAGCCGCGCTGGATGGTGATCCGCCCGACCACGCCGTCCGCCTCGGCGGAGATCGGATCGAGCCCCTCGTAGGTCTCCGCGCGATCGAGGCGGGTGTCCGTCACCGACCGTCCGGCCCGCGCCTCGGCCACGTGGTCGATGAGGCGCCGGTAGCCGTCCGGGCCGATCACCAGGTCCACCTCGGGCGCGCGCTCGCGGATCTTCTCCTTGAGGTGCTCGGCCATGCAGCCGGTCACGCCCAGCACGACGTCGGGGCGGGCCGCGTGGCTCAGCATGCTGGTCCGCTGGAACACCCGCTCCTCGGCCTTCTCGCGCACGGCGCAGGTGTTGATCAGGATCAGATCGGCGCGCGTCGGATCGTCGGTCCGGGCGTAGCCGCCCTTCGCCAGCAGGCCCCACACCATCTCGGTGTCGGCGACGTTCATCTGGCAGCCGTAGGTCTCCACGTAGGCGAGCTTGTTGACGGCGAGCTCTGTCGCCGACGCGGCGTCGGCGGGCGCGCCGGCCGCGCGCGTTCGACGCAGCTGGATGAGATCGCTCACGATGGATGTATAACCCGCACATGCGCTGGATGGGAGCCGCAGCGGTCGTACTGGTCGTCTCCGCCTCGGCGGGCGCCGCGTACGCGGACGCCCCCTGGGTGTACCGCAGCATCGTCCTGCCGCGCGGCGAGGTGGCCGTCGATCTCGGCTTCGGCCTGGGCCACGAGCCGGAAGGTCCCCCGGCCAACGGCAGCATCACGGGCTTCGGGCTCAACCTCGAGCTTTCGGGCGGCATCACCCGCGAGCTGGAGATCGGGGTCCGCACCGGATTCCGGCTCGACGACGCCGGGCAGGCCACGCGCGCCGACAGCTACGGCCGCCCGTTCGAGACCGAGACCTACGACGTCAACAACGACACGGTCGCCAATCCGGAGATCCACCTGCGCTGGGCCGTGGCGCGCGGCTCGGCCGCGGAGCTGGGGCTCGAGTGGCGGGCCTACATGCCGATCGAGGCCAACTCTTCGTTCGGCATGATGTTCGCGTTGCCGGTCTCGCTGCGGGCCAGCTCGATCCGCCTCGACACCGGCCTCTACGTCCCGATCATCTTCAGCCGTCCCAATACTCGGACCGTCGTCAGCTTTCCGCTGCACCTCTGGATCCAGGCCTCGCGCACGCTCTGGCTGGGGCCGTTGTTCGACATCCGCGTCTACAGCGGTGGCGGCGGGAATCAGTACCCGCTCGGCTTCGGCCTCGGCACGGCGCTCACCCGCCTCGTCGACCTGCGGACCTGGATCCTCTTCCCCGACATCAGTCAGAACGAGGCCGCTCGCACCTTCGGTGCCGGCGTCGCGCTGCAGCTCAGGTTCGGCTGACCTCGGAGCGCGCGGGCCGTCAGTCGACGCACAGCCGGCGGACCTCGACCTCGCCGTCGTGGCCTACCGGCTCGATGCTGGCCCGACAGCCGAAGCTTCGATCGTAGTCGGCGCAGCGGCCCGGCGGGATGACGACGCCTGACTGGCCGCCCCGACACCCCTTCGGCCCGCAGCGCACGCCATCGTAGAGGGACGCGGCGTCGAACGGGATCTCGCAGCGCACCTGGCAGTCGGCGCTGGATCGGCAGGTCTTTCCGCCGTCGCGGGCCCGGCAATAGCAGCTGGGGCGCCCGGCCATGCCGTGCCGGCCCCACTCTCCCTGGCAGGTCCGGCAGGCCTCCTCCGCGCGCCGCAGCGCCTCGGCGTCGGCCGGCGTCGCCGGGACGTCGTTGCGGACCTGGATCGTGACGGCTCGGTCGAACCGCTCGCCGTTCGAGAGGGCGAAGGCCCGCTCGCCGTCGACGCTCAACTGGGGGCCGTCCCGCGTCGGGCGCCCGCCAACCGCGCCGATGACGAACGTGACGGCGCCTCGCCCGGGCCCGCGCTCGTCGGCTGGGGGCGGGCCGGCGCGCAGCTCGAGGCGCGGCCGTTCGATCCCGCGCGCGCTCAGCGCCGCCCGTACGGCCTCCGCGCGCCGCTTGCCGAGCGCCGCCGATTCCCCCGCGCCGCGCGACCAGACGATCTCCAGACGGGTGACGTCGGAGCGGGCGCGGAGGGCATCCGCCACGAGGTCGAGCATCGCTCCGGCGGGCCCGGGGATGGCCGGGACGTCGAGCTCGAACCAGAGCGTCACGTAGGTCGCGGATCTCCAGCGTGCCGGCGTCGGCGCGCCGGCGTCGGGCGCGGCGCCGCCGCCGGCCAGGGCCGGTCCGCTGAGGAGCAGCGCGGCCATCGCCAGCAAGGCCGCCCGGGAGCTCCGCGTCACGCGACCTTGGTGTCCCCGCGCGGCATCGGAAAATCGCCTGGCCGCGGGAGCGCGCTCAGCAGCGGCACGACCTGTTGCTGGACGGATTGAATGAAGGC
>DASYEX010000097.1:0-20922 GCA_036498765.1 Polyangia bacterium
GGCGTTGCTGCCCCAGCACTTGACGCGGCCGTTGTCGAACAGCGCGCACGTCGAGTTCCACCCCGCGGAGATCAGCTTGGGCTTCGCGCTGCCCGCGCCGAGGTCGATGCACGGGAGGTTGTCGCCCATCTGGCCGGGGGCGGCGCCCACGTTGGTGATGTTTCCCTGGCCGAGCTCGCCGGCGGCGTTGTAGCCCCAGCACTTCACACAGGCGTTGTCGAGGATCGCGCAGGTGTGCGAGGCCCCGCAGGCCACGGCGGTGGCGGTGCGGCCAGTGCCGAGATTCACCGCGGGCAAGTTGTCGCCCATCGAGCCGGGCAACCCGCGGGTCATCGTGTCCCCGTAGCCGAGCGCGCTCCAATCGGTGCCGCCGCCGCTGCCCCAGCATTTGAGCTGGCCGTTGTCGAGGACGGCGCAAACGTGCTGCTCACCGACGGCCACGGCGCGCGCCGTGCGGCCGGTCCCGAGCTTGATGGGCGGCAGGCTGTCGCCGATCGTGAAGGACGTGCTGCCCAGGTTGTTGGCGTAGGACTCCTGACCGAGCTGGGCGTAGAGGTTGTCGCCCCAACACTTCAAGGTGGCGTCGTCGAGGATCGCGCAGGTGGTTTCGTTGTGCGCGGCGAGCGCGGTGGCGGTGCGGCCGGTGCCGAGCTGGGCGAACAGCATGTTGTCGCCGGAGTGGTCCCGATCGGCGCCGAAGGACTCGTAGCTGCCGTTGCCGAGCTCGCCGTTCTCGCCGTCGCCGAAGCACTTCACACGGCCGTCGTCGATGAGGGCGCAGCTGTGGTAAGCGCCGCCCACCACGGCCTTCACGCGGAGCGGGTTGGCCGGTCGCGCGTCGGTGCCGCCGTCCGGGCTCGCCCCCGCCGCGCCGTTCGCGCCGGCGGTGCCGGTGGTGCCAGCCGCGCCGCCTGCGCCAGCGCCGCCGTGGCTGCCGGCCGCGCCGCCCGCAGCGCCAGCCGCGCCGCCAGCGCCGGCAGCGCCACCCTGACCGGCCACGCCCGAGGAGTCGCCGGTGCCGGTGCCTGCCTGGCCACCCGCAGCGGCGGAGCCAGCGCCTCCCCCCAGCGAGGCGCCGCCACTGCCCGTGCCGGCCGCGCCTCCCTTCCCGCTCGCAACCGAGGCGCCGCCGCTGCCTCCGCTCGTGCCGCCGCTCGAACAGGCGCCCGACGCCGTCGTACAAGCGAGGGCGCACACGAGCAGGCTCGGAAGATGCGCGACGCCGCGCCGGAAGCCGGGGCCGACGCGCTCGACTCGCCGCCGGCGCCGGCGCGTGGTGACGAGCGCCGCGAGAGCGACGAGCGCCAGGCTTGCCGCGCTGCCGCCGCGCCTGCTCGCGCCCTCGAGCGCGCAGGAGCAGCCGCTCGAGGCCTGCGGCGCACCGCCGCCGCTGCCCGAGGTCCCGGCGCCGCCGTCGAGGCCCGTCACGGCGCCACCCGCGCCTCCGCTGCCGGTTCCGGTCCCGCCGCCGCTGCCGCTCGCAGAGACGCCGCCCGCGCCACCATTGCCGGGGCCGGCACCTCCGCCGCCAACGCCGCCCTGGCCGGTCGCGCCCGTCCCGCCGCTGCCGCCACGGCCGGTCGCTCCGCCGCCACCTGCGCCGCCACCTCCGCCGCCCGCGCCGCCCATCCCGGTCGTCGTCTGCGCCACGTCCGACGACGTGAGCATCCGCGACTCGACCCGAGCCGCGCGAATGCCGGGGCTGGGGTCGTTCCGGACATAGAGCAAGAGCACGCGCCCGTCGCCGCGCGACGAGATTCGCACGTCGGTGACGGCGCCCGAGACCAGCTGCACCGGCGCCGCGTCGACCACTTGGCCGCCGACGGTCACGCGCCGGGCCCAGGCGCCCGAGTCGAGCCGCCAGACGACCCAGTAGGCGGTGCCGTCGAACGCCGCGCCCACGTCGTGCAGCGGGACGCTCGCGTTGCCCGCGTCGTCGGGCGGCGCGCCCTGCACCTTGTAGAGCGACAGGGGGGCGGTGTCGCGCAGGAGGCCGTCGAGGCCGGCGCGGATCACCCGCACCTCGGAGGTGTAGGAGCCGTCGAGCGCGTTGTCGAGCTCGTCCCACGCCGCCAGGAAGCCCCCCGACGTCGCGTTGCCGTCGTTGACCAGCGAGAGGCTGGTGCTGGGCCAGGTGCCCGGATAGGTCGGCGACGGGACCTCGCTCGGATTGCCGATCCACATCTCGCCATCGAGCCGCTCCACGAACACGTGGTTGGCGATCGCCTGGCCACCGAGGTCGTAGTCGATGGACCAGGCGAGCAGCGTCGTGCCGCCCAAGGTCGACAGCGCGACGCGGTCGGCGTTCCCCTGCGGGTTCCCGGAGTACGGCGACGCGTAGGTGAACGTCCCCACCGTCCCATCGGCGGCGATGGTGTTGCTCTCAAGGTAGCCCGACCCCGCGATCGTCCAGGTGCTGCCGTTCCACGTGGCGGCGGCGTTCGAACCAATGCTGATCCCCGCCGACTGGAAGGGCGGCGCGTCGCCCAGCGTGCCATTCGCGCCATAGAACGAGAAGTAGAGGGGCGAGGTCCCCCAGAGCATGATCGCCCCCGAGGGCCCCACGGCGACGTCCCGGGGTGCCGCCCTGCCGTAGTACGGGGCGGTGATGGCGACCAGCCCCTTGGTGGTGTCGGGCAGGCCATCGGCCGTGAGCGACCCGAGCTCGACCGCGAGGTCGGCGCTCACGGCGGCGATGAAGCCGCCAGCGGTCGGGGCGACGACCGGTGACGACTCGGGCCGCACGCTGTTGGAGAGCAGCGTCGGGACCGCGCCCGTGACCGGGGTGCCCGTCGCGTCGAGCGGCATCGCATAGACACCCTTGAGGTCGTCGGTCGTGGCGGCCGCGTAGCCGGCAGCGACGACGATGAAGCCGCTGCTTGTCGCCGCCACGGCCCCCGCGTCTAGGCTGTCCGTCAGGGCGGACAGCGAAACGCCGCCGCCGGCCGACGTCAGCGCCGAGGTGAAGCGGTACACCGCCGGCGCGATGCTGCTCCCCTCGCCCAGGCCGACCAGAGTCGTACCGTTCCAGGCCAGCGCCGCGTTGCCGGAATTGCCCGCCGTCGCCACCGATTGCAAGCTGGCGTCGAGCATCATGAGCCGACTGGTGACGCTCGCCTTGCTGTACTGGAGGGCCAGGTCCGCGCCCACCGGCGTGGCCGAGACCCCGTACACCATATCGGTGGCCTTCGTTCCGGGCAGCAGCGTCGGGCCGGCGGTGAGGGCGCCGTTCGCGTCGAGGGCGTACATGTTCAGGCCCCCGACGATCGCGAAGCCGCCGGCCAGGGCGTAGGCCTGGAGGTAGTAGTTCTGGGCCGCGGTGACGTTGGAATCGAGCTCGACCGGCGCGCCGATGGGGGCCAGCTGGGCGTCGAGCATGACGGCCCACAGCGCCGTCGGCGGCGTCAGGCCAGGCCCCGCCCAATCATACCAGGCCAGCAGCGTATGCCCGCCGTTCCACACGATAGCCGGCTCGCCGCCGGGGCCGGCGACGCTCGGCTCGGGGTATGTCACCGATCCTGGCACGCCCGCGGCCGAGACGGGCATGACCCCGACGCCCGTATCGTCCGACAGTGCCAGAAGGAAGTGATCGCCGGCCCAGGTCACCACGGTCTGGCCGGTGCCGTAGTCGCCCGCCAGAAACGGCACCAGCGCGCCCGGCGTCCCGTCGGCGCCGAGCGGCATCACCTGGCCGTACCACTCTGCCAGGCAGGTGGTGGGCCCACAGGCGAGCGAGATCGGACCGCCGTCGCCGCTGCTCCCGTAAAAGGGCGCGAACGCCGGGCTCTCGGCGCCCACCACGATGTACGGCTTCGGCGTCGCCGCGACCGCTGGCGGCGCCGACACGGCCGTCCAGCACGCAATTGCCCCGGCCGCCACCGCCACCCCTCTCACCCAATAAGCCATGCTACGACGGCAGCATACCGCGAATCGCGGCCTACCAGCGAACGACATTGCTACCTCGTGTCCCCGGCGTCTCAACAGCGGTATCGTGAGAGGCGCGTTGGGGCGGAACGCGGGTTGGGCAGGATGGGGAGCGCTCATCGCGGCCTGCCTGCTCGCCTCCGCGGCAAACGCTGCCGACCAGCCTGCGTTCGGCGCTCAGCTCGGGATCGGGGGCGGCGCGCGGATCCCACCCGGCGAGGCGCGAGGACCAGTCTTCGAGCTGGTGCCGCGCGTGGAGCTGTTGTTTGGAGGCGTCAGCGCGTTCGGTCCGGCCGTGGAGTTTCGGACGGCAAACTTCGGCACGGCGGAGCTGCTCGGGGAGGCGGTTGTCGCGCCCTCAAATGGCATCGAGGGCTGGACGCTGATCGGCGGCGCCGGCTACGCCTGGCGTGACAAGAACAAGAACGGCGCGATCCTCGCCGGCACCATCGGATACGGGATTGTCATCAACGAGGGCCCTTGGGCCGCGAGCACGCTCATCTACCTTTCGTTTCGGCACGCCGCGACCGGCCCCTCGCGAGACGAGATCACGGCCGGTCTCAGCTTTGGGGGAGGTTTCTTGAGACTCATCGGGGTGGGTCCTCACGACTGACGCGGCCGCGCGACTCTCCTACGGCGCGACCAGCCCCGCGATCGTTCCGGTCAGGAACGTCGCCAGCGAGCCTGCAATGATCGACCGGATCCCGAGCCTGGCCAGGTCCGAGCGGCGCTCCGGCACCATGCCGCCGACGCCGCCGAGCACGATGGCCAATGACCCGAAGTTGGCGAAGCCGCACAGCGCGAAGCTGGCGATACGGGCGCTCTTGACCGACAGCTCGGCCGGGTGGCTGGTCATCATCTGGTAGGCGATGAACTCGTTGAGCACGGTCTTGGTGCCGAGGAGCTGGCCGACGAAGGGCGCCTCGCGCCAGGGGACGCCCATCACCCAGGCCAGCGGCGTCAGCGGGGCGCCCAGCAGCCGGCCCAACGACCAGCCGGGATGGCCGACGAGGCCGCCGACCCATGACACGCCCTTGTCGCACATGCTGACGATGGCGACGAAGGCGATCAGCATGCCGCCGACGTTGAGGGCCAGCTGCAGCCCCTCGCCGGCCCCGCGCGCCGCCGCGTCGACGATGTTGACGTCGAGGCGCGGGACGGAGACGCGCGCGGCGTCGGAGGTCTCGGGGGTGCCGGTCTCGGGGATCATGATCTTGGCGAACATCACCGCCGCGGGCGCGCTCATGAACGACGCGGTGATGAGGTAGCCGGCGTCGACGCCCATGGCGACGTAGGCCAGGAGCACGCTGCCCGAGATGGTGGCCATCCCGGCGCACATCACGGCGAAGAGCTCGCTCTCGGTCATGCGGGCGATGTACGGGCGAATGAGCAGCGGCGCCTCGGTCATCCCCAGGAAGATGTCGCCCACGGTGGAGAGCGCCTCGGCGCCCGAGACGTGCATCGTCTTCGAGAGCCCGCGCGCGAGCAGCGCCACGATCCGCTGCATGAGGCCGAGGTGGTACCCGACCGCCATCAAGCTGGCGACGAAGATGATGATCGGCAGGACCTTCACCGCCAGGACGAAACCGACGGCGACCGGGCGCAGGCCGCCGCCCCCGCCGGCGATGGGCGTGTGCACGACAGCGTTGGCCGGCCAGTTGCCGAAGACGAAGCCGATGCCGGCGTCGGCGAACTGGACGAACTGGTCGGCCAGATCGTTGGCCAGCGAGAAGAGGCGGATCCCGAGGCGCGTGCGCAGCGCGAACAGCGCCATCGCGAACTGCAGCGCGAAGCCCCAGCCGATGATGCGCCAGTTGACGGCCAGGCGGCGGTTGTTGGAGAGCGCGAAGGCGATCCCCAGCAGGACGAAGATTCCAACGATCCCCATCAGTCGAGCTCCAGCGGTGGGCGCGCGAAGCGCGCGCGCAGGCGGTTGATGCCGCGAAGAACGGCCGGCACGCGAAGCAGCCGGCGCTCGAGCCGGCGCTTGCCCGGGAAGCTGAGCAGCGTGAGGCCGATGAGCATCGTCAAGAGGCCCTGCCCCGGCACGCCGGGGACGGCCATGATCGCGCCCACGATGACCAGCACGGCGCCGCCCAGGTTGCGGGCCAGGAAGCCGACGGCGCGAACCACGAGGTGCGCGTCCTTCCCGACCTGCGTCGGCCCCTCGCCCTTGAAGCGATCAGCGGGCCAGCCGAGCACGACCACCACCGCCAGCGCCAGCGACAGCACCGCCAGACCGACGGAGATGCCGACGCTCCACCAGAGGCCGCCGCTCTTGAGAAAGCGCTCGATCCAGGCCAGCACACGGTGGGCGGTCTCCGTCACGCCCGACGACTTTTCCACGACCGGCGCCCGCTGACCAGCGCCGGCCGCCGCGTTTCGCCGACGCGCCCGGGCCGGTCAGCCCCAGTGACGACGGTTCGTTTGACTGCCCCCGCCCGCCCGGCGAGACTCCCGGACGCGATGATCCAGCAACATCGATGGGCGTTGGTGGCGGCGGTGGCGCTCGCGGCCGCGGTTTCGCGCCCGGCCCGCGCCCAGAGCGCCCAACCCGGCTCCGAGTGGACGACCCCCACGTACCGCCCGCCGCCGACGCCCGCCAACCCACCGCCGACGCCCACCAACCCACCGCCGGCGCCCACCAACCCACCGCCGGCGCCCGCCAACCCGCCGCCGGCGCCCGCCAACCCGCCGCCGGCCCCGCCCGGCCCCGCGGCTCCCGAACAGCCTACCGCGCAGCCCCCCTCTCCACCCGGCGATGGACCGGCCCCCCCCGCGACGCCTGGCTACGCGCCCGGGTACCGGCCACAGGCGTACGTGCCGCCGCGACCCCCGGCGGCGCCGCCCGAGCCGATCCACGCGGGTTTCTTCCTGCGCCTGCACCTCGGCCCGGGCGTCAGCTCGTTTTCGACCTCGGGCGGCACCTCGGGCTCGACACAGGTCTCGGGCAGCGGGATCTCGCTGGGCCTGGCGCTGGGGGGCGCGCTGGCGCCGAACTTCGCGGTCTACGGAACCTTCTTCGAGACCATCATGACGAAGGGCAACCTCAAGACCACCCGCGCGGACCTCGTCAACATCGACAGCGCCGGCCTGGGTGGCTTCGGCGCCGGCGCCATCTACTACTTCGAGCCCATCAACCTCTACGTCTCCGGCACCCTGGCCGTGGCCGCCCTGGTGATCGATGACGCCAAGGGGAAGACGATCGATCAGACCGGCGGCGGGTTCGGGTTCCAGGCGATGGTCGGCAAGGAGTGGTGGGTCTCCGAGCACTGGGGTCTGGGCGCCGCGGCCGAGATCATCACCGCCACGTCGATGAAGGACCAGAACGACACCAGCGTCCACTGGTCGGGCGAGGCGTTCAACGTCGTCTTCTCGGCGAGCTACTTCTGACCGCCGGCGCCGCGCGCGCCGGTTTTCTTGCTAGGCTCGAACATCATCGAGCTGGAGATCGTCGATCGCGTCACGGCCGTGGCCGCCGCCGACTGGGATCGGCTGGCCGGCGACGACGACCCATTCCTGGCGCACGCGTTTCTCGCCGCGCTCGAGGCGTCCGGCAGCGTCGGTGAGCGCGCCGGCTGCCAGCCGCGCATCGTGCTGGCCCGCGCCGGCGGCCAGCTGGTCGGCGCGGTCCCGCTCTACCTCAAGACCAACAGCTACGGCGAGTTCATCTTCGATTGGTCGTGGGCCAACGCCGCCCACCGCGCCGGCGTCCGCTACTACCCCAAGCTGGTGGCGGCCGTCCCCTTCACGCCAGCGACGGGGTACCGGCTTCCCGTGTTGCCGATCTTGCCCGGCTTGCCGACCTTGCCCGGCTTGGACGCGCCCGACGTCGACCGGGCGGCGGTCCGCGCGGCGCTCATCCGCGCCACGCGCGAGGTCGCCGACGAGGAGAAGGCCTCGTCGGTGCATTTCCTCTTCTGCACCGAGCCCGAGAAGCACGCGCTGGCCGGGGCCGGGTTCTTCCCGCGCCTCAGCATGCAGTTTCACTGGCACAACCGGCCGGACCGCCCGTTCGAGAGCTTCGAGGACTATCTTTCGACCTTTCGCGCCCAGAACCGCAAGCAGGTGCGCAAGGAGCGGCGGGTAGCCGCCGAGCACGGCCTGACGTTCCGGACGGCGACCGGCGCCGAGCTCGAGCCACGCGACTGGAAGGCGCTGCGCGCGTTCTACGTCGAGAACGTCGACCGCCACGGCGGCCACGCCTACCTCTCGGCCGAGTTCTTCGAGATCGCGCGGGAGACGCTGGCCGACCGCTGGGTCTCCACCCTCGCCTATCAGGGCGGGCGGCCCGTGGCCGGCACGATCAACTTCGAGAAGGGGGCCCACCTCTACGGCCGTTACTGGGGCTGCCTGGCCGACTTCCAGATGGTGCACTTCGAGCTCTGCTACTACCAGCTCATCGAGCGCGCCATCGCCAAGCGCCAGACGCTGTTCGAGGCCGGCGCGCAAGGCGAGCACAAGCTCAAGCGCGGCCTCGGCCCGGCCCTCACCCACAGCGCCCACTGGATCCGCCACCCCGATCTCGCCGAGGCCATCGGCGGCTTCGTCGAGCGCGAGGCCGAGGCCGTGGAGGCCGAGGTCCGCGAGTACGCGGCCCACACGCCGTTCCGGACGGCCGACACCGGATCGGGCGAGCCCGACGCCGGATGATCGAGGTCGTCTACTTCTTCACCTTCGGGGTGGTGGCGGTCGGCATGGCGTACATGCCGGCGCACCTCCGGGTGCTGGGGTTCTCGGGCGCGCAGATCTCGACCGCGCTGGCGATCGCGCCGATGCTGTCGCTGGCGGTACCGCTCGGGTGGGCCTGGCTGGCCGACCGGACGCAGCGGCACGACCGCGTGCTGCGGTTCATCACCTTCGCCGCCTGGCTGGGGTTCTCGCCGCTCGTCTGGGCCCACACGCGCGCCGCGCGCAGCTTCGCGCTGGTGCTGACCGCATATCTCGGCTACGCGGCGTTCTTCGTGGGGATCGGGACGCTCGCCGACGCGCTGGCGGTGGCGCGCGTGCGGGCCGGCGCCATCTACGGTCGGATCCGCTTGTGGGGCTCGCTCGGCTGGATCACCGCGGCGCTGGGGGTCGGCGCCCTGCTCGGGACCAGCGCGCCGCGCCTCGGCGGGCTCCTGGTGCCGACGGCGATGTGGGCGGCGCTGGCGGGCGCGTTCCTGTCGACGTTGCAGGTGCGCGGCACGGGCGAGCGCGCGGTGCGCCCGCGGTTTACCGACGTGCGCACGCTGCTCGCCGATCCTGCGTTGCGCCTCCTGCTCATCGCCGGGGCGCTCCACTGGGCCTGCATGGCGCCCTACAACGTCTTCTTCGGGGTCTTCCTGCGCGATCGCGGGCTCCCTCCGTTCGAGTGGGGCCTGGCCTATTCGCTGGGCGTCACCGCCGAGATGCTGGTGCTGCTCTACTTCCACCACCTGCACGCGCGCGTGAGCCTGGACGCGCTGCTGGCCGCCGCCTTCGTGGCGAGCGCGCTGCGCTGGGTGGGCAACGCCGTCCTGCACGCGCCGGCCGCCCTGATCGCGCTGCAAGCGCTGCACGGGATGACCTTCGGCATGTTCTGGAGCGCCGGGATCGCGCTCGTCGCCGCCAGCGTCCCGCCCAAGCTGCGCGCCACCGGCCAGGCGCTGCTGGTCATGGCGATCAACGTGGGTGGGGCCGTGGGGAACCTGGCGGTGGGGCGCGTCTACGATACGGCCGGTCCCAGCACGCTGTTCGCCGTCGCCGCCGCCGGCGAGCTGTTGCCGTTGCTGGTGGTGCTCCGGGCACGCCGGCTGGGCGTCGGCGCGTTCGTACGCACGGCGGGCCGCGGTTAGCGGTGCCGAGATCGGCTTGGCGCGCCGAGAGCGCGCCGCCCGGAACCGCGCCGAAGCAGCGCCAGCAGCGCCGCGGCCAGGAACGCCAGCCCGCCCGTCGGCAAGGACGCGACACCTGTGTCGCAGCCACACCCACCGCCGTCGCTGCCTGGTGGGACCGTCCCGCCCGCCCCTGCTGCGCCCGCTTTGCCCGCCGCGCCGGTCGCGCCACCAGCGCCGTTCGCGCCGCCGAGGCCGGTCGTACCGCCAGCGCCCGCCGAACCGGCCACACCGGCCGCGCCGCCGCCAGCGCCCGCCGGGGCCGCCGGGCAGAGGTAGGTCGTTTGCGCCCGCGACGCCGGCCCAGCCGAGACCGAGCCCCAAGACGATCGCCCCCCTCACCACGCGCGCTCGACGGATGCCCGGCTTGTACGCCGTTCGGGTTGTTTTGGAAAGCCCGCGACGCGGGAGGCGCGGGAGCCTCCAGGGTCGCGCGCTAGTTGACGGGGAGCAGCGCCTTGGCGGTGTTGAAGGCGAAGGTCACCTTGTCGTCGGCGACGTCGACACGGACGGTGCCGCCCGAAGCGAGCTTGCCGAACAGCATCTCGTCGGTGAGCGGGCGCTTGATCTCGTCCTGGATGACGCGGCCAAGCGGGCGCGCGCCGTTCATCGGGTCGTAGCCCTTCTTGCCGAGGTAGGCGCGCGCCGCCGAGGAGAGCTCGATCTTCACCTTGCGCTCGGCGAGCTGGGTGCCGAGCTCGGCGATGAACTTGTCGACGATCTGCCCCATGACCTTCGGATCGAGCGGCGCGAAGTCGACCTTGGCGTCGAGTCGGTTGCGGAACTCGGGCGAGAACATCCGCTTGAACGCCTCGTCGGTGTCGCCGAACCGCTGGTCACCGGCCGCGCCGAAGCCCGGCATCCGGCGCGACAGCTCGCGCGCGCCGACGTTGCTGGTCATGATCAGGACCACGTGGCGGAAGTCGGACTTGCGCCCGTTGTTGTCGGTGAGCGACCCGTGGTCCATCACCTGCAGCAGCAGGTTGAAGAGGTCGGGGTGCGCCTTCTCGATCTCGTCGAGCAGCAGCACCGCGTGCGGGTTCTGGTGGATGGCGTCGGTGAGCAGGCCGCCCTGGTCGAAGCCGACGTAGCCGGGCGGCGCGCCGATGAGGCGCGAGACCGTGTGGCGCTCCATGTACTCCGACATGTCGAAGCGCAGGAACTGCACGCCCAGCGTCTCGGCGAGCTGCTTGGCCAGCTCCGTCTTGCCGACCCCCGTCGGCCCCGCGAAGACGAAAGCCCCGATCGGCCGCTGCGGCAGCCCGAGCCCGGCGCGGTTCATCTTGATCGCCTGCGCGACCCGCTCGACCGCCGGGTCCTGGCCGTAGATCTTGGCCTTCAGATCGCTCTCGAGGTGGGCGAGACGCTCGCGGTCATCCGCCTCCACGGTTCGCGCCGGGATGCGGGCCATGCTGGCCAGCACCACCTCGATGTCCTTGCTCCGGACCCGCCGCTTCTGGCCCTTGATCTTCCCTTTCTTGAGCTTGGCCGCCGCGCCCGCCTCGTCGATGAGGTCGATCGCCTTGTCCGGCAGCCGGCGGTCGTTGAGGTAGCGCGAGGACAGCTCAGCGGCCGCGCGCAGCGACTTGTCGGTGTAGCCGACGCCGTGGAACTCTTCGTAGCGCTCGCGCAGCCCCTGGAGGACCTTGATGGTCTCCTCGATCGACGGCTCGTCGACCTCGATGGGTTGGAACCGCCGGGCCAGCGCCCGGTCCTTCTCGATGTAGCTGCGGTACTCCTTGTGCGTCGTCGTGCCGATGCAGCGGAGCTTGCCGTTGGCCAGCGCCGGCTTGATGAGGTTGGAGGCGTCCATCGCCCCGCCCGAGGCCGCGCCGGCACCGACGATGGTGTGCAACTCGTCGATGAAGACGATGGCGTTGTCCTTCTCGGCGAGCGCCTTCAGCACCGCCTTGAACCGCTCCTCGAAGTCGCCGCGGTAGCGCGTCCCCGCCACCATGGCGCCCATGTCCAGCGCGTAGATGGTCGCGCCGGCGAGCGCCGCCGGCGCCTCGCCCAGCTCGATCCGCCGCGCCAGCCCCTCGACGATGGCGGTCTTGCCCACGCCGGCGTCGCCGACGAACAGCGGGTTGTTCTTGCGCCGCCGCGCCAGCACGTGCAGCGCCCGCTCGATCTGCGCCTTGCGCCCGATGAGCGGATCGATCTCGCCGGCCCGCGCCCGCTCGTTCAAGTTCACCGCGAACTGCGCCAGCGGGTCCGCGGGCGGCTCGTCCGCGTCCTCGTCCGCCGACGGGCCGTCGTCCCCCGGGACGCCGGTCTTGGCCGGCAGGAGCTTGCTGATCCCGTGCGAGATGTAGCTAATCACGTCCAGCCGGCTGATCCCCTCCTCTTTCAGGAAGGCGACCGCGTTGGACTCGGCCTCGGAGAAGAAGGCCACCAGCACGTTGGGGCCGCCGGCCTGCTCCTTGCCGGCGCCCAGCACGTGGTTGACCGCGCGCTGGACCACGCGCGCGAACGCCAACGTCGGCTGGGCCCGCTCGCGGTCCTCCTCGGGCAGTGGGGTGATCTCCTCATCGAGGAACTTCTCGAGCTTCTTGATGAGGCGAGCGATCGACCCACCGCAGTGCTTGATGACGTCGCTGGTCTTCTCGTCGACCATCAGCGCCAGCAACAGGTGCTCGAGGCCCGAGAATTCGTGCCCCCGCTTGGTCGCGTCATCGAGCGCGTGCCGGATGGCGGTCTCCAGTTCTGGACTGAGCATGCTCATGAGTCGGCTCTCACGTTTGGTTTCACGTGTCGTTTCACGTCTCTGGGCTCTTTCGCAGCGACGCCTGCAAGGGCATCTCGTTTTCGCGCGCGAAGGCCACCACCTGGTGGGCCTTGGTCTCGGCGATCTCGAACGGGAACACGCCCGCCACGCCGATCCCTTTGATGTGCACGTGCAGCATGATTTTCTGCGCGGTGGTCGCGTCGTGCTGGAAGTACTTCATCAGCACGAAAATGACGAACTCCTGCGTCGTGTAATCGTCATTGTGTAGCAGGACCTCGTAGAGCGGCGGCCGCTCGACCTTCTTCTTGGTCTCGGTCTCACGGACGAGCTCGGGCGCCGCGATCGTCCCGAGATTCCCGTCTTTGTCGTCTCGCCGCTTCGGCATTCCCGCAACGGATCGTAGCGCACTCTGGGCGCGTCACAAGGGGCCGGCTCGACCTTTGCTAGGCTGCGCGCATGTCGCCCCGCCGCGCTCACCTCGGACTGGTCCTCCTCGGCCTCTGCCTCGTGCTCCCGTCCCTGCGGGCGGGGTTCTTCGCCGACGACTATCTGCAGATCGCGCAGCTCGAGGGGTGGTCGGCGAACCCGGTCGGTCCGCTCGACCTCTACTCGTTCGTGCCGCGCGATCGAACGCGGCTGGCGGCGCTCCTCGACCGCGGCGCGCCCTACTTCGCCGCGCCGAACCTCGAGCTTCGGTTCCTGCGCCCGCTGTCGAGCGCGCTCATGGCGCTCGACCACGCGCTCTTCGGCCGCCGGCCGGTCCCCTACCACGTCCACACACTGCTCTGGTACGCGGCGCTGCTGGCGCTGGTCGGCGCGCTCTACCGTCGGGCCGCGCCGCGCTCGCTGTGGCTGCTCGCCTTCCTGATCTTCTGCCTCGACGACGGGCACGGCCTCTCGGTCACCTTCATCGCCGCGCGCAACGCCGTCGTCTCCTGCGTGCTGGTCTGGCTGGGGCTGGGCGCGCACCTGCGCTGGCGCATCCACGGCTGGCGCCCGGGCGCGGTGCTGGCGCCGCTCCTCGGCGCGCTGGGCCTGGCCGCCGGGGAGATGGGGCTCGCCGCCCTGGCCTACGTCGTCGCCTGGGAGATCTGCGAGCGCCGCCCCGGCTGGCGGCGAGCGCTGGCGCCGACGGCGCTCCTGGTGGCGGTCTACCTGTTCATCTACCGCCTCCTCGGCGCGGGCGCCCACGGCTCGGGCGCCTACCTCGATCCCTTCGGCGATCCGCTCGGCTACCTTGCCGAGCTGCCGGCGCGCCTGCCGCTGCTCTTCAGCAACCTGATCCTCCGCACGCCGGTCGACTTCGCCTTCTCCGACCAACACCTGCGCGCGGCGCTCGTCGTCGTGGGCGTGGTGGCCGCGGTGGTCGTCGCGCTCTGGCTGCCACGCGCGCTGCGCCGGCTGCCGCCCGACGAGGCGGCTCGGGTGCGCTGGATGGGCCTGGGCGCCGCCGGCGCGCTGGTCGTCGCGTCGCCTGGGTTGATCGGCGACCGGCTGCTGTTCGCCGCCGGCCTGGGCGGCGCCGTCGTCGTCGCCTGCCTGCTGCGCGACGCCTGGCAACTCTTTCGCGCGCGGCGCGGGCGCTTGCTGGCGGGGCTGGCGCTCCTGTCGCTGGGCCTGCCAAACCTGGTGGTCGCCGCCGTCGCCCTGCCCGCCAAGACGATCTTCCTCGCCAAGATGTTCGACGGCTACCGCCACCTGGCCCGAGAAGCAGAGATCGCCGCGCCCGTCCCCGCGCGCGTCGTGCTCGTCGCGCTCGACGACCTGTTCGCGCTCCAGCTTCTGCCAGCACGCGCCTTCGAGCAGGGGCGAACCCCCGACGAGCTCCGCCCGATCGCCCGGGGAGAAGGCGGCGCGCTCGGCGGCCCCGATCGCCTCGGCGAGCTCGGCGGCGGCATCCTCTCCATGGCCGCCACGCCCCACCGCCTGCGCCGCACCGGCCCCGACACGCTGGAGCTCTCGACGCCCGAGGGCAGCCTGCTCGACGGCGCCTGGGCGTCCATCTTCCGCAGCCCCTCCCTGCCGCTCCCCCGCGGGAGCGTCGTCCGCACCTCGTACATGACGGTCACCGTGCTCGACGATCGCGCCGGCCGCCCCACCCGCGCGTCGTTTCAGTTCACCCGACCGCTCGACGACCCATCGCTCATCTTCCTGGTGTTCCGGGACGGCGGCCTGCGCCGGCTCACGATGCCGGCGCTCGGCGCAGTCGTCGAGCTGCCCCAATTGAAGCCGTTCGAAGCCGCGATGCGCTGACTTGGTTCGCGGAGGGCTCGTAGGACCGACCCGCCGCGCGGCACGCTCCACATGGTGGCTACGCGGGCTCTTCCTCGGGACCCAGGTCAATCCTCGCGCGCGCCCAGCGGGCGGCGTCGGCGACCACCGGCGAGGGATCGTCGGAGAGCCGTTCGACGACGGCGCGCGCCGCGCGATCGGCCCGTTCGGGAGCGCCGCCGATCGCATAGAGGGCATTGCGGCGGAGCCCGTCGTGCTGCGCGCGTGCCAGCGCCATCCCGGCGGCCAGCCGCTCGAAGTCGGCCGGCGAGAGCGCGGCGATCTCGGTCGGCGTCAGCGCCGCCAGCGGGCGCGGCGAGAAGCGCGCATCACCCTCGGGCATTTCGCGCGAATTCCAGGGGCAGACCTCCTGGCAGACGTCGCACCCGAACAGGCGGTCGCGAAACGCCGGCCGCAGGTCCGCCGGGACCTCCGCGCGGTTCTCGATCGACTGGTAGCTGAGGCAGCGCCGGGCGTCGACCACCCCGGGCGACGCGAACGCCTCCGTCGGACAGGCGCCGAGGCAGAGGGTGCAGGCGCCGCAGCGGCGATCGTGCGGGCGGTCGTAGGCGTCGACGGCGCGATCGGTGAACATCACCGACAGCGTCAGCCAGGACCCGAGCTTGGTATTGATGAGGCAGCCGTTCTTGCCGATCCATCCGAGCCCCGCCCGCTCGGCCCACACCTTCTCCATCGCCACGCCGGTGTCGACGGCCGCGTAGGTCTCCAGCGTCGGATCGAGCGCCAGCAAGCGCTTGCGCAGCGCCTTCATCCGATCGCGGTGGGCGTAGTGGTAGTCGCGCCCGCGCGCGTAGCGGGCGATGGGCGACGGCGCCTCGGTTGCGGGCCGGTGGTAGGGGATCGCCAGCGCGATGACCGTGCGCGCGCCGGCCAGCACCGCGCCGGGATCGAGCCGCTCGTCGAGCCGCCGCCCCATCCACGCCATGTCCGCGGCGTACCCGGCCGCCAGCCACGACCGGAGCGGCGCCGGATCGAGCGGCGCGGCCGGCGCCAGCCCCACCAGCGCGAACTGGCAGGCGCGCGCGGCGGCCTTGACGGCCTCGGCGGAGAGCGCAGGGTGATCCATCCCGCCGAAGTCTAACCGCGGGTGATCGGGATGTAACCCGCCTGGGCGGCGACGCGGTCGAGCCAGGCGCGCACGTGCGGGTAGGGTTGCTCGCCGAACGCCCGGCTACCCGCGCGTGCCGCCGTCCGGGCTGCCGCCGCTGGTGCTCACGCCTGTCACCGCGCCGCCGTCGGGCTGGCCGGGATATCCGGGCGCCTCGCCGGGGCAGCTCTCGTCGACAACGCCGTTGCAGTTGTCGTCGACGTGGTTCCCACAGATCTCCGGCGCGCCCGGGTGCACGGACGCGTTGCCGTCGTCGCAGTCGTTGCACCAGGGGACGCCGTCGCCGTCCGCGTCGGTGGCGTCGGCCGCGTTTCCCTGCTCGCAGCTGACGAAGCTCTGCAGGTACTTGGGCCGGTTCTGGATCTCGTCCTGCAGCGCCGCCACCGCCGACTGCGCCTGGGCGACGGTCGCCCACTTGTGCGGATCGGCGGCCAGCGCGTCGGCGATCTGCGGCGTCCAGGCGTTCACCCATCCCGAGATCTCGGCGGGATCCCACTTCGCGACCTCGGTGGCGACGGCGTTCACGTACTGCGCGCGCCCGTTGGCATCGTTCATCACGATCAGGAAGTCGGTGCCGGGCTTGTCGGGCGCCACGCGCCCCGCCCACCAGTAGAGGGGGTGCTCGCGATAGGAGACGCCCGTGAACACCTCGGCCCACTCGAGCGCCGAGTCGGTGTGGTCGGCGATCCAGACGTAGCCCGGCGCCCCCTCGTCATAGATGTAATAGTTGTGAGCCCCGCCGTAGTACCCGTCGCAGTCCTCGACCACCGCCTCGGCGGCCCACTCGAGCACGCTGTTCGGGAGGTCGATCAGCGTCGCCAGCGTCGCCATGTCGGTGGCGGCGTTCAGCGCCGTCAGGCGCGGCCAGTTCGGGCTCGTGACGTTCGTCTGCGGCTCGGTGCCCCCCTTGAACAGATCGCCCGCGTAGTCGTTGGGAAAGTACTGCTTCAAGAGCGCCGTCCCGACGTTCCCCTCCTCGACGTAGAGACCGTAGTAGGCGCCGTTGACGGTCACCATCGCGTTGCTCGCGCACGGCGCGGTCTGCCCGATCTTCCGCAGCCAGTTGTCGCCGACGCGGTTGTTGATGAAGGTCCAGTCGTCGCGCGGCGCCGAGAGGTGAAGGCTGGAGACGCCGTGGAACTTCCCCTTGGGGTTGGACTGGCCGAAGGAGATGTCGAACTGCATCTTGGGGTTCGTGTCGTAGAGGACGGTGTTGACCCACGACGACTTGCCGCGCAGCTTGACCGCGGCGTCGGTGACCGTCTCCGAACCATAGTGAAAGGTGATCGGGTAGTACGTCGACGGCGGGTTGCCGGCCAGCACATCCTTGACGTCGTTGAAGTCGGCGGTGAGCTTGGCCCAATTGTCGGCGGAGATGTCGAACGAATACGACGGCACGATAGTCTGGTCGAAGAGATCCGAACAGAGGATCGGGCTGCCCCCGGCGTCCATCACCAGCTGCGCGCCGCTCGCGTCCCCGGAGTCGCCCCCGATACGCATCACCGCCCCGTCATGCAACGCCTGAGCTGAACCGCCGCGCGAGCAGCCGAGCGCCCACGCCGAAACCAAAGCCAGCCCTCCCACCCCGTAAGCCAACACCCTCATGGAGTCCCCCCGAGGCGGGAGTCAGAGCAAGCGACGTACCGCCGGATCGGGTCACCCCGGACGGCGACGGGTTACGGGAGGGGCACCGGCCGCGCGCCGACGTGGCCGCTCCGTAACCGAGGACGCCCAAAGCGTGATCTATCGCGCGGTGTGAGCTACTTCCCCCCGAACTTGGCAGCGTGGGCCTGGAAATAGGTCCCCATCGTCAGGTTGGCGCGCTGGACCTCGAGCAGCTTGTCGACGAAGGCGTCCCACCCCGGCGCCGGGATGGCGACATAGGCCTCGTCGTCGCGGACCTTGGTGAACACGCGGTTGCTCTTGCAGCCGAAGGCGAACGCCAGCGTGCCGCTCTTCATCGCCGCCGGCAGGATCGCGCAGCTCGGGCGGTCGATCGACGCGGTCCCCGCGCCCGCCAGGCCCGCGCGGCGGGCGGCGTCGTGAATCAACGACAGCGGGGCCGGCGCGGCGGCCAGCAGGAAGACGTCACCCGGGAAGGCGTCGCTGCCGGCCGGGGCGAAAGCGATCGCCTTCGGCTCGCGCTCGACGGTGGGGATGCCGGCCACCTCCCCGGCGTCGGTGTAGCGGGTCTCGATCATGAACTCTATCGTCGCGTCCAGCTCGCTGGTGCGGTCGTCCGGCAGCGGGATGCCGTGGATGTGGCTGCCGACGGCGCAGTTCCAGTGGTCGGCGGCGATCGTATAGAAGCTCTTACCTTCCATCGCCGCGTCCCAGAAGACGCAGCCCGCGGCCACCGGGCCACCCGCCCAGCGGGGCAGTTGCGCCGGCAGACCATCTAGGAAGCCGATCTTGATGGGCAGGCGCCGTAGCCCCAGGATCTCCCGCACCCGCGTCGCGCGCTCGTCCATCGCTCCTCCGGGCCGTGAGTCTGGTCAGCGCGCGCCGACGTGTCAATCCGACCGCGCGCCGCGCAAAAATCGACCGCGCGCGCGTTACGTCCGGCGTGCGCGCCGCCCGCGGTCTACTGGCCCAGCGTGTCGCAACCAGAGGCCCCCGGGCAGCAGACGTTCAGCCCGCCACCACCGCCCTGGGCCGTGTGCAGGCAGACCGTGGGGCCCTGGCTCGGGTAGTAGTAGGCGACGAACAGACAGATTTCGTCGGTCGCTCCAGCTCCGTATTTCACGGTCGCGTGCGAGGCGTTGAGCCAGTTGCACGCCAACCCGAGCCCCGCCCCGGCCGCCGCTGTCAGCGCGGGCTGCAACGGCGTGAGCGGCGGCATGTTCCAAGAGGTGTCGAGGTAGATCGACGTCCCCGGATCGCTCGACGAAGACGCCGAGAAGAGCTGGGCCGAGGTTCCCCATTGGTGCTCCTGGCCCGTCACCGCGAAGATCTTCGCGCCCCCGAGCGTGGAGGGGAACGGAATGAAGGCGCTCAGCGCGAACGTTCCTTCGGGCGGGATTGAGATGTCGATCCCCTCGACGGCCAGCAGGGAGGCCGACGACTGGAAGCCTGCGTCCGGCATCGTGGTCAACGTGGAGGTGGCCTCGACAGTCACCGGATCGCTCTCGGTCAGGTTGGCGTAGTGGAGCTCGATCCGCATCATCTGGTTGACGCCGAGCGGGACCCCGACGCCGGTCGGGAAGGTGAGCGTCTCGTCGGGGTTCTCGGAGATCGTCAAGGGCGTCACGCCCGTCTGGGTGAACACGTTGCTGAAGGGAGCGCAGGCGAACGGCGTCGTCTGCTCGGTCGTGTCGGTGGAGGTGTAGAGGATCATCTGGACCGCCGCCGGGCCGAGCTGGTTGCGGATCTGGCCGATGTGGATGGCCGCGCTGTTTCCCAGCCGGACGACGACACACTGGGTGTTCTCCACGCCGGCCGCCACCTGAATCGGGCCGAGGTGGATCGCGTAGCTCACGGGCCCCTGCCCGCCGGTTCCGCCGGCTCCGGCTTGACCGCCGGCTCCGGCGCCGCCGCCCTGCCCCGCCGAGCCTGCCGCGCCCGCCTGGCCGCTCGCGCCCGCCTGGCCGCTCGCGCCCGCCTGCCCGCTCGCGCCCGCCTGGCCGCCGCTCCCTGCCTGTGGGCCAGCTCCCGCCGCGCCGCCCGCGCCGATCGAATCGCCCGCCCCGCCGGCGCCCGAGAGTCGGACGCAGAGGTTCGAGGCGCAGGTCAGCCCGGTGTCGCAGGTCAGGTTGGGGAAGCAGGAGCCTCCTTCCGTGCCCGCGGTCTTCCCGCTGCTTCCGCCGCAGCCCGAGAAGATCGCCGCCAGAACGACCAGGTTCAACGAAGCCCAGCACGCGCCGCTTGCTCGCATGAGGTGGAAAATATCACGGCTATCGCTCGGAGCGGCGATACCTGGCGCGCGTCCCGCGCTGTAAACTCCGCGTGACACGCAGATATTTTTTGATATCTTAGAGATATGCCGAAGAAACCACCCGCAGAGGGGGCGCTCTTCGTACGGCTGCCCGCCGCCGCGGTCGAGAAGCTGGATCGCGCCGCCGAGGCGCTGGGAATGCGAAAGAAGGATCTGGTGGCCGGTCTCATCCACAAGCTCGGCACCAGTCCGGGAGAGCCGCTCTCGACGGTCGGGTCGTACTCCTTCCAGCCCTACGATCCACCCGAGGTGATGAACACTGCCCAGGCCGCGCAGTACCTCCAGATCGAGGAGTCGGTCGTCATCGCGATGGCCGAGGCCGGCGAGCTGCCGGGGCGCCGGCTGGGCGACGTCTGGAGGTTCTCGCGCGCGGCGCTGGTCGCCTGGCTGGCGAAGCCGGAGAAGCGATGAGGCCGCGCGGCACCGAAGCGCTGATCCCCACCGTCGTCGAGCAGACCCACCGGGGCGAGCGCGGGTGGGATCTGTTCTCGCGGCTGCTCAAGGACCGGATCGTCTTCCTGGGCAGCGCCATCGACGACGCCGTCGCCAACGTCGTCGTCGCCCAGTTGCTGTTCCTCGAATCGGAGGACCCGGACAAGGACGTCACGCTGTACCTGAACTCGCCGGGCGGCGACGTCAGCGCCGGCCTGGCCATCTACGACACCATGCAGGCGCTGCGGTGTCCGGTGGCCACCTACTGCGTGGGGCGCGCCGCCTCGATGGCCAGCCTGCTCTTGGCGGCGGGCGCGAAGGGAAAGCGCCACGCCCTCCCCCACGCGCGCGTCATGATCCACCAGCCACTGGCGGGGATGCAGGGGCAGGTCACCGACATCGAGATTCACGCCCGAGAGATCCTCAAGGCGCGCGACACGCTGAACCGGATCTACGCCCACCACACGGGCCAGCCGGTCGAGAAGATCGCCCGCGACACCGAGCGCGACAACTTCATGTCCGCGGCCGAGGCGCGCGACTACGGCCTCGTCGATCGGGTGCTGGGCGACGCCGCGTAGCCGTCCGGAGCGCTCAGGCCCGCGGGTGGAAGCGGTCGTAGACGGAGCGGAGGTGGCCGCGCGAGACG
>DASYEX010000098.1:0-3723 GCA_036498765.1 Polyangia bacterium
GGCGCAGGTCGGGTTCTTCTTCAGCAAGCAGACGACGTTGCTCGACGCGCAGCTCGAGATCGGCCTGGTGCTTCCACGTCCGCTCGACCGACTGGAGGTGGGCGTGGGGGCGGGGATCGGCGTCCTCGCCATCGCCTACGCGCCGATATGCGATGGATCGTGCAAGGTCGGCGGCAGCGGACCGTTGTTCTCTCCCGTCGTCCGGTACCTGTTCATCGACCGTCCGACGATGAGCATCGGTGCCAGCGTTCGCGCCCTCATCCCCGTCCAGATCGGGCGCGGCAACTGGTCTGGATACTTCACCGGGACGGGGCAGCTGGTGCTCGCCGCGATCGACGTGGCCTTCGGTCGGGGGCGCTGACCTGCTACGCGGGCGCGGAGCGCCAGAGGATGGCCAGCGCCTCGACGTGCGGCGTGTGCGGCAACATGTCGAACGGCGTGACCGCGTCGCCGCGGTAGCCGCGGGCGGCCAGCAGGGCCAGGTCGCGGGCCAGCGTGTCCGGATCGCAGGAGAGATAGGCGATCGCGCGGGGCGCGAGACGGACGACCTCGTCGAGCACGGCGGGCGCGCATCCCTTGCGCGGCGGGTTGAGGACCACCAGGTCGGCGCGGTCCAGCTTTGCGAGCGCCGCGCTGGCGTCGGCGGCGACGAAACGGGCGTTGGTGATCCCGTTGCGGGCGGCAGAGGCGGCGGCGCTGGCCACCGCGCCTTCGTGGGACTCGACGCCGACGACCTCGGCGGCGTCGGGCGCCAGCGCCAGGGCGATGCCGCCCACGCCGCAGTAGGCGTCGACGACGCGGTCGGTGGATCGCACCGACAGCGCGCGCCCGATCGCGGCGTAAGCGAGGGCCGCGACGCCACGGTTGGCTTGGAAGAAGGCGCCCGGCGAGAGGGTGACGCGAACGGCGCGCCCGCCGACGTCGAGGCGATCTTCGATCGCTCCTGCGCCGTCGAGGCTCCGCTCGTTGTCGCCCGCGTCGGAGAACAAGACGTTGCCGCGGCCGCGGTTCAAATGTTCGACGACGCCCACGATCTCGGGGCGCGCCTCCCGGAGGCGTCTCCCCAGCGCCTCGGCGTCCGGCAGGGGCCGGGCCACGATGAGGACCGCCAGCACCTCCGCGGCATGGTTGGCCCGCAGCACCACGTGCCGCAGCTCCCCGGTCAGCGTCGCCTCGTCATACGGGCGGACGCCGGCCTGGTCGAGGATCGCGCGCGACGCGGCCGCCGTCTCGTCCAGCGGCGGCTCGGCGATCCGGCATCCGGCGAGATCGACGACGTCGTGCGAGCGCGGCGCGTAGCCGCCGAGCACCAGGCGACCGCCGGCGCGCGCGGCGACCAGCTTCGATTTGTTGCGGTAGCCGAGCGGGTGGGGCGACGCCACGCAAGCCTCGACGCGCACCTCGGCGAGCTCCGGCCGGGCGCCGAGGGCGCGCGCCACCCGGGCCTGCTTCCAGACGAGCTGGGCGTTCCCGTCGAGGTGCTGGAGCAGGCAGCCGCCGCAGAGGCCGAACGCCCGGCAGGCCGGCGACCGGCGCGCGGGCGACGGCACCTCGACCAGGTCCAGCTTGGCCCAGGCCGCCAGCGCCTGGCGGGACACGTGCTCGACGACGGCGGCGACCCGCTCGCCCGGCAACGCGCCGGCGACGTGAACGTGTACCCCCTGGGCTTCGCCGACGCCCGCCCCCTCGTCGTCGAGGTCGGCGCAGATGATCGAGAGTCGATCGCCGGGACGCAGGGCCGGCCTCAGCGCGCGGGCGGCGCGCCGATCGCCGCCGCCAGCTTGGGGAGCGAGATGTCGTAGCGGTAGGCCGTCCCGCGGTGGCCGTCGTCGAACTCCTGGTGCTCGAAGCCGATCTTCAGGGCGCGCAGCCGTTGAACGAAGATGCGGGCGCCCAGATCCAGGTTGTGCTCGTCGCGCGTCCCCGCGTCGAGGTAGAGCAGCGCCAGCCCGCGCAGCGCCTCGGCGTGTGCGTCGAGCATCCGGATCGGATCCCAGGCGAGCCACCGCTTCCAGACCGCCGCGTCGAGCTCGCCGGTCTCGAGGTCGAAGGGCAGCGCCAGGCCGCCCGGACGACCAGCGTCGGGCGAATAGGCGCCCGCCTGCGCCAGCACCATCATGGTCGTGAAATCTTCAGGTCCCTTTCTTTCGGAGGCTTCGAACGCCGCCAGGAATGCCTCGACGCCCCCGTGCCGCCGCAGCGTGCGCGCCGCGACCGGAAGATCCTTGAGCGCCGACAGCTCGAACGCCATGTCCCCCGCGTGGCTGGCGACGGCGGCGAACAGATCCGGGTGGCGCATTGCCAGGACCAGCGCGCCGAATCCGCCCGAAGACTTACCGCCGACCGCGCGGCCCGCGCGCGCGGCGGCGGTCCGGAAGCGGCGGTCGACCGCCGGGATCACCTCGGTCAGAAGATGCGTCTCGTAGTTTCCGATCGCCGGCGAATCGAGGTACTGCGCGCCTCCCCAGCGGGTGAAACAGTCGGGCGCGACCACGATCGCTTCGCCCATCGCGCCGCTGCCGACCAGGCGGTCGAGCCTCTCACCGAGTCCCGGCTGCCAGGCGTTCCCCGAAAACAGCATCTCGCCGGTGCCGGCGTAGCCCGCCAACCAGGTGATGACCGGATAGCGCCGCGCGGGCGCCGACGCGTACGACGGCGGCAGCCACACGGCGCACCGGCGCGCGACGGGATCGCCGAGAGGATTGCCGGCGAGCGCGCGGCTCTCGACGGTTTCGATCACCACCGACATCGCGCGGCCAGTGTGGCATAGTCCGGCCCGCCGTGAGCCGACTTCGATCCGTGACCGTGCTGGCCGGCATCGCCCTCGCGTTCGGCGCCAGCGTCGAGGGCCGCGCCGCCAAGCCGGCCAAGGCCGCGCCGGCCACCGCCGCGTCGGTCGCTCCGCCCAAGCTGGACGTCAAGAGCTGGACTCTGGGCAACGGCCTCGAGGTGCTTTTTCTCGCCGACCACAAGGCGCCCATCGCAACCGTGCAGGTCTTCTATCACGTCGGATCCAAGGACGAGCACGTCGGCATTCGCGGCGTCGCGCACATGTTCGAGCACATGATGTTCAAGGGGTCGACGCACGTGCCGCCCGAAGAGCACGCCCGCCTGCTCAAGGAGGTGGGGGGCCAGGTCAACGCCTTCACCACCGAGGACCTGACCGCCTACCACGACACGGTGCCGCCCTCGTACGTCGGGTTCGCGCTGGAGCTCGAGGCCGAGCGGATGCGGAACCTCAAGCTGTTTCCGGCGACCGTCGATTCCGAGCGCCACGTCGTCGAGGAGGAGAAGCGCCTGCGGGTCGACAACGATCCGATCGGCAAGGCGATCGAGAAGTTCCGCGCGCTCGCCTACACCAAGCACCCCTACAACTGGACGGCGATCGGCACCATCGAGGATCTCGAGAAGGTGACGCCCGCCGATTGCCAGCGCTTCTACGACACCTACTACCAGCCGAACAACGCGACGTTGATCGTGGTGGGCGACATGGACGAGCAGGCGGTGCGCAAGCTCGTCGACGAGCACTTCGGCAAGATCCCGCGCGGGCCGACGCCCCCGCGGGCGAACGTCGCGGAGCCGCCGCAGACGGCGACGCGGACGGCCACCATGCAGATCGAGGTCCAGATCCCGGTGGTGGTCGGCGGCTACCACATCCCGCGCGCCGCCGATCCCGACATGCCCGCGCTGGAGGTGCTGGCGGCCGTGCTGTCGGCGGGCGAG
>DASYEX010000099.1:0-12302 GCA_036498765.1 Polyangia bacterium
ACCACCAGCGCCGCCTGTTCGACCGCCACCCAGACCTGCTGGACGAGCGCGTCGTGCTGCGCGCGCAGGCCGTCGAGCGTGGCGTCGGCCTCGCGCACCTGGCCGCGGGTGAGGAACCCCTGGAAGATCGGCCAGGTGAGCTGCGCGCCGCCCCAGAGATTCCAGGCCATCCCGCCGGAGGAGACCACGTTCCCGAGGTTGTCGAGCAGGTGGGTCTTCTCGAACGACTGCCCCGCGCTCTCGGCGCCCGCCACCAGGTTCAGCGTCGGCCAGTAGCCGTTGCGGGTCGCGCGCAGGGTCAGCTCCTGCGCGCGGATCTGCGCCTCCATCGCCGCCAGGTCCGGGCGGGCGCGGATCGCCTCGTCGATGAGCGGCCCGATCTCGGCGTTCTCGCCCGGCTGCGGCGGGAACGTGTCGTCGGCCACCTCGTAGTCCGTGTCGCCGGTCGTCCCCATCGACTGGTTGAGCTGCGCGCGCGCCACGGCGTAGCCGTTGTCCGCCTTGATGACCTGCACGCGCGCGTTGGCCTCGTCGGCGACCGCCTGCGCGAGGTCGATGTCCGGGCGCGTACCGGCGTGAACGAAGCCGCGGATCTGCTCGAGGTGGCGCTGCCGGTTGGCGAGCGTCTGGCGCGCCACGCCGGCCAGCGACCGCTCGGCCGAGGCCCGGAAGTATGTCGTGCGGACGTCGGCGACGGCCTCCAGGCGCGCGCCGCGCGCGTTGTCCCCCAGCGCCACGGCGCGGGCGCGCGCGGCGCGCCAGCGGTTGGGCGTCTGCCCGAAGTCCCAGATCATCTGCGTGGCCGAGACCTGGGTGTCGAACCAGTTGTAGGTCTGCCAGCTGGTCGGATAGTTGTTGGTGTGTCCCGGCTTCTGCGAGCGGTTACCGGTGGTGCGCTCGTACAGGCTGTCGATCTTCACCTGCGGCAAGAGCGGCGCCCGCGCCTGCTCGTCGCGGGCCACGCCCGCCGCCAGGTTGGCGTCGGCCAACCGGATGTCGGGGCGCTGCGCGGCGGCGGCGCGCTCCGCCTCCTCGAGCGTGACGGTGCGGGCGCCGAACGTCGCCAGCAAGGAGCAGAGGGGAAAAACGGCGAAGGTCATTCGTACCGCAGCGCCAGGATCGGGTCGAGGCGCGACGCCTTGCGCGCCGGATAGAGGCCGAAGCCGATGCCGACGGCGGCCGAGAAACCGACCGCCAGCGCGATCACCTCCGGGCGGATGAGCATTGGCCAGCCGAACCGCACGGCCAGCCGCTGGGCGCACAGCAGCCCCAGCGTGACCCCGATGAGCCCGCCGGCCACCGAGAGGGTCAGCGCCTCGGCCAGGAACTGCAGCATGATGTGGGCCCGCTTGGCCCCCACCGCCATGCGCACGCCGATCTCGCGCGTCCGCTCGGTGACGCTGACCAGCATGATGTTCATGATCCCGATCCCGCCGACCAGCAGCGACACCGCGGCGATGCTGGCCAGCAGCAGGGTCAGCGCCTGCGTGCTCTCCTCCTTGCGGTTGGCCGTCTCGGTCGAGTTCTTGATCGAGAAATCGTCTTCCTGCCCGAGGCCGATCCCGTGGCGGTCGCGCAGGAGCGCCGCCACCTTGTCGGCGATCAAGGTCGTCTCGTCGTCGGACTCGACCTCGATCATGATCGTGCCGGGGATGAACTTCTGCAGGCCGCCCTGGATCTTGGCCAGGAAGGTGGTGACGGGGACGAAGGCGACGTCGTCGTAGTCGCTGCCGCCCGGCGACTGCCCCTTGCGCGCGGCCACCCCCACCACCTGGAAGGGGACGTTCTGGATGCGGACCGTCTGGCCGGTGGGATCCGAGTTGGCGCCGAACAGACGCTCGGTGACGGTCTGCCCGAGAACCACCACCTTGGCCCCGGCGTCGCTCTGCTCGGGCGAGAAGCCGGGGCCGAGGCGCATCGGCCAGTTTCTGATCTCGAAGAACTCGGGCGTCGTGCCATCCACCAGGGTGAGCCAGTTGCGGTCCTCGCTGACCACCTGGCCGGTGGTGTGGACGCGCGGCGCGACGAACTTCACCCCCTCGACCTCGGCCTTGATGGCCCGCAGGTCGTCCCAGGTCAGCGTGGGCAGCGTTCCGGCGCCGGCCTTGGCGCCGCTGGCGGTCTTGGCGCCCGACGAGACGATGAGGACGTTGGTCCCCATCGCGGCGAAGGCCTGCTCGACGCGGGCGCGCGCCCCTTCGCCGATCGCCACCATGGCGATGACGGCGGCGACGCCGATGATGATCCCCAGCGCCGTCAGGAACGACCGCAGCTTGTTACGCAAGAGCGCGCGCCCCGCCACGCGGATCACGTCGCCGGTGCGCATCCCGGCCGGGGTCACGGCGCCGCCGCCAGGGCGCCCGGGCCGGCGGGCCGGGCGGTGGCCGGGGCCTCGATCCGGCGATCGCTTTCGATCAGCCCGTCGCGCACGGTGATCACCCGGCGGGCGTGCGCGGCGATGTCGGGCTCGTGCGTGACGAGGACGATGGTCATCCCTTCGTCGTTGAGCTGCTGGAGCAGCGCCATCATCTCCAGGCTGGCGCGCGAGTCGAGGTTGCCGGTCGGCTCGTCGGCCAGGATGAGGCGCGGCCGATTGACCAGCGCGCGGGCGATCGCCACCCGCTGCTGCTGGCCGCCCGAGAGCTGGCTCGGGTGGTGGTGCAGCCGCTCGCCGAGGCCGACCCGCTCGAGCGCCGCGCGCGCCGCGGCCCGCCGCTCGGCCGGCCGGCGGCCGGTGTAGACCAGCGGCAGCTCGACGTTCTCGAGCGCCGTCGTGCGCGCCAGCAGGTTGAAGCTCTGGAAGACGAAGCCGAGCGTCCCGCTGCGCGTCTCGGCCAGCGCGTCGGCGTCGAGGCGCGACACCTCGGCGCCGTCCAGCCAGTAAGCGCCGAGGCTGGGCCGATCGAGGCAGCCGAGGATGTTCATCAGCGTCGACTTCCCCGACCCCGAGGCCCCCATGATGGCGGCGAACTCTCCCTCGGCGATCCGCAGGGACACCCCGCGCAGCGCGTGCACGTCGACGTCGCCCATCCGGTAGGTCTTGGTGACGTCGATGATCTCGACCAGCGACGAGAAGGGGGGCGTGGCGCTCATCAGAAGAGGCCGCCTTTTCCCTTGCCCTTGTTCTCGGCGCGCTCGTTCTTGTCGAGCGCGTCGGTGATCACCGTGTCTCCCTCGGCGAGCGCGCCGCCGCGCACCTCGATGAGGCTCCCGTCGGCGACGCCGGTCTCGATCGTCACCGGCACCAGGCGCCCCTCGCGCAGCACCCACACCGTGCGCTTGGGCGCGGCGCCGCCGGGCGGCGGCGGATCGTCCCCCTCCGCGGCGTCGCCCACCGGGTGCCCATTCGGGGCCATCGCGCGCGGCTTGACCTTCTTGTGCGCCTTCTTGGGCGTGGCAGGGGCCAGGCCCGCCTCGGCGAGGAGCTCGGGCGGCGGCAAGAACCGCAGCGCCGCGCTCGGGACCCGCAACACCCCCTTGTGCTCGGCGTAGACGAAGGTGACGTTGGCGGTCATCCCCGGCTTGAGGCGGTGGTCCGGGTTGTCGACGTCGATGACCGCGTCGTAGGTGACCACGTTCTGCAACGTCTGCGGGGCGTCGCGGATCTGCCGGATCACCCCCTTGAACCGCTCGTTGGGGTAGGCATCCACCACAAATGTTGCCGGCATCTGCGGCTGAAGCCGCCCCACGTCGGCCTCGCTGACCGCCGCGTGCACCTGCATCTTCCCGAGATCCTCGGCGATGGTGTAGAGCGTCGGCGCCTGCAGCGACGCCGCCACCGTCTGCCCGACGTCGACGTTGCGCGAGATGACCACCCCGTTGATGGGCGAGATGATCGTCGCGTAGCCGAGGTTCACCTCGGCCTGATGGGTGTTGGCGCGCGCCTGCTCGAGGTCGCCGCGTGCGGTGTCCACCGCCGCCGCGGTCGATTCGGCCTGGAGCTGGGCAGCGTCAAAGTCGGCGGCGGCGATCAGGTTGTTGCTCCGCAGCTCCTGGGCGCGCGCCAGCTGCTTCTTGGCGTTCTCCGCCTTGGTGACGGCTTCGCGCAGCGTCCCCACCGCCGCGTCGCGGTTGGCGCGCGCTTGCTCGGCCGCTGCCTGAAAAAGCTGCGGGTCGAGCCGGGCGATGATCTGCCCGCGCTTCACCCGCTGGCCGAAGTCAGCGCTGAGCTGCGCGATCCGCCCCGACACCTGGCTGCCGACCTGCACGGTGACCAGCGCCGACAGCGCGCCCGTGGCCGTTACGCGCCCGGTGAGATCGCCTCTGTCGACGCGCGCCTTCTCCAGATGAAAGGCCGACTTGTGGCGGCCGTGGGCGGCGAGAGCCATCCACCCGCCGCCCACGCCCACGACGGCGACCAACCCCACCAACACTCCGATTCGGCGACTCATATGATGACCGCCCAGCTAAGGTAAAGCCGGACCGTCGCCGGTAAAGGGGCGCGGTTGGCCCGATGGGCCCACGGTCGAGCTACCTCTAGGCGCCGGCGGTGACGTCGGCGATGATCTGGCGCAGGCGATCTTCCATGAGCGCCTGGATCTCGCCGAGGCGCTCGGGGCCGTCGGCCTCGAAGCGCATGACCAGCACGGGGCCGGTGTTGGAGGCGCGCACCAGGCCCCACCCGACGTTCTGGCCGCGGTCCTCGAACCTGACGCGCACGCCGTCCACGTCGACGATCGAATAGCGCTCGCGGAACCACTCGACCGCGCGCCGCACCACCTCGAACTTCACGTCGTCGGGGCAGGGCATCCGGATCTCCGGGGTGTTGTGGAGGACGGGCAGCGTGTCGCGCAGCTCGGCCAGCGTCTCGCGCGAGTGGGTGAGCTGCTCGACCAAGCGCAGGCCGGCGTAGACGGCGTCGTCGAAGCCGAACCAGCGGTCGGCGAAGAACATGTGCCCGGACATCTCGCCGGCCAGCGCCGCGTTCTCTTCCTTCATCTTGGCCTTGATGAGCGAGTGGCCGACCTTCCACATGATCGGCCGGCCCCCCAGGCGCGTGAGCTCGTCGTAGAGCGCCTGGCTGCACTTCACCTCGCTCACGAAGGTGGCGCCGGGCTGCTTCTTCAGGATCTCGCGCCCGAACAGAATGACCAGCTGGTCGCCCCACAGGATCCGCCCCTGGCCGTCGACCGCGCCGATCCGATCGGCGTCGCCGTCGAGCGCGATCCCCACCTCGGCGCCGGTCGCCTTCACGCGGGCGATGAGCGCCTGGAGGTTTTCGGGGACGGTGGGATCCGGGTGGTGGTTGGGGAAGCGCCCGTCGGGATCGCAGTAGATCTCCTCCACGTCGACCCCCAGCTTCTTCAGGATCGGGATCGCCGACAGGCCGCCCGTGCCGTTGCCGCCGTCGACCACCACCTTGAAGCGCCGCGGGCCGAGCTTGATGTGGTCGACGATGTAGGCCACGTAGTCGGCGAGGATGTCGTGCTCGCTGGCCTTTCCGGGCGCGACGCCGGTGCGAAAGGCGCGCGCCTCGATCTTCTGGCGCAGCTTCTGGATCTCGGCGCCGTGGATGGTGCTCTGGCCGCAGACGATCTTGAACCCGTTGTCCTCGGAGGGGTTGTGGCTGGCGGTGATCATCACGCCGCCGTCCACGCCCAGGTGAAACACCGAGAAGTAGAGTCCCGGCGAGTGCACGACGCCGACGTCGACGACGTCGATCCCCGCGCCGAGCAGCTCGCGCTTGAAGGTGGCGTGGATGCGCGGCGAGGAGAGGCGGCAGTCGCGCCCCAGCGTCACGCGGCGCGCGCCGGCGTCCGCGAAATAGGCGCCGACGGCGCGGCCCAGATCGGCCACGAAGTCGTCGGGGAAGTCGGTCTCCGCCACGCCGCGGATGTCGTACTCGCGAAAGACTCGGGGGTTCATCGCCATGGGGTTCGCTTCCTAAAGGAGATCGGTCCGGCCGGCCTGCTTGGCAGCCTCGACGATTTTGCGGACGTCCTGGGCCTTGTCCTTGGGGACGACCAGCAGCGCGTCGCGCGTGGCGACGACCACCAGATCGCGCACGCCGACCACGCCGACGAACGGCGCCCCCTCCTCGGCGACGACGATGTTGCCGTCGCCGTCGATCAGTGTCGCGCCGCCCAGCACGACGTTGCCGCGCGCGTCGGGCGGGCGGACCGCGGGCAGCGCCGCCCAGCTCCCCACGTCGTTCCAACCGAACGCGCCGGGGAGCACCCGGAGGCCGCTGGCCTTCTCCATGATGCCGTTGTCGATGGAGATCGACGGGACGTCACGGTAGCCGGCGGCGATCGTGGCGATGGGATCCTTGGCCGCGACCGCCGCGCTCAAGAGCGCGCCCAGCGCGGGCAGGTGGCGCCGCGACTCCTCCAGCATTCGGCCCGCGGTCAGGAAGAACATCCCCGAGTTCCAGAGGTACTCGCCCGAGGCCAGGTAGCCCTGCGCGGTGGGAAGGTCCGGCTTCTCGACGAAGCCGCCCACCTCGTGGACATCAGGTCCGTTCACGCGATCGGCGCCGGCGCGCGGGAGCTTCGTGCCCAGGCGCAGGTACCCGAACCCCGTCTCGGCGTGCGTCGGCCGGACGCCGATGGTGGTGATCGTGTCGCGTGCCTCGACGAGCGCAGCCCGCACCAGCCGGTCGAACGCCGGCTCGTCGCCGATATAGGGATCGGCCGGGAACACGGCGATGACCGCCTCGGGGCCCGCCCGCCGCACGGCCGCCACGGCGCCCAGACCGACGGCGGGCGCGGTGTTGCGCGCCACCGGCTCGGCGATGATGTTCTCCGGCGGGAGATCGGGAATCGCGGCGCGGACGGCGGTTTCTTGGTCCGCCGCGGTGACGATCAGCGTCCGCTCGAGCCCCATTAGCGCGCGCGCGCGCCGCACCGCCGCCGCCAGCAACGACTCGGACCCGCCCAGCGACAGCAGCTGCTTGGGGCGGGCGCGCCGGCTGGACGGCCAGAGGCGCGTCCCGGCGCCGCCGCCCAAGATCACAGCGAAGGCGACCACGGCGGGCGCGGTGCCGGATGACTCTTTCGTGGTCATGGACCGCGCACTTTAACAGACCGTGGCGACCGGTACCTCCGTGATACGCTCCGGCCGTGCGGGCGGGCGAGGAAACCCTCAGGCGCTCCATTGCGGCGGCCAGCGACGGGCGGACCCGGGCGCGCCTCCGCGTCGATCTGGCCGAGCTCCTGCGCGCGCGCGACGCCGCGGCGGCACGAGCCGAGCTGGATCACGCGTTACGCGAGGGGGGGCCGACGGGGGCGCTGACGTCGGCCGCGGTCAGCTTTTCCCGCGCCCTCGCGCCGGCCGATCGACTCGCTTGGCTCTCGAGCCTGGCACGCAACGAAGGGAAGACGCCCGCGCCGGTGCTGGTGTCGGCGCTCGCGGAGGCGCAGCTCGGCGCCGATCTCCCGCGCGACGCTGCGCTCACCTGGCTGGGGCTGGCGCGCGACGAGCGGGTTCCGCTGCATCACCGGCGGGCCGCCGCCCGCAAGGCCGCGCGCCTCGGCGCTCGCTTGCCGCCCGGCGACGCGGCCAGCGTGGCCGAGATGGCCGCGGACCTGGCGGTGGAGAAGTCGCGCCGCGGACCGCGCTCGGCGGCGCGCGAGGCTCCCGACCCGGCGCCCGCGCCCAGGCCGCGCGAAGCCAGCAGACCGCTGCCTGCGCGCGTCCGCCGCGCGCGCCCGCCGTCGCCCTCGCCGTGGGACCGGGCTCTCGGCGACGCGCGCGCGGGGCAAGCCAGCCGGGCCCGCCGCCTCGGCGAGGAGGCCTTGCGCGCGAGCGCGCCCGGCCCCGAGGTGGCGGCGAAGGTCGCGGCGCTGGATTCAGCTCTTCGCGAAGCGGGCTTCGTCAAAGACGCGCTCCGTCTGCGGCGGACTCACCTCGAGGCGCTCACCGGGCCCGCCGCTCGAACGGCGCTGCTCGCTCTGGCCGCGGAGGCCGAGCAGGCCGGCCTCACCGCGCTCGGGACCGAGTGGCGCGCCGACGCGGGCGTCGTCGTCACGGCCGCCCGCGCGCCCGTCGTGGAGCCGGAGGCGCCCGAGGCCCATTTCCAGTCCGCGCAGCGGATGCTCGCCCGCGACGGCGAGAAAGTGGATGTCGCCGCGGTGCTCGCCCACCTGGAGAAGGCGCTGGGCGGTCATCCGGGCGCCGACGCGGCGCTGTCGCTCGCCGAGTCGCTCGCGGCGCGGATCTCGAACGGCGAGCCCGAGCTGGCGCGGCGCCGTCTCGATCTCCTGCGCGCCGCGCATGCCGCCGAATACGCGCCCGGGCGGCGCGCGCGTCTCGGCCGGCGGCTGGCCGAGACGCTCGAAGCGCGCGGAGACGCCCTGGGGGCGGTGGCCGTGCTCGAGGGCGCGCTCGCCGAGGCGGCGCCGGGCGAGGGGGAGCGGGCGCGCGCCGAGCGCGTCCGGCTGTTGCGGGCGCTCGGGCGACCGCGCGAGCTGGCCGCGGCGCTGGAGAAGGACGCGGGCGCGTTGCAGGGAGACGCTCGGCTGGCGGTGCTGGCCGAGCACGCCACCCTGCTCGAAGGCGCGGGCGAGGCCGAGAAGGCGCTGGACGTCCGCCTGATGGCGCTCGCCGAGTTTCCCGGCGCACCGTCGGTCCTCGACGACGCCCGACGCAGGTTGGAGGCCACAGGGCGCGCCGGCGAGTCGCTGGGGCTCGCTGCCGCCGCGCTCGATCACACGACGGACGCCGCCCGCCGCCGCCAGCTCTTGCGCGACGTGGCCCGGCTGACCGAGAACGTCGCCAACGTCGATCCGTCGAGCGCCGGGCAGGCCTGGCTGGCAGTGCTGGAGGTCGATCCAGGCGATTTCCAGGCAGCGGCAGCCGCCGAGCGGTTCCTGGTGGCCACCGGCGATTGGGAGCGTTGCGCCGATCTGCTCGCCTGGCAGGCGGCCCGGGCCCCGACGCTGCCGCCGCCGGCGCCCGAGGATCCGGCGCGGCCGCCCACCCGCGCCGCGCTCCTCTGGCGGCTGGCCGAGCTGCGGCGCGCGCGGCTCGGCGAGATCGACGAGGCTTTGCGCCTCTACGTCGAGCTCGGGGGCGCCGGCACCGCCGCGCTGCCACCGCTCGGCGATCCGCCGGCGCTGGTGGCGCTCGTGCGGCACGACCCGTTGCTCTCGGTGGAGACCGCCCGCGCCGCGGTGGCTCCGACGGCCGGCGATCGATCGCGCGCGCTCCTCGATCGCGCCCGCGCCTTCGCCGATCGCGGCCGGCGCGAGGAGGGCGAGCGTGACGCGCTGGCGGCGCTGGACTTCGACCCGCGCAACATGGAGGCCCTCACCGCGCTCGACAAGCTGTTCGAGGAGCCGGCCCGCGCGCGCCTGCTGGCCGAGGAGCTGGGGCGCCGGGCCGCCAAGCTCGACCCCACCGCGGCGGCGCCGCTCTTCTACGGTCGCGGGCGGGCCGCGGCGCGTGCCGGCGACAACGGCGCCGCCCGCGAGGCTTATCGGCGCGCGATGTCGCTCGACCCCACGCTGGCCGAGCCGATCGCCGCGCTCGGGGCGCTGGCGTCGAAGGAGGGCGACTGGTCGGAGGTCGCCAAGCTGCTCGAGAGCGAGGTGGCGCTGGCGGCCTCGCCCGCGCGCCGGGGGGCGCTGCTGCTCGAGCTGGCGGTCGTGCAGGGCGACCGCCTGGAGAACCCGAAGCGCGCGGTGGCGCTGCTCGACGACGCCGCCGCGCAGCTGCGCGACGAGCCACGCGTGCTCGATCTGCGCAGCCGGTTCAACCTGGCGGCTGGCAACTGGCAGGCTGCCGCCGAGGCGCTCGACCAGCTCGCGGCCAAGAGCGCCGCCATCCCCGACGCGGCCGCGCGTTACTTCGCCGTCGGCTCGGCGGCCGAAGCGGCGGGGGAGTCCGATCGCGCGCTCACGCTCTACTCGCGATCGTACGCGCGCGACCACGCGTTCCGCCCGACTCTCGAGCGCCTTTCGACCATCTGCTTTCAGCGGGGGCAGTGGGACAACGCCTGGAAGGCGACCGAGGCACTGCTCGATCGCCACGGCGACGCGCTCGAGCCGGCGCAGCGGGCCACCATGCTGGTCCGCTCGGCGCTGGCCGACCTGCACGTTGGGCAGCGGGTCTCGGCGGTCGCCAAGCTGGGCGAGATCGTGACCCGCGGTCCGTCCTATTCGCCGGAGGCCGGGATCCGGGATGTCGCCGAGAGTTGGGCGGGCATGCACCTCGAGCCGCGGCTGCTCGTGATGCTGGAGACGCGGCGGCGTGAGCGGATCCTCCGCCGTGCGCGTGAAGCGTTTGCCCTCACCGACGGGGGAACGGACGCCGCCCGACGGGAAGCCCTCGAGATCCTGGGGGCATTGGCCGTGATCGACGGGCGATGGGAAGAAGCCGTATCCACGCTTGACGCACTGGCGGCCGACTCTACATTCGAGCCCCAACGGCGGGCCGAATTCCTACTGGCGGCCGGCGATGTCATGGCGCGTCGATACGGCGATCGGGACGTCGCCGAACCGTTCTACGAACGGGCACAGGCCCTCTGGCCGGGGAGTCCCCGGTTCGGACGTCCTCCGGAAGGCGTTCCGTAACGAACAGTTGGCGAATTAAAACGGCTGTGCTACAAAACGGCGCCAACTCGGCAATACTCGTTTTCATCGAAAAAAAAGTCCCCGGAAAGGATCGTCGGCGATGTTCAAGAAACTTGGGAGTCTCTTAGGCGTGGCGCTGCTCTCGGGAGGTCTCGCGGTTCTGACCACCAGCGGATGCAGCAGCGACAGCAACAACCCGACCGGTACTGGGGGCGCGGCCGGCGGTGGCGCGGGCGCTTCGGGTAAGGCTGGCGGCGGCGGCAGCGCGACTGCGGGCGCCGGCGGCGGCGCAGCGGGTGCGGCCGGTGGCGCAGCTGGCGGTGCAGCCGGTTCGGCCGGCGGCGCGGCAGGTGGCGCAGCGGGTGCGGCTGGCGGCGCAGCTGGCGGACACGCGGGCTCGGCGGGTGGCGCGGCCGGCGGTGCAGCCGGCTCGGCCGGCGGCGCAGCAGGTGGCGCAGCCGGCTCGGCCGGCGGCGCAGCTGGTGGCGCCGCGGGCGCTGGCGGCGCGTAGTCGCTGCTAGACGCTTCGAGACACCTTCCGACGAACGCCCGCTTCGGTTCTCCGGAGCGGGCGTTTTTGTTTTGCGCTACGTCTCTATTTTTCACCTCTGACGGCGCCGGCGGCGACGGTGACCGAGAAGACCCGGTCCTTGAAGTAGGTGTCGATCGCTTCCTTGGTGAAGAAGAAGATGTCCTGCATCTGGTCGCCTCGGCCCGAGAGCCGCTTCCAGTCGGCGAGCGGGCCGAGCTCGACGAGCGGCGCGAAGAAGAACTCCCGCGCGCTCTTGAACAGGACCTCCCAGCGGGCGGTGCTGACCTCTATGCGACGGAGGCCGGCTTGCTCGAGCCAGCGGCCCACCTCGTCGGCGTCGGGCAGCCCCGCCACGTAGCGATCGACCGCGGAGAGACTGTCGCGGCGTCCGTTCTCGCGGAGCACCTCGCGAAACAGGTCGAGGAACTCGGCCCAGGTTCCGCGCAGCGCCGCCGAGACGGCGAGCACGCCGCCGGGAGCCAGCAGGCGTGTCGCCTCCTTCACCGCCGCGCGCGGATCGGCCGCGCCGGCGATGGCCAGGTTGGAGACGACCAGATCGGCCGCGCCGTCGGTGACCGGGATCGACGACAGCAGATCGGCGTGCGCGTCGAAGGTCACCTCGGCGTGGGGCTCGCGCTCGTTCGCGAAGCGGGTGCGGGCCTCGGCGATGAAGGCCGGCGATTCGTCCAGCGCCACCAGGAGGCTACCGCGATCGAACCGCCGAGCCAGCTCGAGGGTGAGCGCGCCCGTCGCGCAGCCGATCTCGACCACCCGCGCGCCCGGGCGGGCCTCGATGGCGCGGGTGAGCAGGGCCGCGAACCGCGCCGCATAGGCGGGGAGGATCTCGGCGTCATACAGCCGGGCCAGCCGCGCTTGTTTCTCCGCCGGCGTCACGTCGGCGTCTTCTTCCCGGGCCTCTTCCCGGGCGTCTCTCCGGTCGGAGGCGGTCTCCAGCCCCGCACCGGTCCGTGCGGTCGGCGCTCGCCTTCGTAACGGCCCGCGACGTAGCGCACGGCGAGGAGATAGAGCGCCGACGAGATCCGGTTGAGCGCGTAGGCGAGATCCGGCCGCGCCGGCGCGGCGGTGCTGAGGCCCCCCTCGGGCGGGAAGGCGGTGAGGACGGCCAGCTCCGCTTCCCGGGCGACGGCGCGCGCGAGCGACAGCTTGGCGATCACCGGCCCCTGCCGGACGTCCGGGTACATGAACGGCACGCCGTAGAGCTCGTGGGTGTGGTGGGTGGCATCGCGGATCTCGTC
>DASYEX010000100.1:0-14162 GCA_036498765.1 Polyangia bacterium
CGGCCTCGCGCTGGTGCGCCGGCTCGTCGCCGCTGCGCCGGCCTTGCTGGCGTCGGGCGGCGCCCTGGTCCTGGAGATCGGCGCCGGACAGGCTCTGGCGACGGCCGAGCTCCTGGGCGCGGCGGGTTTCGCCGACGTCCGCGGGCGCCGAGATCTGGGCGGCATCGAACGCGTCGTCTCGGGGGTCAAGCCGTGAGCGTCGGGGGTCAAGCCGCGAGCGTCCCCGGGCGGGCCTCGGACGGCGCCACCGCCGCCAAGGGCGCCGTCTTCATCAGCATCGCCAAGATCTACTTCATGCTGAGCGGCTTCGTTCAGCAGGTCCTGCTCACCCGGTTCCTGGGGCTGGCCGACTACGGCGCCTTCGCCGTCGTCAACAATGTCATCTCGATCGTCAACAACACGGTCGTCCAGGCGACGATCCAGGCGGTCTCCAAGTTCACCGCCGAGAACGACGCCCGCGCCGAGGCGGTCCAGCGGGCGGGCGTCCGCATGCAGGTGGTGCTGGGCGCCGCGCTGACGCTGGCGCTGTTCGGGGGGGCGCCCTTCATCGCCTCCTTCGTTCACGCCGAGCGCTACACGACCGCGCTGCGCATCGCCGCCCTCATTCCGTTCCTCTACGCGGTCTACGCGGTGTTCGTCGGCTCGGCCAACGGGCTGCGCCAGTTCCGGACCCAGGCCACCTTCGACATCGGGTTCTCGACCTCCAAGACGATCCTGCTCCTGGGCCTGGCCGCCCTCTGGCGCGTCAACGGCGCCTTCCTCGGCTTCGTGGGCGCGGCGGCGTTCATCATGATCGTCGCCGGGCGGGTGATGCGGCTCCCGCCGTCCGCCGAGCGGTTCCCGCAGGCGCGTCTGACCGGCTACATGGGCGCGGTCGTCCTCTACGGGATGCTGCTCAACCTGGCGCTCAACTACGACCTCCCGATCCTCCGCCACTTCGCCGGCCAGGGAGCCGGGGCCGCGGTGGCCGACGCGGTGGGGGCCCAGTACGCCGCGCTGCGGACGCTGGCGCTGCTCCCCTACCAGGCGCTGGTGGTGGTGACCTTCGTGATCTTCCCGCTCATCTCGCGCGCCACGTTCGCCGAGGACCGCGAGGCGACGCGCGTCTACGTCACCCAGACGCTGCGCTACGCGGTCATCCTGGTGGCGGCGATGGGGATCGCGCTCGCCGCGCGGCCCGCGGCGCTGCTCGGGCTCATCTACCCGGCCGCCTACGTGGCCGGCGCGCCCGCCATGCCGATCCTGGTCGGCGGCGAGTGCTGCCTGGCCCTGCTGGCGGTCGCCTGCGCCATCCTGAACGCGGCGGGGCGAACGCGCGCCACGGTCTCGCTCGTCGCGCTGACGGTGATCGTCGGCGCGGGCGCGGCTGCGCTGCTCATCCCTCGGGCGGCCCCGGGGACGCCAATGCTGGTGGCGGCCGCCGGCGCGACCGCGCTGGGGATGGTCGTGGGGTTCGTGGCGTCCGCAGTTTATCTGCGCGCGCGCCTCGGCGGGACGCCGCCAGTGGCGACCTTGGGGCGCGTGGCGCTGGCCATCCTCGCGGGTCTGGCGGTCGGTCGGTTCGTCCCCGGCCACGGCCGGATCGTGGGTCTGGCGGCGATCGCGCTCTCGGGCCTGGCCTACCTGGCGGTGTTGCTGGTGACCGGCGAGCTCGGCCCCGACGATCGGGCCAAGCTCGGTCGCATGCTGCGGCGGTAGGCGGGCATTGTCGCGGGAGGCGACCCCTACGACGCGGGTTGCGTCGGGGGGGAGGCGTGGTGGCCCAGGCCGCCGTGCCGCGAGATGTAGACTCCGGCGGCGGCGCCGATGAGGACGATGCCGATCACCGCGCCGATGAGGAAGTTGCGGCCGGCGTGCGAGGGTGTCTGGACGGCACGGGGCGCGGCGGCGGTCGCACGCGCAGCCGCTCCCTCGGGGCCGGGGGTCGGCTCGAGCATGCTGGCCAGCGCCTCGGGTCCCGGCGTCGATTCGGCGGGCGAGCTGACGGGCGGCGAGTTGCGCGGGGGCGCGCGGTTCTCGCCCGTCGGGATGCGCATTCGCTGCTCGGCGCCGCGCCGAGGGGGCTGCGCCGGAGCGGCCACCGGCGGAAGGTCGCGCGAGGTGCGGCGCGACTCGAGCGCGCGCAGCTCGGCGGCGTCCATCCCGGGGGGAAGGCGCTCGTCGGCCCAGGCACGCGGATCGATGAAGTCTCCGTCGGGGGCGGACGAGGGTGGCTCCGGCTGGGGCCCGAGCTGGTCGGCGGTCAGCGGCTGTGCGCCCGTGTCGGCGAAGTCGACCGAGGTGAACTTGACCAGCTCGCCCTGAAGGATGTGCTCGACGATGCTCTGCTTCTTCCCCTCCCCGGACTGCATGCGGCGGTCTTCCAGGCACTGCCGGACCATCTCCGCGATGTCGCGCGAGATGACCTTGAGGCCGCGCGAGTAGCTGTACTGGGCCAGCGCGTCCTGGAGATCGGTCGCGCTCTGGTAACGGTCTTCCTTCCGCTTGGCCAGCGCCTTGCGGACGATGTCCTCCAGCTCGGGCTCGACCTGCGGGTTCTGCGGTCGCAGCGGCGGGACCTTGGCGTTGCGGACCAGCTCGACCGTCTGGTAGTCGGTCTCTCCGTAGAAGAGCCGCTTTCCGGTCAGCATCTCGTAGAGCAGGATGCCGACCGCGAAGATGTCGGCGCGGTGATCGACCTCTTCGCCGCGCGCCGCCTCGGGGGAGAGGTAGCTCATCTTCCCCTTCACGACCCCGGGATCGGTTACCTCGACCTGGCTGGTGGCCTTGGCCAGGCCAAAGTCCACGACCTTGATCTCCCCCTGCTTGGAGATGAGGACGTTCGGGGGCGAGATGTCTCGGTGCACGATCCCCAGCGGGGCGTCGTTCTCCTGGTTGGTGAGCTCGTGGGCGTAGGAGATCCCCTTGCAGATCTCCATGATGACGTAGAGCGAGTGCGCGACCGGGACGCGCTTGTTGACCCGCTTGCGCCAGTCGAGGATCGCCTTGAGGTCGACGCCGTCCACGTACTCCATGACGATGAAGTACGTGTCCTCGCTGTGGCCGATCTCGAACACCTGCACGATGTTCGCGTGCTGCAGCGCCAGCGAGAGGCGCGCCTCGTCCAGGAACATCGCCACGAACTTCTTGTTCTGGGCGAGCGCCGGCAGGATGCGCTTGATGGCGACGTTCTTCTTGAACCCGCGCATCGACTCGGCGACGCCGCGGAACACCTCGGCCATACCTCCGGCCGCGACGCGCTCGGTGATGCGGTATCGGTTATCGGCCATCGGCTCTCGGGGCCGAGATCGACCCAGACGATGACGCTATAACGAAAGGCCCGGAGCGGCAATTAAGCCCCGACGGCCCCAAGTGCAAGCCGTCGGTCGGCGTGGGCCTATTCCTCGGCGGGGAGCTTGGTCTCTCCCTCGCCCCCCTCGCCCAGGTCGCCGAAGCCACTCCCGGCGCGGCCCGGCTGCTCGCTGGCCTGTTCCTCGCGCTCGCTCTGCTCCTTGCAGTCGATGCAGAGCGTGGTGACGGGACGTGCCAGGAGCCGCCGAAAGGAGATCTTCTCCCCGCAGTCCTCGCAGACGTCGATCTCGTCGGCGTCGAGGCGCGCCAGCTGCTTGTTGATCTTACCGAGCAAAAACTTCTCCCGGTCGTGGAGGCGCATCTCGGTCGAGAAGATCTCCTCCTCCATCGATTCGTCGATCGAATCACGACCGATGTTCCGCTCGTGGTTCATCGAGTACGCCAGCGCGTTCTCGCTCTTCTTGGCCAGCCGGCGCTGCTCGTCCTCGAGCACGGTCCGGATTTGCGTCTTTTCTTTGGGGCTCAGCATGACATCACCCTCGGTTTGGCAATTCTAATGCCGGATAACGGGCGGTAAAGGCGTCAGGCGGCGATAGAGATGCCGGACTGCGCGCCAGGGTTACTCGAGGTCCTTTTTGAGGTCCCCAGTTTATGAGGCTTTCTTCTCGCGCACGAGCTGCGGGCGGCCGCGCGACACGACCACGTCCCGGGTCACCACGCACTCGCTGACGCCGGTCAGAGAGGGGATCTCGTACATCACCTCCAGCATGACCTCTTCTAGTATCGCCCTCAGCCCACGCGCGCCAGATTTCCGCCGGGTGGCCTCCTCGGCCACCCCTTGCAGCGCATCCTCTGTGAAACGCAGCTTGACCCCCTCCATGTCGAACAGGCGCTCGTACTGCTTGGCCAGCGCGTTCTTGGGCTTCCAGAGGATCTCGACCAGCATGTCGACGTCGAGATCGTCGGCCGCCACGATGATCGGCAGCCGCCCCATGAACTCCGGGATCATTCCGAACTTGATGAGGTCCTCGGTCCTGGTCAGCGCGCGGAGGGCGTTCTTCGATTCTTCGCCCTTGCCGATGTGCGCCCCGAAGCCGAGCCCGCGCTCGCCCACGCGGCGTCGCACGATCTCCTCCACGCCGTTGAAGGCGCCGGTGCAGACGAAGAGGATGTCGGTCGTGTCGACCTGGATCAGCTCCTGCTGCGGCCGATTGCGCGCGCCGTCCGGGGTGATCGAGGCCTGCTTCCCCTCCAGAATCTTGAGCAGCGCCTGCTGGACCCCTTCGCCCGAGACGTCGCGGGTGACGGAGGGGCCGCCGCCCTTGCGCGCGATCTTGTCGATCTCGTCGATGCAGACGATCCCGCGGCTGGCCTTCTCCGGATCGTTGCCCGCGTTCCGGTAGAGCGCCTTGATGACGCTGTCGACGTCCTCGCCGACGTACCCGGCCTCGGTCAGCGTGGTCGCGTCGGCCATGGCGAAGGGCACGTCGAGCTTCTTCGCCAGCGTCTGGACCAGCAGCGTCTTGCCGCAGCCGGTGGGGCCGAGCAGCAAGATGTTCCCCTTCTGGATCTCCACCTCGCCGGCTTTGCCGTGCTGACCGATCCGCTTGTAGTGGTTGTGAACCGCCACCGAGAGCGCCTTCTTGGCGCGGTCCTGCCCGATGACGTACTTGTTCAGCTCGTCGTAGATCTCGCGCGGGCGGGGGTGCTTGGGCCGCTCGGCGGCCTCTTCCTTGGCGATGATGTCGTTGCACAGCGCGACGCACTCGTCGCAGATGAAGACGCGCGGCCCGGAGATCAGCTTGCGCACCTCACGGCGCCGCTTCCCACAGAAGGAGCAGTGGAAGTCGTCCATCAAGGAAGAGTATTGCACCAGGTTTGCGCCGCGCCAAGCGCCGCCACGCGCCGCTAGGACGGAAGGTCCGTCCGACGCCGATTTTGGAAACCTACCCTTGATATTTCGCCGAACGTGGTCAGGGCGCCGCTGTTGCCGCCGAGAGCACCGCCGGGATAAGGTGGGGCCGCGAAATGCGCGCTCTCGTCGTCACTTCGAATCCCGCCACCGCCGCGTCGGAGGCGGACTCGCCCGCCGCCGCGCTCAACGATCTCGGGTGCGAGGTGGTCGCGGTCGGCTACGACGTCGACCAGCTGCCGGAGGACATCGAGCTCCAGCGCCCCTCGGTGGTGGTGGTCGACGCGGGGGCGCACCTGGAGGTCGGCCGGGCCGCCATCCGGCGCGTGCGCGAGGTCGGCTCGCTGGCGGACGTGCCGGTCCTGCTGTGTGTCGAGGTGTCGCGGCTGGCTGGGCTCGATCCCGAGGCGGGCGCCGACGACTTCGTGCTGGCGCCCGTGGTCGGACCCGAGCTCTATGCCCGCATCCGCCAGCTCGACTGGAGGATGTCGTCGTTTCGCGCCGCGGGCCGCATCAAGATCGGCGACCTCATCATCGACGCGGTGGCGGTAGAGGCGACCTACCGCGGACGCGCGCTCAAGCTGCCGCGCCAGGAGTTCCAGCTGCTCAAGTTCCTGGCCGAGCGCCCGGGTCGCGTCTTCTCGCGCGAGCAGCTCCTCTCGCGCGTCTGGGGCTACCGCTATGCGGGGGGCACCCGCACGGTGGACATCCACGTCCGGCGCCTGCGCGCCAAGCTCGGGCCGGGGAGCGCCATGATCGAGACGGTGCGCCACGTCGGCTACAAGCTGCGGCCGCCCCAGCCCTGAGCCGGGCCAGGCTCGGCGAGCTCGACCTCTTCCATCGGCGCGGCCGTGATCACCGCGTCCCACTCCATGACACGCGGTTCAGGAAGGTCGTCGCGTCATTTCCGCGAGAGCTGCGAGGCCGGCTGGCGGTAGCGGCTGCTGCACCACCTCTTCGGGAACTCCGAGGTGTATCGCGACGTAGTGCGCGTTATTGGGGACGGACCAGAGATCCTTCATCTCGCTGCCGCCGAAGGTGTAGAGCGGCCCCACCGCGTCGAAGGAGGCCCAAAACTTGAGCACCTTCTCCCAGAACGGCCGGTGCCGCCTTTCGGGATAGAACCAATAATTATTCGCCCGTGCGATAAGGGACAAGACAGCCCACGGCAAGGATAGGGCTTGCTCGAATACTCGTTCCATCACCTCGTTCGACAATTTCTCCTCGAGATTCGCAAGTCCGATTTCGTACAAGGGCTCGTAGATATGGATCGTCGGTACTTGCGAGATCAGACGTGACCGACCTTGCAGCACGATCATGGCACCCGCTTTCGCTGGATCGAGGCGTTCCTCACCTACGGCAACGTCGAGGGGTTCGCCTGTCTGGACCTGCTTGAGCATCCCGCGTACGCGCGCGGAGACCTCCTTCTGAGTTCCGTAGAGCGCTGCAGGGACCTCCATCTTACTTCCTAGGGGACAGGCGCGAGATTGCGCGGCGGGAACGCCACTCGGCTTCCTTCGGATATGACGAGGTAGATCGCCAGAGCGACTCCGGTGAGCCCCGTCAAATCCTGCATCTTCTTGAGGAAGTCATTCTGTTCTTCAGGCGACGTGTTTGGAACCGTAACCGGTTCGTACCGCCCCTTTCGGTATTGATAGACGATGACCCCAGGCTGAGGAGCTTCGAACGCGTAATAGCCGCCCGGGGCGGGGATGACGCCAGCCGTGCCGGGCTCCGTGACAGGCCCCAGCGTCATCGGCACACCTGCCGCGACAAACAACCCGAGGTAGATCTTCGCTTCCGTCGCGGCAACGCCCTCACTGGCCTGTGGTTTGATCTCGTAGAGGTGAAGCTTGGTCAGATTCGTGATGTCTGGTTCGAGACCAAGGTCCTTGGCGGCCACAGCGGAAGGGTTGTTCGGCGTACCTATACTCCGCAGGAGGCCGAGTATCGTCGAAACGGCAGTTCTATTGACCTCGACCTTATCAGCGAGGTGTTTGCTGACATAGGAAGCCGCAATGCCATCGTGGGCGCTCTGGCCGATGTAGAACGGGATCGGCTGATTTCCGGGTGGCGCGAAGTTGCCAGGCATCACGGCGCCGCCGCCGGCGGCCGCCACGGCGCCCGGCAGTAGCGGCAGGGCGCTCGACATCATGTAGAGCGCCATGGTCCCTTCGGCTGCCAACGCCGGCATGACCCGCATCAAGAACTGGAGGATGGCGTCGAGATCCGGGACCGGCACCGCCGCTATCTGTTGGGCGTCGGAGACCAGCTCATCCTGAGTAGGCCCGGTTCCGCCGCCGCGCGCGGCGCGGACCGTTCGCATGGCGGCCACCACGCGAACGCCGTCGGGGCGGGCGAGGGCGACCGACTCGTTGGAGAGGAGCAGGTCGAGCTGGCCGCGCCGGTCGATCTCGCGCAGCGCCGCGAGCTCCTGGTCCATCGGGAGCGGCGCGAGCGCCGCGAATGCGGCGCTAAAATCGCCGACGCCCCCCACCTCGTCGGGCTTCGAGAGCGCGGCGACGACGGCGTCGACGACGCCGGCGCCCTGCGGCGGAAGGGGCGCAGCCCCGGGCGCGGCGTCGCGCTGAATGGCCGTTTCCGTGGGCGCGCCGCGCATGGCGTAGGGTGCCAGCAGATCCGCCACCGACCGGCCCGCCACGACACGTGCTGCGACGGCGTCCGCGTGGCGCTCCAAAGGATCCCCAGGGCGTTGAACAGCGCGCGGCGAGACGGCCCCCGCAGACTGCTGAACGACGTGGGTCGCTTCGTGTGCGGCTTGCGCGAGCGTGGGCGTTTCCCCGAACACCACGTCCCGCGCTCCGGCGGTGTAGGCGCGGGCGCCGATGGCCCGACTGGCCGCCGCCGCGGCGGGCCCGAGGTGCGCTCGCACGCCTCGGAGGTCGTGATCAGGGCCGAAGGCGCGCTGCAGGTTCGGGAAGAACGGCATGGCTCCGGGCGGGGGATTCGCACGGGCCGTGGAGATAGGCACGCACCGCGCCGGGGTCGCGGGTTGGGCAGTGGGCCGCAACGCCGCTGACTTCGTTTTGGGGGCCGGCACGGCCGGCCTCCTGATGAGCGGGGCGTAACTCGACATTGGCTCCTCCTCCCTCGACCGAGACCCTAGCGGAGGCAATCATACGCGTCCGCGGCGTCCCGATCGACCGCCCTCACCCTCGACTTGCCACCGGGCGCGGATTACGGTAGGTGGCCAGGCGCGATGGCCGACTTGAACCTGCTGGAAGCGGTGAGAGACGCGTTGCGCGTGGAGATGCGCCGCGATCCGCGCGTGGTCGTGCTGGGTGAGGACGTCGGGCGGTTCGGCGGCGTCTTTCGCGCCACCGACGGGCTGCAGGCCGAGTTCGGGCCCGACCGGTGCATCGACACGCCGCTGGCCGAGTCGGGGATCGTGGGGACGGCGATCGGGATGGCCCTCTACGGCATGCGTCCGATCCCGGAGATCCAGTTCGGCGACTACATCTACCCGGCCTTCGATCAGATCGTGAACGAGCTGGCCAAGCTGCGCTACCGCTCGGGCGGCGAGTACTCGGCCCCGGTCGTCATCCGCACGCCGGTCGGCGGCGGCATCAAAGGCGGCCACTACCACTCGCAGTCGCCCGAGGCGTTCTTCACCCACGTGCCGGGCATCAAGGTCGTCTGCCCCTCGAACCCCTACGACGCCAAGGGCCTCTTGGCGAGCGCGATCCGCGGCGAGGATCCGGTCGTCTTCATGGAGCCGAAGCAGTACTACCGGGCGCCGCGCGTCGAGGTGCCCGAGGGCGAGTACCTGATCCCGCTCGGCGAGGCGAAGGTGGTCCGTGAAGGCCGTCAGGTCACGGTGATCGCCTGGTCGGCGATGGTGACCACCGCGCTCGTGGCCGCGGCCAAGGGGGCGGCCCAGGGGTACGACCTGGAGGTCATCGATCTGCGGACGCTGGTGCCGTTCGACGAGGCGACCATCCTGGCGTCGGTCAAGAAGACCAGCCGGGTGGTCATCGTACACGAGGCGCCGCGCACCTCGGGCTTCGGCGCCGAGATCGCGGCGACGATCGCCGAGAAGGCGATCCTGCACCTCGACGCACCCATCGTGCGCGTGACCGGGTTCGACACCCCCTTCCCCTACACGCTCGAGCGGGAGTACCTGCCCGACGCCGACCGCGTCCTGGACGCCGTCGAGCGGGTGGTGAGCTTCTGATGGTGTACGAGTTCCGTCTTCCCGACATCGGCGAGGGCGTTGCCGAGGGCGAGGTCGTCCGCTGGCTGGTCAAGGAGGGGGACGACCTCAAGGAGGACCAGCCGATGGTCGAGGTGATGACCGACAAGGCGACCGTCGAGATCGGTTCGCCGCGGGTCGGGCGCGTCGGCAAGCGGATGTTCGCCGAGGGGGAGCGCTGCCCCGTCGGCAAGGTGCTCATCACCATCGAGGTGGAGGGGGAGGGGCCCGCGACGGCGGTCAAGCCGACCATGCAAGCCGAGATCGACAAGCCGGCCGCGTCCGGAGGCCCGGCCAATGTCCATGTCCACCTGCACCCGGCCGGCAACGGTGCGGCGGCCTCGGGCGCGGCGGTGCTGGCGACGCCGGCGACGCGCAAGCTGGCGCGGCAGATCGGCGTCGACATCCGCGAGGTCGCCGGCAGCGGCCGCGCGGGGCGCGTCACCTCGGAAGACGTTCGCGCCCATGGCGGTGGCGCCCAACCCGCTCCCGCGCAGGCGCGCCCGCAGGGTGACGCGATCCGCGTCCCCTTCCGGGGCTTGCGCAAACGGATTGCCGAGACCCTGGTGCGGTCGAAGCACACGGCGCCCCACGCAACCTACGTCGAGGAGATCGACTGCAGCGAGCTGGTCGCGCTGCGGGCCAAGATGAACGCGCGGGGCACCGACAAGCTGTCGTTCTTGCCTTTCATCATCAAGGCGACGACCTCCGCGCTGCAGAAGTTCCCGCAGATGAACGCCATGCTCGACGACGCGGCGGGCGAGATCCTGCAGTGGAAGAGCCTTCACATCGGCCTCGCCACCGCGACCGAGAACGGCCTCATCGTGCCGGTCATCCGCGACGCCGACGGCAAGTCGCTGGCCGAGCTGGGCAAGGAGATCGAGCGGCTGGCCGAGGCCACCCGCACCGGCAAGGCCACACGCGAGGAGCTCATGGGCTCGACCTTCACCATCACCAGCCTGGGGGCGCTGGGCGGGGTGATGGCCACCGCGATCATCAACCCGCCCGAGGTGGCCATCCTGGGTGTGCACCGGATCGCCAAGCGGCCGGCCGTCGTCGGCGATCAGATCGTCATCCGCGACCTGATGAACCTCTCGCTGTCGTTCGACCATCGCGTCATCGACGGTTTCGACGCCGCGCAGTTCGTCGCCGAGATCAAGCGATCGCTCGAGGCGCCGGGGCCGCTGGCCGCAGAGGCAGGCTGAGGATGGCGGCGCCCAAGACGCTTCCCCCCGCCCGGACTCCGGCGCTGGCCGGCCTCAACTCCTCGGTGCCGCTGGTGCGCGCCGGGATGGGCGCCCCGGGGGTCACCGAGATCGAAGCCTGGAGCGACGACGACCACGCGCGCGCGACCGGGCTGGTCTCGATCCTGAGCGCCGACGGGAAGGTCGATCGGCGGCTGCTCCCGGCGTTCGAGCCGCCGGCGCTGCGCGAGGCCTTCCGGGCCATGTTGCGGGCGCGGGCGCTCGACGCGGCAGCGCGCGAGCTGGCCGGGGCGGGGCGCATCGGCTCCTACGTCGAGACGGGCGGGACCGAGGCTGCCGTCGTCGGGGCGGTGGCGGCGCTCTCGCCTGACGACGTCGTCGCGCCCGGCCGGCGCGACAGCGCAGCGGCGCTGGCCCGCGGCTATTCCCTCGCGGGGCTCGTCGCGCAGCTCCTCGGCAATGCGCACGATCCGGCGCACGGACGCCGGACTCCGGGCTGCCCGGCCTTGCCCCGCGCGCTCAACGTTCTGCCGGCGTCGTCGCATGCGGCCACCCATCTGCCCCACGCGGCGGGGGTCGCCTGGGCGGCCAAGATGCAGAAGAAGCCGACGGTCGCGCTCGCGCTCCTCGACGCCGTCGACGTCGACGCCGAGGACTTCCACGCCGGGGTCAACTTCGCGGGCGTCTTCCGCCTGCCGGTGATCTTCGTCTGCGTCGACGACGGCAAGCGCGCGTCCCTCGCGACCTCGGAGACGATCGCCGTTCGCGCGCTCGAATACGGGATCGCCGGCGTGCGGGTCGATGGCGACGATTTCTTGGCGGTGGCCGCGGCCGTGCGCGCGGCCTCCGAGCGCGCCCGTCAGGGCGCCGGCGCGACGCTCATCGAGGCGGTCGTCGGCGCGGGTGACTCGATCGCCCGCCTTTCGGCCTGGCTCGTCACCGAGAAGATACTCGACGCTGCCGCCGAGGCCGCGCTGCGCCAGGAGGTCGACGCCGAGGTCCGCGCCGCGGTCGCCTCGGAGAAGTCGATCGGGCTCCCGCCGGCGCGCACGATCGTCGAGAACGTCTTGGCCCGACCATCCGCCGCGCTCGAGGGGCAGCTCGCCGAGCTGGAGCGCATCCGCGACAAGACGGTTCGTCCGTAGCGCCGCGATCCGTCGGGCTGCTGCGATCCGGAGGTCAGGCCAGCGGGACGCCCAGCGTCCGACACGCCTTTCGGACCGCGCGATCGGAGCTGTGCACGCGAGCACCGGCTTTGGACGCCGCGAGAACGATCTGCGCGTCCGCCCACCCCAAACCCGAGCCTGCGAACGCCGCCAGATGGCGTTCGATGAAGGTGCGTGTCTCGGTCGGACCGGGGCTCGGGACCTTCGGCAGGGCGAGGACGTCCTGAGCGAAGGTCTTGGGCAGGCCCGAGCCGAGGAGAAGCTCACCAACGATGACGTCGCAGGTGTGAACCCGCTGCTCGAGCAGGAGCCGTACGAGGTGCGGATCGCTGGCGTGCAGGTGCCGTATCCACGCGTTGGTGTCGACCAGGATCATTTTCGCGCCCAGGCCGAGCGCTTCGGGCGGCGGGCGGTCGGGGCCGTTCCGCCCGCCTGCGCCAGCCGGTTCGCCGCGTCTCGCGCCAGCAGCGCCCGCAGGCCTTGCTCGACCAACGCTGTCTTGGTGGTCCCCGGACGGGATTCCATGACCTCCGCCAGTAGCTCCTCGTTCACGTTGAGCGTCATACGTACCGTATGCATGAATACATACTAAGAATGCATACGCCGATCCGTCAAGGCGCGGGGAAGCGGGCCGCGGCCCCGGTTGCCGGCGGCGCGCGTTCGGGTATAAGCGTGCGCCATGGCGGACGAGACGATTCGTGTCGAAGCGCTGGTGATCGGCGCGGGCCCCGGCGGTTACGTGGCCGGCATCCGGCTCGGGCAGCTCAAGAAGAAGTCGCTGGTGGTCGAGCGCGACAAGCCCGGCGGGATCTGCCTCAACGTCGGGTGCATCCCCTCCAAGGCGCTCATCAACGCCTCGAAGATCTTCGACAAGATCCGCCACGGCGGCGACATCGGCATCCTGGCCGACAACCCGCGCGTCGACATGGGGAAGATGCAGCAGTGGAAAGGGGAGGTGGTCTCCAAGCTGACGGGCGGGGTGAAGACGCTGCTCAAAGCCAACGGTTGCGATTACCGGACCGGCGTGGCGCGCTTCGTCTCGCGCAACACCGTCGAGCTCACCGCCCAAGACGGGCAGGACGGCAAGGGCAAGACGATGATCACCGCCGATCACATCGTCGTGGCCACCGGGTCGCGGCCGATCGAAATCCCGGGGTTCAAGTTCGACGGCAATCGGATCGTCGACTCGACCGGCGCGCTCGACTTCGCGGCGGTGCCGGAGAAGCTCGTGGTCATCGGCGGCGGCTACATCGGGATCGAGATCGGGACGCTCTACGCCAAGCTCGGCTCGAAGGTGACCGTGGTCGAGGCGCTGCCCAACATCCTGCCCGGCAACGATCCGGAGATCGTCCAGCTGGTCGCGCGCAAGCTCAAGAAGCTGGGCGTCGAGGTGGTGACCGGCGCCAAGGCCAAGTCGTGGGCCGAGAAGGGCGGCCGCGCCGTCGTGACCGTCGACGTCGACGGCGAAGGTGGGAAGTCACAGACCATTGAGGCGGACAAGGTGCTGGTGGCGGTCGGCCGCCGCCCCAACTCCGAGGGGCTGGGCCTGGAAGAGATCGGCGTGACGATCGAGAGGGGCTTCGTCCCGGTCGACCGCCGGCTGCGCACGAACGTGCCGGGCGTCTACGCCATCGGCGACGTCGCCGGGCAGCCGATGCTGGCCCACAAGGCGTCGCACGAGGCCGAGGTGGTCGCCGAGGTGATCGCCGGCCACAAGGCGGAGATGGACGTCCGCTGCATTCCCGCCGTCATCTTCAGCGACCCGGAGGTGGCCTCGGCCGGCATCACCGCCGAGGAGGCCGGCAAGCGCGGCCGGAAGGTCAAGGTGGGCAAGTTCCCCTTCGCGGCGCTCGGCCGCGCCATCGCCAACGCCGACACCGACGGCTTCGTGAAGGTGGTCATCGACGCCGAATCCAAGGAGGTGCTGGGGATCCACGTCGTGGGCAACGGCGCGTCGGACGTCATCGCCGAGGCGGCGCTGGCGATCGAGATGGGCGCGCTGGCCGACGACATCAGCCTCACCATCCACGCCCACCCGACGCTCCCGGAGGCAATCATGGAGGCCGCCAAGGCAAGCCTGGGCGAAGCGATCCATATTGTGAATCGGTGAGTAAGCCGGCCCGCCTCGTCGATCTCGGAGTTCGGGAGTTCGCAGAGGTCTGGGCCCACCAGCGTGAGCTGCTGACCGCGCGCCAGAAGGACGAGATCCCCGACACGCTGCTCTTCGTCGAGCACCCGCACGTCATCACCGCTGGCCGCAGCGCCCACAAGGAGAACCTCCTCGTCACGGGCGACGTCCCGATCTTCGAGATCGAGCGGGGCGGCGACGTCACCTATCACGGGCCCGGCCAGCTGGTGGGGTATCCGATCTTCCT
>DASYEX010000101.1:0-4120 GCA_036498765.1 Polyangia bacterium
CATCTCGCGGCCGCGCCAGACGTTGTCCTTGCCGACCGTCGGGATGTTGTTCTCCGACTGGCAGGCCATCACACAGGCGTTGCAGCCGGTGCACTTGTTCAGATCGATGGCCATGCCCCACTTGTACTGCTGCTGGCTGTAGTCGTGAGGCGTGTGGATCGCGGGCTGCGGGCCGCGCCGCTCTTCCAGCTCCTCGTGGAACATCGAGCCGGCGTTGAGGACCTCGGCGATCGGCGCCTCGACCGCCGGCGGCGGGATGTGGCGGCCGTCGGGCGACATCGTCCAGTGATCCTGGGTGATGGCCAGCCGGTAGTGGCGCCCCGTGTTCGTCACGGCCGCGCCGCGGTCGAACCAGGGGGCCTCGCTGGTCCGCAAGGCGCCCGCATCGAAGCCGACCGCCGTCCCGATCTGGCCGGCGCTGACCCGGCCGTAGCCGAGCGGCAGCGTGACGGCGTCGTCGGCGTGGCCCGGGACGATCATCGCCGCCGCTTCCAGCTTGCGGTCTCGGCTGGTGATCTCGACGAGGTCGCCGGTCTCGACGCCCAGTCGATCTGCGGTCGCCTGCGAGAACATGGCGGTGTTGTCCCAGGTCAGCTTGGTGACCGGGTGGGGAAGCTCCTGCAGCCAGGCGTTGTTGGCGAAGCGACCGTCGAAGGTCTTGGGGTCGGGCGCGAAGCCGATCTCCATCCCGTCGCCGGCGGCGGCCCGCGCCAGCAGCGGCGACGCCGCCTGGGCCAGTGCCTGGTAGTTGATGGCCGGACTCTGTTCGACGCCGGCGCCCGTGTCGGGGACGATGCCGTCAGCCAGCCAGCGCTCCCAGACGCCATCGAAGGAGCCCGCCAGATTGCCGGGCAGCTTGGCCATGCCGCTCCAGTACTTCCGCAGAAGGGTGTGCGTGCCGACGTCGCCGTCGCCCACGAAGGCGGCCAGGACCTCGGCCTCGGTCCGCCCCCCCCAAAGCGGCGCGACCAGCGGCTGAACGATGGTGACCACGCCGTCGGTGGCGCGGCCGTCGCCCCAGGACTCGAGCGGATGCGCGGCGGGAATGAAGAAGTTGCAGCTCTCCGCGGTCTCGTCCTCGTAGAGGCTGTGGTAGACGACGTTGGGGACGCGCTTCAGGAGCTGCCCCATCTTGAAGTCGACCGGCGCGCTGTAGGCCGGGTTCTCGGCGGTGACGACCAGGGTGTCGACCGAGCCGCCCGCGATCTCGTCGACCAGGCCCCGCAAGGCGTCCGGGCCGGTGCTCGCGTCGGTGGTGATGGGCGCGCCGTACTCGACGGTGGCGCCGACGTTGCCCAGCGCCGCGTTGAGCGCCGCCGCCAGGGCGTGGACCACGGCCGGCTGCCGGCGACCGGCGATCACCAGCGACCGCCCGCGGTTCTTCTCGAGGTCCCCCGCGAGGGCGACGAGCCACTTCGAATCCCAGATCCCAGCGCCGTGCCCGAGCGACCCGACCGGGCCGAGCGCCGCCAGCCCCCGCCCCGACAGCATCGCGCAGAGGCCGGCCGCGAAGGCAGCGACGTCGCCGCCGCGCAACCGCAATCGGTGATCGGCCATCGCCCCCGTCACGGTCACGGCCGGCTCGACCACATAAAGACGATTCATGTCGCGCGAGGGCTCACGGCGCGCCGCGAACTCACGCGCCAGGCGCGTCTGCTCGGGACCGTCGTTGAGAAAGTCGGCGTCCAGCGAGAGAATCACCGCCGCCGGCCCCAGGTGGTGGCGCGGCATGAGCGGGCGCCCGTAGGCCATCTTCGTCCCGTCGAGCGCGCCGTCGCCGCCCAGCGACGAATAGCTGACGAACTTGGCGCGCGGGAACTTCTCCAAGATGCGCCGGCGCAGATCGGCCAGGAGCGGGGAGGCGGTGGGGCCGGTCAGGAAGCGCAGGCCCGCGCCCCCGTTCCCGGCCAGCGTCGCGCTGCGCGCCCTCGTCTCGCCGAGGAACGTCGCCCAGGCGATGGGGGTGCGGCCGCGGCGGAGCTGCTTGGCGCGATCGTCGTCGTAGAGCCCCAGGATCAGCGCCTGCTCGGCGACCGTGGTCGCCCCCAGCGTCTCGGGGTGCGCGGGGTTCCCCTCCACCTTGGTCGGGTGCCCCTCGTGGCTCTCGACGAGGAGGCCGCTGGTGTAGCCCTCCTGGGCGTAGCCGGTCGCGAAGTGAAGCGCGTTGCCCGGGGTGAGCTCCTCCGGACGCCGCACGAACGGGACGATCTTCTCGTTCGGCTTGCGGCAAGCGGCGGCGCCGGCGGCCACCGCCGTCGAGACGCCCACCATCTGCATGAACCCGCGGCGGGAAACACCGCTGAGCTCGGAAGCGCCGCCCGGGAACTCGTTGGCGGCGCCCGGCGTCGTTTCCAGGCCGCGCTCTTCGATCGATCGCCAGAGCTTGCGCGGCGATGCCGAACCCGCCCCCGATTCGCCGCCCGGTCCCGGTCCGACGATGGGCAGCGACTTCCGCCGCGCGCGATCGGTCGCGCGCGCTTCGTGGTTGTCGTCGCAGCTCATAACGTGGTCCTCATCGGTGGCAGGTGGTGCAGCTGGTGCGCGTGTGAACGTTGTTCTGCACCGCCAACAGCTTGCCGGACTCGACCGGATCGCCTTCCGGCTTCCAGTCCATGTTGGTGACCTCGGAGGTTGGCCGCAGGTTTGCCTCCGGGTGCCGGTGGCAACCCAGGCAGAAACCCATCGTCAGCGTGGTGTCCTTCTCCACGGCCGCCATCTTGTCGACGCGCCCGTGGCAGGTGATGCAGCCGACGCCCTTGTTCACGTGGATCGAGTGATTGAAGTAGACGTACTCGGGAACCTTGTAGACGCGGCGCCACTCGATCGGCTTGTTCTGGATGAAGCTCTCGCGCACCGGCTCCAGGAACGGGCTCTTGTTCCAGATCTGCGAGTGGCAGTTGAGACAGAGCTGCGTGGGCGGGATGCTGGCCGACGGCGACTTGTCCACGGTGTTGTGGCAATAACGGCAGTCGATCCCCTCATCGCGCGTGTGGTGGCGGTGGTCGAACTGGATGGGTTGTTCGATGGGCTCCTGCATGCCGCGCGCGTAAGGCGTCTGCGCGTAAAGCATCAGGCCTCCCGGAACCCCCACCGCTCCCGCCGCTACAACGAACAGAGAGATCTGCGCGAGCGTGTTGTGCTTAGGCCGAAAGAGAGGACTCATCCTCGTCGCGCAGCATTTATGCCGAGCTTGGGGGCTACGTCAAGTGAAGTATTCGATGATCGTCATCTGATCGGCGCGCCGTTGGCGAATCGGAAAATTCTGGTTCGTGGAACACCCGGCTTAGAAGCCGATCTTGCGCATCACGAACCGCGGGAGGAGCCGGATGACGAGCATGATCCACGCCCAGACGGGAGGTGCGTAGACGACCGGACGTCCTCGCTCGATGGCACGCACCACGCGCGCGGCGACCGCGTCCGGCTCGCCCGCGAACGGCGGCACCTTGAGCCCCTCGGTCATACCGGTACGGACGAACCCCGGCTTCACGCAGATCGCCCGCAGCCCGCGCGCCCGGAACTTGTGATCGAGCCCTTCGAGGTAGCGCGTGAGGCCCGCCTTGGCCGCCCCATAGAGGATGACCGGCTTGCGCCCGCGCTCGCCCGCGACAGAGCTCCACACGCAGAGGGTCCCGCCGCCGCGCGCCAGCAACCGCTTGCGGGCCTCCTCACAGAAGGCGACCGTGTTGGCGAAGTCGACCGTCAAGAGACGCCGGGCGAGCTCGCCGTCGGCCTCGAGCTCGTCCTGCGTCGCGAAGAGCCCCGCGGTCACCACCAGGCAGTCGAACCCGGAAAGCGCGGCGTCCGCCGCGTCGAGCGCCGTCCCGAACTCCTCCGGCCGCTCGAGATCGCAGGGCGCCACCCCGATCGATCCGGCGGCCCTTCCGGCGCGCGTCTCCAGATCCCGCGCGCTGCGCGACAGATCCTCGGCGTCACGCCCCAGGAGGAACAGCTCGGCGCCCCGCGCGGCGAGCAGTCGGGCCATCGACCGGCCCATCCCTTTCGTGGCCCCCAGGATCACCGCCTTCATGGCGGCGGATCTATATCATTCGGGACCCTCAAAGGGTCCCGCGCCCCCCGCGATGAGGTCGAGCCGGCAAAGCCGTCTCGCCCTCACGCGATC
>DASYEX010000102.1:0-2855 GCA_036498765.1 Polyangia bacterium
CCATCAACGTGCTGCGGATGGCGATGCAGACGCTGTCGCCGTTCGTGTACGACCACCGCATCCTGCGGCCGGACGGCGGCGTCCGGATGCTGCACACCCGCGGCGAGGTCATCGGGACCAGCGACGGGCGCGTGCGGCGCCTGGTGGGGAGCTGCTGGGACATCACCGACCGGTGGGACGCCATCCGCGCGGCGGAGGTGGCGCGGGCCGACGCCGAGACCTCCGCCGCCGAGCTGCGGGCGCTGGCGCGCCGGCTGTCGGAGATCCGCGAGGAAGAGCGGCGCACCATCGCCCGCGAGCTGCACGATCAGGTCGGGCAGGCGCTCACCGCCCTCAAGCTGGATCTGGCGGGAGTGCGCAGCCAGATGGCCGCGGGCGCGGGCGATGGCGTTGCCCGGCTGGCCACGATGGACGCGCTGCTGGACGAGACGCTGGAGACGACGCGGCGGATCTCGGCCATGCTCCGGCCCGCGATCCTCGACGACCTGGGCCTGGTGGCGGCGATCCGCTGGCAGGCTGCGGAGTTCACCCAGCGAACCGGCGTCCCTTGCGAGACGCGGGTGCCCGAGGGGGAGGCGGCGCTGCCGCCGGCGGTGGCGCTGGCGTTGTTCCGCATCCTTCAGGAGGCGCTGACGAACGTGGCGCGGCACGCGGAGGCGCATCAGGTGGTGGTCGAGCTCTTGCGCGAGCAGGAGGCGGCCGCGCTGGTGATCTCCGACGACGGACGCGGGCTGGCCGCGGCCGAGGCGGGCGGCAGCCAGTCGCTGGGGCTCATGGGGATGCGCGAGCGGGCCGCGGCGCTGGGCGGGGAGATCGAGATCTCCGGCGCGCCGGGGCGCGGGACGATCGTCCGGGCTCGCATCCCCGCGAGCCTGGCGGGCGGGGCCTGATGCGCATCCTGCTGGTCGACGACAGCGCGGCGATCCGCGGGTCGCTGCGTGATTTGCTGTGCGACGCGCTCCCCGGGGTGGCGGTGGGCGAGGCGGGAGCCGCCGCGTCGGCGCTGGCGGCGATCGGGCGTGAGCCCTGGGACCTGGTGATGCTCGATCTGTCGCTGCCCGATCGGCGCGGGGTGGAGACGCTCCGGGAGATCCGCGCGATGTCGCCCGCGCTGCCGGTGGTGGTCATGAGCCTCCACCCGGAGGAGGAGTACCGCGCCGCGATGCAGGCCTCGGGCGCCACCGACTACGTGTCGAAGGTGAGCTCCGCGCCGGCGATCGCCGCGGTGGTGCGGACGGCGCTGGGGCTCGGCTAGACCTCGGCGTCAGCCCGCCGGCGCGCGAGCGTCAGCCCGCCGGCGCGCGAGCGTCAACCCGCCGCCGCGCGGCGCGCGATGAGCCCCCGCAACGCCTGGTCCCACCCGTCGTTGATGACCTTCTTCGAGAACGCGCGCTGGTAGACCGCGAAGGCGTTCGCCTGCCAGCGCGCGAGGGCGGCGGGATCAGCGATGAGGCCGTGCAGGCGGTCGACGATGGGGCCGAGAGCGGCGTCGCCGTGGAGGGTGAGGCCCACGTCGTATTCGGCCACCCAGCGCGCGATCTCGGAGTCGCCGGGGCCGGCGTAGAGCACCGGTCGCCCCACCGCCAGCGAGCCGAAGAACTTCGAGGGGACGACGATGCCGGCCCATTCGGGCTGGAGGCTCACCAGGTGCAGATCGGCCGCGCCGAGACGGTCCTCGAGCGCTTGCTCGTCGGCGAAGGGGACGAAGGTGACGTTGCTGTCGGCGGGCGTCACGGCGGCGCGCAGCTCATCTTGCCGGTTGCCCCGCGACGAGAAGCAGAAGCCCACCTCGTCCCCCGAGCGGCCGCGGCAAGCGCGGGCCAGCGCCAGGAACGCCCGATGGTCGTGGGCGCGCCCCATCGTGCCCGAGTAGAGCAGCGCCAGCTTGGCGCGCGGGTAGAGCGTGGCGCGCGCGCGCGGCTCGGCGAGGGCAGGCCCGGGCGGCTCGGCGAGGGCCCAGGGGACCGCCGTGCGCTGTGCCTCCGGGCCGTATTCGGCGAGGCGCTCGCGCATGCGCGGGCCGATGTCGACGAGCTCATCGTAGGCGCCGTAGCTCCACTTCATGAGCCGCCGCGCGATGGGGACCAGCGCCCGGACGGCCGCGTTGCCCCCCTCGGCGGCGATGGCCTCGGGATAGACGTCGAAGCACCAGTGGACGAGCGCGGCGCCCGGAAGCAGCCGCCGCAGGCCGCGGCCCAGGCTCGCGCAGAACGCCGGGTCCGAACCGACGACGACCGCGTCGAACGACCCGAGGCGCGCGATCTGGTAAAGCCAGGCCGCCGTCATCCAGCCGCTGTTGCCGAGCCGCTGGAACGGGCGGGCCTGCGTCCAGGGGGGGCGGAAGACACGGTGGATCTGGATCCCGTTCCAGTCCTCGAACGGCGGGTAGGTGCGCGCCGGGTCGAAGCAGGAGCGGTTGCTGGTCACGACGCTCACCTCCCAGCCGCGTCGCTGCTGCTCGACGGCAAAGTCGCTGAAGATGCGTGCGCTGACGACGTCGTCGGGGTGGAAAAAATGATAGGCGAGCAGCAGACGCGGCACGGCGGCGCTCAGTCCGTCGCGAACGCGTAGACCACGGTGTGTCGATAGGTGTCGCCGGGGTGAAGCAGGACCTGGCTGCGCCACTCGGGGACGTTGACGGCGTTGGGGAAGGCCTGCGTCTCCAGGCAGATCCCGGCGTGGCGCAGGTGAGGGACGCCGCGCCCGGCGGTCGAGCCGTCGAGGAACTTCCCGGCGTAGACCTGCAGCCCGGGCTGGTTGCTCTCGACTGTCATCTTCCGCCCCGAGCGCGGGTCGTAGAGGCGGGCGACCGTGCGCATCTGGCCCGGCGTCTTGCCGACGACGAAGTTGTGGTC
>DASYEX010000103.1:0-7573 GCA_036498765.1 Polyangia bacterium
CAGCCCCGCGTCGCTGCCCGCCTTCGAGCCGCCGCCGCAAGCCGCGAGCGACGCCACCACGAGCCAGCACACCATCGAGCTCGTGATCGATCTTCGGACGCTTACCGCCTCGCCCATGCAGGCATGGTGCCACAACTCCACCTCGCGAGATGAGATGGCGCCGCCGGCCCTTGCCGCGCCGCGGTCGCGCGTCAGTTCGGCGCGGCCAGCAGCTCGCGCTCGGCTTCGCGCAGCGTCTGCTTCCACTCGGGGTCGCCCGGGACGGCGGCGACGGCGCGGCGGTACAGCTTGACCGCGTCGCCGATGCGGCCGATGCGGCGCAGGTGGTCGCCGTAGTCGACCAGCGTCTGGTGGCAGCCGTCGCGATCGTTCTTCAGCGCCGCCTCGAACAGCTCGGCGGCGCGCGCGGTGTGGCCGGCGTAGCCGTGCTCGACGGCGGCCTGGTGCAGCGCCCAGTGGTCGTCGGGCTCGACCTTCAGCGCGTGGTCGTACGACTCGGCGGCCTCGCTGTGGCGCTCCATCTCGGCGTAGATGTCGCCGCGGATGGCTGCGAGGAAGAACGGATCGCCGCCCCGGCTCCCCGCCTCGCCGATCGCCTCCAGCGCCTCCAGTGTCCGCCCCTGCTCGAGCAGCACCTGCGCCAGCTTGGCGTACCCGAGCCCGTAGGTGGCGTCCATGGCGACCACTTGGCGAAAGGCGGCCTCCGCCTCCTTGAGCCGGCCCGCCTCGAGCTCGCCGTCGCCGAGCTCGCGCCATCCGTCCACGAGCGCGGGGTTCAATTCGATGGCGCGCTGAGCGACCGCGGCCGCGTCGGGGGCGTGCGCCGCGTTGAGCGCCTCGGCCAGGAACGCCTGGGCGGCGCCCAGCTCGGCCAGCTCGGGCGTCGCCGCGATGGCCCGCGCGTCGCGCGCCGCCGCGTCGGCCCGCCCCGCCTCCAGCTCTTCGCGCGCGGCCTGCAGCCGTGCCAGCCCCTGCCGCATCGCCGGGGTCGCCGCGCGCAGCTTCGGCAGATCGCGATCTTGCGGCTCGAGCGCGCCGACCACCCGGATCGCCAGGGCACCCACATTCGATATCGGGCCCTCGAAGGTGGCGGGACCGTCGCCTGCCTCCGTGGGCTCGGCCAGCGCCGCCAGCGCCTCGCCGCGCCAGAACGCCGCGGTCGCCGCCGTCGCCTCGCCCAGCAGCGCGCGCGCCGCGGCCACCGCCGCCCGGTCGCTGCGATCGGCCGCCAGCACCGAGACCAGCGCCGCCGCGTCGAGCCGCGCGTCGTCGTCGCGCGCCCCCACCGGCTCGAGCGCGATCGCGTCGCTGAAGGCGCGCAGCGCGCCGTCATCATTGCCCGCGCGCACCGCCCGCATCCCGATCGCCAGCATGAGCGCCGGCGTGGGCGGCGTCGCCGCCCGCAGCGCCGCCGCCAGCGTCGCGTCGATCTCCGCGCCGCGCCCTTCCGGCTCGAGCAGCTCGGCGAAGTCGAGCCAGTGATCGGCCAGCCCCGGATCGCGGTGGCAGCGCGCCTCGCAGAGCGCGATCGCCGACTCGCCCGGAACCCCCACCGCGGCCAGCTCGGCGCAGAGGACGTGCAGGAAGCGCAGGCAAGAGGTGCCCACTCGGTCGACCCCTTGCTCGGTCACCTCGACCACCGGCCACTCGCCATCGCCGTTCGCCTCCTCGGCGTCGAGCGCGTAGCGCCTCCCGGCGCGGTCGACGATCGGCCACAGCCCCGCCGGCCAGGCCGAGATCCCCGGCGTCCGCCGCGCGCCGGTCACCCGGGCCGCGGCCTCGTCCATCGTCAGGAGGCGGGTCTCGGGCCCCAGCACTCCGCCGTCGTGGGCGGCCAGCAGGGCGGCCAGCCCGGGCGGCGGCGCCACGCCCATGACCGCCTGGAAGCGAACCAACCCGTCCGGAGCCGCGCCCCGGTAGAGGACCGCGTCGGGCAGCGCCGAGACGACCCGCTCGATCTCACCGATGAGCGTGCGCGCGGGCTCCTTCATCCGCACGGTTTAGACCGGCCACGCAGCACAATCAAGCCCGGCGGTGTCCGCCAGCCGTCTGACACCATCAACCCAACGCGTCTTCTCCGCCGTCGAGAAGTGCCCGTCCTACCGACACCCCGATAGAACTCCAGGTAGCAATCTGTAGGGTATCATCCAAAAAAAAAGCTCGCTCAAATCGGTTGGGCCGTGCGAAACTTGAGTGGGCTTTCGCAGCGACCACCATGGGCCGAATCCTCCTTTGCGACGACGAAGAGACCCTCTGCCGAAGCTTGGGCCGCATCCTGCGCGCCGCCGGTCATGAAGTTGTCACGCAGAACGGCGAGGCCGGCCTGGTCACCCTGCGCAAGGAGCGGTTCGACCTGATCCTGACCGACATCAGGATGCCCGAGGTGAGCGGCTTCGACATCCTGGCCGCCGCCCGCCTGCACGCGCCCGGAACGCCGGTCATCGCCATGAGCGGCAGCGCCGAGATCCCGGATGCCGTACGCGCCATGCACGCCGGCGCGCGCGACTTCCTGATCAAGCCCTTCGAGACGCGCACGCTGGAGGACGCCGTCGCCGCGCTGCTCAAGCCGCTGCCGCCCGAGCCCGAGCCCGACGCGATCGCCTGGCGCGACAAGTACGCGCCGTGGCTCCTGGGGAACGATCCGTCGATGCTGCCCGCGCTGGGTCTCATCGCGCAGGTGGCCGACACCGGCTGTACCGTCCTCATCACCGGCGCGTCGGGGACCGGCAAGGAGCTGGTCGCGCGCTCGCTGCACGCCGGCTCCGGGCGCAAGAACAAGCCGTTCGTGCCGGTGAACTGCGCGGCCATCCCGGCCAACCTGGTCGAGTCCGAGCTGTTCGGCCACACCAGGGGCGCGTTCACCGGCGCGACCACGTCGCGCGTGGGGCGCTTCGCGCAGGCCGATCGCGGGACCATCTTCCTCGACGAGATCGGCGAGATGGAGCAGGGGGTACAGGCCAAGCTCTTGCGCCTGATCCAGGACGGCGAGCTCTACCCTGTCGGCGAGGAGACGCCGACGCAGATCGACGTCCGCATCCTGGCGGCGACCAACCGAAACCTCGAGCGCGAGGTGGCCGCCGGAAGGTTCCGCGCCGATCTCTACTGGCGCCTCAACGTCATCCCCCTCGAGCTGCCGGCCCTGCGCGAGCGACCGAGCGACATCGCCCACCTCTGCGAGCACTTCCTCGGCCGCTCGAACGAGCGCCACAAGCGGAACGTCACCGGCTTCGAGCCCCAGGCCCTGGAGGCCCTGGAGGCCTACCAGTGGCCCGGCAACATCCGCGAGCTGGAGAACGTCGTCGAGCGCCTGGTGGTGGTGAAGGGCAAGGGGACCATCGGCATGGCCGACCTCCCCGCCGCCGTGCGCACGCCGCGCGCCCTCACGCCCGAGAAGGGGAGCCCGATCCCCGGCCTCCCCCAGGACGGCACCGACCTGCGGGCGATGCTGGAGGCGGTCGAGGACCGGATGATCGGCGAGGCGCTCGAGCGCACCGGCGGCAACAAGAACCGCGCCGCCGAGCTTCTGGGCCTGAACCGCACGACGCTGGTCGAGAAGCTCCGCCGCAAGCGCGTGGCGTAGGGCGCGGGTTAGCGCGAGGCGTTCTCTACATGGTCGCTTCGACGGAGCCTGCGCTTCCGACGGCGGGAGTCTACTCCGACGACGATGAACCCGACGACACAGAGCAGGCCAATCACGATCAGGTTCAACTCACCAACGCTCATTCTTTATCCTCCGTCAGTTCCTCCGCCTCGATCCGGAACCGATGCCCCAGCGCGAACGCGATGCCCGCCACGAGGCAGGATCCTAGCACCCAAGCGGGCGGGCTCCGAATCTCCTTTTGGATCATTGAATCCAAGTTGCCGAAGACCATCACCAGAACCGCCAGCTCGCGAAGGAATTCGCCGCCATGGCTGTACAACAACTCCTTCTTCCGCATCCGTTCCATGGCGACGGTATCGGCCACGCCAGTCTTCGGTTGCGGGTAGGCTCGCCGCGGTGACCGTCCAGCTTTTCGGCACCAAGAAGTGCTCCGAGACCCGCAAGGCCGAGCGCTGGTTCAAGGAGCGGCGGGTACAGCTTCACGTCGTCGATCTCGCGCAAAAGTCGATGTCGCCGGGCGAGCTGCGCAACGTCGCCGCGCGCGTCGGTGGCTTCGAGGCGCTGATCAACCGCGAAGGGCAGCGGTACGTCGACAAAGGCCTCAAATACGCGGCGCCGACCGGCCCGCGAATCGAGCAGGCTCTGGTCGACGATCCGCTGCTCCTGCGAACGCCAATCGTGCGATGCGAGGGACGCGCGACCGTGGGGTACGTGCCGGAGGTCTGGCAGGCGTGGCTCGGATGAGCGCGTTACCACGACGCCGACAGCGAGATCAGGCGCGGGCCGAGAGCTCGTCGACGAAGCGCGCGACGATCTCCAGGCCGGCGGGGGCCTCGCGGACCATGCGGACCGGGTCGAGATCACCGTACGCGTGGGCGATGCGATTCCGCAACGAGGACATGGCCCCCATCCCTTCGGCCACCTCGTGAGACAGGAGCCCCTTCGCGGCCAGGATCTCGAACGCGCCCCGGTGCGAATCGGGGACGCCGAGTCCTTGCTCGGCGATGAGGTGAGCGGCCAGATCGACCGCGTCCTGCACCAGCAAGAACAGGTTGAAGGAGATGAACGCCTCGAGCCGCTCATCGGTCAGGATCTCGCGCGGCTCGGCCGGAAGCGCCGCGCGCACACGCCCGATTCGATCCCGGCAGGCGAGCAGCTTGCGCAAGAGGATCTCACCCACGGCGCGCCTCCTGGCGCAGCCGCCGCCGCACCCCCTCCGCGCACCGTCGCCGCAGAGGAGCGAGATCGAACCACCGCACGAACGACTGCGCGCGGTAGTCCGACCACGTCCCCGGGACCGCCTCCCGAACCAGTAAGCCCTGGCGGGCGATTTCCTGGCGCAGCGCCTCCGGCGCGCGTTCCAGGTCGACCACATGCGCCTCCCGTCCGATAGATGCGCCGAGAGCAGCCCCCAGCTTCAGCCGCTCCAACCACGTCCCGCCCAGCACGCCCACGTCGGCGTCACTCCAGGCAAACGGCGTCCCGCGCGCCACCGAACCAAACAGCACGACCAGCCGCGCGGACGGGTGCTGGCCGGCAATCGCAGCCAGCCCGACGAGATCGACTCCCCCGCGAGCCTCCACCCCTCCAGAATAGCGTAGTTCAGACGCCCTCGCGCGCGACCGGGCACGCGCACGGGCATCGACGGGAGCCGGTCCCGCGGCCGCAGGGCAACCCGATCGTGACGAAGAGTTAACCTCCCCTCGACGCGGACCCGGGTAGTGTCCAGATCAGAAAAACGCAGCACCCGGCGGAGCCGCTCGGGGATAAAGGATGGTCGAGGAAGGCGAGGCCTCGCCCGGTGCGCGTTCCAAAAAATGAGCGTGGGCCGTCGCACCGTCGCGGAGGCTGGGGCCATTCCGTCCTCCCGAACGAGAGCTTCTCGTCGGGAGGGGCCCGAGGGTCGAAAGTGGTGCGGGGCCCACGCTCGCTATGAGACGGCCGGGAGTCTTTGCACGGGCGACCCCAGCACGAGAGGATAGGCTCGTCGTGACCCCTCGGCTGGAGCGCATGGCCGCAATTTTGGCGGTGTCGATCGTGGTGCTGGAACCGTTCCTGTTCGTGGGATCGTTCGCGGGCGACGCGCAGGTTCATCTGGTATTTGCGGAGAACGCTGCGCATGGGCGTTTCTACGAGTTCAACCCCGGCCAGCGTGTCTCCGGCGAGACGAGCCCAGGCTATATGATGATCGGCGCTGCGCTGTTTCGTTTGATGCCGGCGCGCTGGGTTCCCGTCGCGCTCAAGGTCCTTGGCCTGGGCGCCTGGTACCTGCTCTGTTGGCTCGTCTATCGCGTCGCGGCCAGGCGCCTGTCGGCGGAAGGTGATCGCGGCCGTTGGCTGCCTTCGGCCGCGGCCGTCACCGCCGCGCTCATTCCCGGTTCGGTCTACAACGCCAACGTCGGAATGGAGAACGGACTCTTCGCGGCGGCGGTCTGGCTTTGGCTCGATCGCGCGAGCGCGTGGCGATGGTTCGAGCCGGCGGGCGTGGACACTCAATCTGGAGCGACTGTGCTCCGCCGGGAGGTCGCGCTCGCGAGCCTTCTGGGAATTGCCTGCTGGCTCCGACCCGAGGGATTCGTAGTACTGGCGCTAGCCCATTTCTTGCGCTGGAAGCGCGTCCGACCGACCACAACCGTCGCGTTCACCGGGTTTGCCGTCGCAGCCGCGTTGGCGCTCACCAGCCTTGCGTTTCAGTACCTGTCGACTGGAGACATCGTCGCCACCTCGATCCTGTCGCGTGGGGTCCTGGCGATGAAACGGTCCCTGCTGCTCGGGCCGCTGCGTATCGACCCCGCGTTCGCCGAACGATTGCTTCTCTACCTTCCGTTGACCCTCAGCGCAGCGATAGGCGCGCGGATCACGTCAAAGGAACGTTCCGGACTCGACACCTTCTTGATCTGCGTCTTCGCCACCTTCTTCCTTCTCTACACGTTGGTCTCCGGCGCGGCGCAGTTGGCGAGGTATGTGATTTTCCTGATGCCCATCCTCGCCCTGTACGCGGTTCGAGGAACGCGAGGGGTCTGGCGCCAACGGCGGCCCTATCGGCGGTCCATCGTCGCAGTCGGGGTTGCTGTGTTCATCATCACGAACGTCGTCGAGCTCTCCTATCGGCGACGTCACTATTCACAGCAACTGCTGGCGACCGCGATGGGCGCACCGGGCAGGCGCCGGGCGCGGACAGATGATCTTCTGCGCAGATTGAATTCGTCCCACGCCCCTCCGCTCGTGGTTGCGCTCGAAGCGGTTCAACTGAGGTACGAGGTCGATGATCGCATCACGGTCAGATCGCTCGACGGGCGGGTCGATCGTGAGCTTTTCGGCTTCATCCATGACGGTGCCGTGAACCACTTCGGTTACCTGACGACGGTGACGGCCGATGCCCTCCTGGGAACGCCCGACTACAACCATCGGGAGCGCGAAGACTCGCTGGCGTCGCTCGCGGGACTCGTTCCCGGCCAGTCAGTCGTCCGAGCAGGGTTGGTCTTCCGGCGGTTGCCGTCCATTTCCGGGTTTTCGATCTCGAGAGAGATCGAGCTCGACCAGAGACGTTGACCTCTGATCGCCTATCAACCGTCCTGGACCGACTGTGCGATCCGCCCGAGCGACACGGGGCCCGGAGCCTGCGGTGCAAACCTCTAGCGAAAGACTGCGACCTCGCCTACGCTTACGACCGTCCTAGGTCGGTAGCTTTCTGGAGGGACTGGAAAATGCGCGCATCCTTTCGGCTGTTTGGTGTCGTAGCGACTCTTGCATGTGTTGGTTTTCTCGGCTGCGGCGGAGACAACAACTCATCGAAAGACGGAGGGGCAGGTGGCCAAGGCGGGAAAGCTGGAGCTGGCGCAGGGGGCAAGGCCGGCGCGGGCGGAGGGGGCGGAGCCGCCGCCGGCGCCGCTGGTGGTAGCGCCGGCGCAACAGCAGGCGCCGGTGGTGGTGCAGCCGGACACGCTGGCGGCGGAGGCGGTGGAACAAACG
>DASYEX010000104.1:0-18681 GCA_036498765.1 Polyangia bacterium
CTCTACACGTCGCGCGAGTCCGCCGGAGGCGGCGACGCGGCGCCGGCCGGGGGCGGATGCGGCTGCCAGTAGGCGCGGCGGTGCTGCTGCTGCTCGCCCCGTCGGCCGCGCGCGCCGAGACCGTGGGGGGTCCGTTTTTGGCGCCGCCGCCTGACCCCGAGCCCGCCCCCGTCAGGGCCCCGGTCTACCGGATCGAGTCGGTCGCCGCGCGGTTCACCTACTTCGATCAGGATGGCCTCGGCTATCAGTCGGCGGCCGGCCCGGCGGCCGGTCCGGGCTCGGAGCAGACCACCATCGCCGAACCGCAGAGCGAGGTGGTCGCCGCGCTGGGCGACCGGCTGGTCGAACGGGTGGCGGTCTCCGTCGACATCATCACCGCGGCGTCGCCGAACCACAAGCTCTTCGGCCTGCCGGTCGGCACGCCGGTCGACGTCATCAGCTCGCCGTCGCGGATCAACGAGGCCGAGCAGATCGACACCGACTCGACGTACGCCTGGAGCCGCACGACCAACCTCGGCCTGCACGCCGTCTACCACCTCGAGGAGCCGCTCGAGTCGTGGGGGCTGGGCGCCCTCTATAGCCATTCGTTTGCCGACGACAACACCGTCGTGTCCGGCAGCTTCTATCAACTGGTCGACTGGTTCGACAACTTCACCATCGACGGCAAGCGCTTCGGGCGCAACGTGCGGGGCACGTCCAACGCGAACCTCGGCGTCACCCAGCTCCTGACCCCCACCACGGTGGCGCTCCTCGGCTACGGCTTCACGGTCCAGAGCGGCACGCTGAGCAACACCTGGCAGAGCGTCCCCCTGGCCGATGGAACGCGGGGCGCCGAGGTGGTCCCGCGGCGGCGCCTCCGCCACGCCGTCTCCGGGCGCATCTTGCAATGGCTCCCCTGGCAGGGCGCCCTCAAGCTCGGCCTGCGGTTCTACGCGGACAGCTGGGGCTCGACGGCCGAGACGGTCGACGCCGCGCTCTCGCAGCGCCTGGGCCGGCTCACGCTGGAGGTGGGCGGGCGCTATCACCAGCAGACCGCCGTCGACTTCTTCGCCATCGCCTTCGATCCCGCCGCCGCGGGATACCGGACCTCGGACAGCGATCTGGCCGCGCTGCACGCCACCGCGGTGTCGGCGGGCGCGCGCTGGGACCAGCCCATCGGCCACCAGGGACACCGGCTCTATTTCGGGCTCACCGGCGAGCACTACGTCCGGACAAACAATCTGCACGTCGACTTCATCAGCGGCGCGCTAGGATGGGAGCAATGAATCGATCCGGCCGCGGGCCCGCAGGAGTCGTCGCCCTGGCGACGCTCGCTGCGGCGTTGGTCGGCTGCAGGACCACCGCGCCCGCCGGGGCGCGGCCGACCACGCCGGGCGCGTCGGCCGCGGCGGGCCCTTCCTGGCGAGACGTGCCGCTCGCCGATCTCGACAGCCACCCCGTGACGTTGGCCAAGGTGCTGGCGGGACGGCCGGCGCTCGTCAACCTCTGGGCGCCCTGGTGCGAGCGCTGCAAGACCGAGCTCCCGGATCTCGACCGGTTGTCGCGCCGGCTGGCCGGGTGCGCGGTGGTCGTCGGCGTGGCGGTCGGCGAGGACGCGGCCCACACGGCGGCCTTCGTGCGTCAGCGAGGGCTCGCCTACCCGCAGGTCGTGGATGAAGGCTTTCACCTGGCGGACACCCTCCGGCAGAGCCGCGTGCCGACCACCCTGGTGATCGACGGCGAGGGCACGATCGTTCATGTCGGGTTGGCCCTCGACCAGGCAGCGGTCGGCGCGCTCGAGGCCACGGTCGGCCGCGCGGATGCGGATGGGCGCTGCCGGACCAACCACCCCACTGGCTCGACCTCTTGACCCACGAACCACCGTGGGCCGAGCCTCGATATTTCGTGGCCACGAGGCATTTGTCGGTGGACTCGGCGCGCAGGAGCTGGAAAATTCCTCTTTCACGGCTGAGTGGAATTGAGTACACAGCTTGCAAGTTGATCGAACCATGATGAGAGGCGTGAAGGTGTTCTCGGCGACGAAGGCGAGAGATCGCGAAGTGCTCGGCGAGAACGTGACGAGATGGTTGGTGGAGAACCCGCAGTTCCGCGTCGTCGACAAGACGGTCACGCAGAGCTCCGACGCCGAGTTCCACTGCCTGACAATCACCCTGTTCTACGAAACGTCGGCCACCTAGGCCGCCGCGCCGACTCGCTCGCCCATCTGGGGGCGAGCGAGTCGGGTCGACAGGCAGCCGTACAGTTTCCAGACAGCGTGCAGTGCGTCCCGCCCGGACAGCTCATCGTGGAGCACTGCTCGAACGCAGGTCAGACCCAGTTGTAGTTGAAGCTGATGCTGACGCGCTCGCCACGGGTGGGGTTGGAGGCGACCTCGTGGCGGAGCCAGCTCTCGAACAGGATGAGCCGGCCGGCCGCGACGTCGTAGGTGACCTGCTGCCGGTTGTCCGGACGGCAGTCGGGGCGCTTGGGCGGCGCGCCCATCAGCTTGTCGAGCCGCGGGTCCTCGAACCGGAGGCGCGAGCAGCCGCGCGGGGTGGCCACGTAGTAGGTGCCGCTGACGACCGCCAGCGGGTGGAGGTGCAGCGGGTGGACCGCGTGCCGTGACATCACGTTGACCCAGCAGTCGGTCATCTGCAGCCGGGCGCCTTGCAGGTTCATGTCCAGGCGGCGCGCGAACCGGTAGACGTGCCGGCGGAGCTCCGTCTCCAGCTCGATGAAGGTGGAGAAGGTCTTGTGCAGGTTGGTCATCGTCCCGTACGACGTGTAGCCGGCCGGGTAGTTCTTGGCGCACCAGCGCTGGCCGGCCCGATCGTGGGCGCGGATCTTGTGGCAGTCCGCCAGCAGCCCGCGGGTGAGCGCCGCGCCGCCGCGCGACATCAACGCTGCGTCGTAGATGAGGGTCGGAAACCAGGGTTTGATCGGCATGGGTCAGGAGGCGAGCGCCCTGGCGATGAGATCGGCGGGGACCTGCGCGGCTGGGACCTGGCGCCGCGCGCGGCGGCTCCCGCGGTGGGGCCAAGAAGCATCCGAAGAAAACCAGGAACGGACGTCGAGATCCAGCCCCACCCCGTGCATGTAGTTGTAGAGAGCCTTGCGCAGCCCCTCGCCCAGGAAGTCGTGATCGGTGCCGGTGGGGTCCACGAACGGCAGCTCGTTGCGCGCGAACGGCGCCCGCGCGCGCAGGACGCGGATCCCGTACTTGCGGGGGCTCGCGCCGATGGGGCTGTGGACGGTGGCCGCGAAGCGGTGCCAGAAGGCGGACTGGATGCAGCCCGCGTCGAACAGCTGCCGCACCCGCTCGAGCGCGTCAACGGTCTCCTGCTCGGTCTCGGTTGGAAACCCGTACATGAGGTAGGCGTGCACCATCACGCCCGCGTCGGTGAAGGCGCGGGTCACCCGCGCCACCTGCTCGACGGTGACCCCTTTCTGCATGAGCGCCAGCAACCGGTTGGAGGCGACCTCCAGGCCGCCGGTGACCGCGATGCAGCCGGCCTTCGCCATGAGGTCGCAGAGCGCGGGCGTGAACGTCTTTTCGAACCGGATGTTGCCCCACCAGCTGATCCGGACGCCGCGCTCGAGCAGGCGCTGTGAGATCGCGCGCAGCAGGGCGGGCGGCGCCGCCTCGTCGACGAAGTGAAAGCCGGTCTCGCCGGTCTCCTCCACCAGCTCGACCACGCGGTCGACGATCAGATCGGCCGAGCTGGTCTCGTAGTTTCCGATGTAGGGCAGCGAGATGTCGCAGAAGGTGCACTTCTTCCAGTAGCAGCCGCGAGCCAGCGTCAGCTTGTTCCAGCGCCCGTCCGACCAGAGGCGGTGCATCGGGTTCAGCATCTCGAACAGCGAGACGTAGCGGTCGAGCGGCAGCCCGGCGTAGGTCGGCGTGCCGGTCTCGGCCGGCGGCACGTCGCCCGCGGTCGGATCGATCTTGAGCACCACCCGCCCGTTCTCGCGGACGAACGTGCGGTGGAGCGGACCGCCCGGGGCGCCGCCCGCGCCGAGATGGCGGAGCAGGCTCAGGAGCGGCCGCTCGCCGTCGTCGAGGGTCAGGTAGTCGAAGCTGTCGAACACGCGCGGCTCGCGCAGCTCGCGCAGCTCGGTGTTGACGTAGCCGCCGCCCAGGACCAGCCGGGCGGACGGACGGGCGCTGCGGATGGCACGCGCCAGCCGGAACGCGCCGTAGACGTTGCCGGGAAACGGCGCGCTCACCCCCACGACGTCGGGACGGTGCCGCGCCGCCAGCTCGCGGCCGATCGTGTCGGTGAGCTCGTCGACCAGCGTGGGCGGCCCGTCGAGCGCCGCGGCCAAGGGATCGAAGCTGGCGGCGCTCTCGGCCAGCTTCTCGGCGTAGCGGGACAGCTCGAACCGCGGGTCGATCCCGTCGCGGATCGCGTCGGCGACGTCGTCGACGTAGAGGCTGCAGAGGTGCTTGGCCCGATCCGCGGCGGACAGCTCGCGGTAGGCGGCGGCGAGCGGCGCGTCCGCCGCGTCACCTTCGCGCAACGCGGCCGCCAGCGGCGCGAACCGCGGCCCTTCGGGGAGAAACTTGCGACGAACGATGCGGGCGGCGAGCCCCGGCGCGCGCCCCTGCAGAAAGCCGACCACCGCGTCGACCGTCGCGGCGTATCGGCCGGCGTTCGCCGCGAAAGACGCCACCGCCGCCGAGCCCCGCCCCCCGAGCGCGGCTTTGACCCGCCCGAGCCCCTCGCGCGAGAACAGCCGCAGGAACAGCTCCAGCGCGGGATCGGCCTGGGTGATCTCGAGGCCCAGCTCCGCGGCGTGGAGGCGCAGGAACCCGGCCAGGTAGGCGGTCGCCGGGTACGGCGTGTTGAGCTGGACCATCGGCGCCGTGAGCAGGAGGATCTTCACGCGCTCAGCCCCAGCCCTTCCCCACCTTGAGACGCGCGCGCTGCGGCGCGAGGCCCGCCTGCCGCAGCGTCGCGGTCACCACCACGCCGTCGCTGACCGCGCGCGGGAACGGCACCTCGATCTCGACGGTCTCGGTCACCTGACCGGCGTACTCGCAGCGGCGGCACCAGACACCGCGCGGGCTGGCCACGCCGCCGCAGGTGGGGCAGAGGACCGCGAGCGGCAGGGCCACCACCGCGGTCCCGCCGCGCGCCGCCTCCGCCGCCGTCAGCATCAGCTCGAGCACGCCGTCGGCGTCGAGGCGCGCCGCGCCCGAGGCGGTCAGCTCCGGCAGCGGCCCCGAGAGGCGCGCGACCAGGTTGGGGATGGGACGGCGCCAGGAGGCGTGCCACCCGACCGCCGAGACGTTCCACGCGCGTCCGTCGGAGGGCGTCCGGCCCGGCACGAAGGCGCCCTGCGATTCCCGAGCAAACAGGTGCGCGTCGTACGCGGTCCGCGCCGTCGGATCCGACAGCATCCGGTACGCCTCGGCGATGCGGGCGAAGGTCTCCGCGCTGGCCGCCCCGGCGCGGTCGGGGTGGTACTGCAGCGCCAGCTGCCGGTATGCGCGGCGGATCTCGGCCCCGGTGGCGGCGCGCGCCACGCCGAGGACGACATAGAGATCGACGTGGGGCTCCACGGGCGGCGAACGCACGGGCCGATGTTAGCGCCTCGACCGCGTCCACGGCACGGGACCGCCGACAGGGCCGAAATGTTCGCAGCTGGGCCTCATGGCGCGGGCCCCAGGAGCCGGATCAGCCGGGCCGACGCCCGCTCGCGTTTTTCTTCGGCGGCGGCCCGCCACGCCTCCGCGCCGTTGTTGATGTTGCCGACGTAGTAGCGCAGCCCGAGCCCCAGCCCGACCAGCGCGGCGTCCGCGATGGCGCCGTCAGCGAGCAGGAAGTAAATGGCGGTGGCGAACCCGCCGTTGACCAGCAGCGCCAAGGCCGCGTCGCCGGGGTTCCCGGCAGTCAGCTGGCCCAGCCCCGGCACGACGGCCGACAAGACTCCTCCCACGATCGCGCGGGCGTGAACGTCGATTTCAATCGTCCGAACCAGCTCGTTCAGCTCGCCTCCGGGCGGCCCCACCCCGCCCGGCAGCCCGGCGATGCAGGCGCGGGCCGCGGCGCCGTCGTGGGCGAGCACCTCGGCCACGCAGCGCAGGCGGGTGGCGAAGACGCGCGTCGCTTCGTCGGCGCCGAACGCCTCGACCCGCGCGAACACGTGCAGGGCGTGCGGGAAAGATCGCGCCCGCAGGAGCACCACGCCGGTCGTCAGATCGATCTGGTCGGCCCGGGTGGGATCGGTGGTGCCGGCGGCCGCCTGCTCGAGGAACGGCACCGCCTGCTCGGGCTTGCCCGAGACGGCCAGCGCCAGGCCCACCCGGTAGGTGGTCTCGGGCGCCAGCGCCTGCGGACCGTTCTCCAACAGCAGCCGGCGGGCCTCGATCCCCGCCTCGTCACCGAGGCCGAGCCGGAGCAGATCGCCGACGAAGCGATCCGGCTTGGCCGGCTCCGCAGCGAACGCGCCGTGCGCCGCCCCGAGGGCCGTCAAGGCCCCGAGGAGCGCGCAGGCCCGGCGGAGGCGGTCAGGGATCCAGCCGCCGCCCATAGGCACGATCCACCTCCTGCATGAGCGCGGCCTCCTCGTCGCGCCGCTGCACCACGGCGCCGACGGCCGACCCGTAGACGTTGCCGGCGTAGAGCAATCCGGCGACGCCGCCCAGGATCCAGCCGCGCACCGACCCTTCTCCCTCGGCGTAAAAACCCTGCCCGGCCAGGAAGGCCGTGGTCCCGATCAGGAGAAAGCTCATGAGGCCGTCGGGCCAGCGGCCGATGTAGACGCGCCCCAGCCCCGGCACGACCATCGACAGCGCGGCGGCGAGCACCGGCGACTTCCTCGGCAGCGCGTCGTGGCGGCGAATGAGCTGGCGATCCTGCTCGCGCCAGGCCGACGCCGTCGGATCGGGCGGCGCGGGTGCCGGCGCCGCGGCCAGCTGCTGGCGGGCGTCGTCCCAGCGGCGCTCCCGGATGGTCCGCATCCGCAGCGTCTCGAGGTCGAGGGCGTGAAACCGATCGGGCGGCGCCCCCCTCTCGAGCGACGGGCAGGCCGGCACGCCGAGCTCCAACAGGAACACCTCGGCCAGGCAGATCCGCAGCCGGCCCGGCCCGTCCAGCGCGCCCCCCTCGGAGGGCAGCGCCAGCATCAACCGGCGGGCGTCGTCGTGCCGGCCGGCCAGCGACAGGCAGAGCGCCGCGCGCTCGAACCCGCGCGCCCGCTCGGCCGGGTGATCGTAGGCGAAGCGGAGCGCCTCGACCGCGCACTCGCTGAAGCTGCCGACGGAGCGCAGCCGCTCGGCGAGCTCGAGATACGACGGCGTCCCGGGCTCGGACGCGCCGGCGGACGCCGGGGCCATGGTCGCGGCAGCCGGCCCAGATGGGGCAGCAGCCGCCGCCTCGGCGCGGGCCTCGCCGCCGCCGAGACCGATCAAGAGCAGCGCCCCGAGGACAGCGCCCCACCCTCGTCGCACGCCGGGGAGCGCGCCGTTCACTCGGAGGCCGTCGAGCAATAGCGCTCCGGATCGTCCTTCAGCAGGTGCCCCTCGCCGGCGCGCGGGTAGAAGGGGAGCGCCAGCGGGTGATCGCGCAGGAGCCGATCGAGCGACAGCAGCGCGCCCTGGACGAAACCGCACCGTCCGATCACGCGCTCGGCGAAGCGTGAGCACGAAGGGCTGAAGCCGAACACCGGCAGATCCTGCGACGACAGCACCAGCCGATAGGTTCCGAACAGCGTCCGGGTGATCCCGGTTGCGAGCGCGCCATTCCACGGCCGCGCGGCGTCTGCGTCGTCCGCGCGCGCGGCCCGCGGCGCCCCGAGCAGGAAGGCGACCGCCTGATCGGGCTCCCAGAGGTGCGGCGACTCCTCGTCCGCCGCCGCCCGCTCGGGCACCGCCACCAACACGGCGGCCAGGAGCGCGCACCCGAGTAAAACTTCGACCTGGCGCAGGCGCGCAGCTCTCACCACGACAGCGCCTGGATCTTCGTCTGCGGGCGCAGCCGGGCGCAGCCGATCGTGAGCGGGCGTCGCGGGTCGAGCGGGGCCACGTCGGCGAGCGACCACTGCTCCTCACGCTTCTGCACCCCGCCGGCGGCGAAGTAGTCGGCCACGATCGAGCGCGGCACGCTGTGGGCGCCGACCGTGACGCGATCGCCGAAGGTGAACCGCCGCTGCGGCTTGCCCGACGGATCGAGGAGCTCGAGGGAGAGCGCGCCCGCGCGCGACTCGACCGCCCGCATCTCGCCGATCGCCTTGCCCGCCGCATCCACGGCGCGCCAGCGGGTCACGAGGTTCCCCTTGTCACGCTTCCGCTCGATGAGCTTGGAGTCGGGGGGAAGCGTGCTGGCCGGATCGACGATCCCCGCCGCCAGCGCGTCGAGCATGGGCGGCGGCTGGGGCGGCTCGAAGTGCGCCACGAACGCCAGGTCGCGGTCCGGGTAGTAGATGGTCAGCTCGCGCGGCGTCAGGTGCATCTCCTGGACGTTCGGGCTCTTGACCGCCACGCAGACCTCGCCGCCCGGCACGAAGTTGACCGCACCGGACACGACGTCGGTCCCCTGCGCGTCGATCGTCTTCAGGACGAAGCTGGCCCGGAGCGAGATCGATCGCGCGCCCGGCGCCGGGGCCGCCACGGCGAGGACTGCCGACCAAACGGCGACGGCCGCCGCCCCCATTCCCATCGGCGGCCGCTCGCCCTCACTGCCTCAGGATGAAGTAGCTGCCCTGGGAGGCGGTGTTCGCGTCGTGGACGATGATGATGATGAGGACCACGTAGAGGATGACGACCGTCCCCAGGCCCCAGAGCGCCGAGTGGAGCTGGGCCGAGTGCCCGACCGATCGGTAGGTGTTCGTGTAGACGGCCAGGTACTCGGGCGACTTGCCCATCATGCGCGCCGCCGGTGGTGAGGGATCCGCCACCGCGGCGATGATGACGCCGATGAGCCCCAGGAGGCAGCCGGCGAAGAACCAGAGAACGGCGTTGTTGTCGGCCTGGGCGTCCTGCGTCGCCTCCATGACGGCGCGCGCGGTGTCGACCGGAGGTCGCGGCGCGTAGACGGGGGCGCCCTGAGCGGGAGCCGACCACTGCTGCTGCGCGGGGGGCTCCCAGGTCTGCTGCGCCGCGGCCGGGTGCTCGAACATCGGGATCATGACCATCGCGGCCGAAACGATCCCCACCACGCCGAGTTTCCCCAGCCACTTCCGAGCCTCGCCAGGCCTGGTCATCGTGCCGTCTCCTTCGCCGCCGGTCCGTTGGACGGGCCATGCTGCCCCGCGCTCATTTTGTACCCGGAACGGCGGCGTTCAGTCAACAACGGGGATCACGGGCCGGGCGCCGATTCCGTGAAGATCGGAGGTGGGTGCGTCCCTCTGATGCTCTGGAAATCCCTTTTGAATTACTCGCTTGGTCTCTCTTGATTTGGCTTGAGGCAAACCATGATCAAACGTAAGGCCCTCGTTCTCTGCAGGTTGCTGGTGGTCAGCCTCACTCTGAGCGCCTGCGCCGGCAACTCCTCGTCGACCACCGGTGGAGCGGGTGGGTCGTCCGCCTCGGGCGGCACCAACGGCTCCGGGGGAACCGGCCAGGCCGGCGGCGCCCATGGCACCGGCGGCAACACCGCCTCGGGCGGCAGCAACGGGTCCGGCGGCAACACCGCCAGCGGCGGCACCACCGGCGCCGGCGGCAACACCGGCGCCGGCGGCAACACCGCCAGCGGGTCGGGTGGCGTCAAGGGAACCGGGGGCGCGACGTCCTCGGGCGGCGCGACCGGGACCGGCGGCAGCGGCGGCGCAACGTCCGGCGCGGGCGGCGCTTCCGGCAAGGGTGGAAACGGAACGGGGGGCGCCGCGACAGGCGGGACGACCGGAACGGGCGGCGCCGGGGGCGCGATGGCCACCGGCGGCGCGACGGGGAGCGGCGGCAGCGGCGGCAGCGGCTCCGGCGTTCACGTCATGGGCACGCAGATCTACGACGGCGCGACCGCGATCCGACTGATGGGCGTCAACCGCCCGGGCGGCGAGTACTCCTGCGTGACCACCACCAACCCCTGGGATCCCGCCGACGGCTCGGGGAACAACCAGGCCACCATCACCGCGATGCAGGCCTGGAAGGTGAACGCCGTCCGGATCCCGATGAACGAGGACTGCTGGTTGAACCTGAACGGCGTCAAGCTGGGCGGCGCCACCTACCAGAACGACATCCAGACCTGGGTCAACCTGCTCCTGCAGAACAACATCTATCCAATCCTCGATCTGCACTGGACCGAGAACAACGGCGCCAAGGCGACCGGCCAGCAGCCGATGCCGGACGCCGCTCACGCGCCGACCTTCTGGGGCCAGGTCGCCGCCGCCTACAAGAGTTCGCCCAAGGTCATCTTCGACCTCTTCAACGAGCCCTATCCCGACAACAACATGGAGGCGACCGCCGCCTGGACCTGCTGGCGCGACGGCGGCACCTGCACGGGGATCGGCTATCAGGTGGCCGGCATGCAGTCGATGCTGACGGCGGTGCGCAACGCGGGCGCAAACAACCTGGTGGTGCTGGCCGGGATCGAGTATGCCAACGATCTGACGCAGTGGATGACGTACAAGCCGACGGATCCGGCCAACAACATCGCCGCCTCCTGGCACGTCTACCTGAACAGCAACTACACGAGCAGCCACACGTTGATGATGGATGCGGGGGGGGTGGCCGGCATCGTCCCCATCGTCGCGACGGAGATCGGCGGCACGCTCGACGGCTCGTGCAGCGCCACCAGCGGGTCGGACAACGGCTCGTTCATCACCATGGTGATGAGCTACCTCGATGGGCTCTCGCCGCCCCAGAGCTACGTCGGGTGGTCCTGGAGCACCGACGACACGCCGGTCCTGATCGCCAAGTACGACGGGACCGCCGCCTGTAGCGGCATCACCTACAAGGCCCATCTTCTGGCGACGCCCCACTGATCGGGGATATCATCGCGGGATGGCGCCCCCCGACGAGACGAGCGACACGGCCTGGGAAGCGGTCTTCGGCGCGCTGGCGCACCTGCGCGAGCGCTGGCCCTCCAGCGAATGGACGTACGACCGGCGCCTGCGCTGTGTCGCCTCGTCGATCCCGCTCGCCAACGCGGACGCGGCGCGCGCCGTCTATGCCGAGGCGCTCGCCACGACCTGGACCGCCGAGACGTTGAGCGGCGCGCCGGCCAGCGTCCAGGCGCTGGCGGAGAGCTGCGGCGGCCTGCGCGCGTCCCAGCAGCTGCTCTGGGGCGGCACCGGCGACGGGCCCGGTGCGTTCGGCCTCTGGTGGCCGTGGGGCGACGGCACGACCGTCACGCTGCGAATCGGGCTGCACGGGCTCGATCAGCCGAAGGTGCGTTACCCGCGCCTGCGCGACGTGTTCGGAATTCCGCAGGCTTCCGGGCCCGCGTAAAGTCACGGCGTTTCCGATTCCAGGATCGCGGGTCCGCCCTTGCGCGCAGTGCCCGCACGACGCACAAGAGACGCCACGATGGATCGCAGGGCGTTCTTGAAGAGTGCGGGCGGCGGCGTGCTCGGCGCGGGGCTGCCCCGGCTGGCCCGAGGCGCAATGCCGGCCGCGGGCACGGAGCCCATGGGCGCTCGGACGCCCGCGGACCACACCATCCGCATCGGAACCGGCCTGATCGAGGTTGGTCCGCAACGCTTCCTCTCGACGACCACCTACAACGGGGGCTTCCCCGGGCCGCTGTTGCGCCTCCAGGAGGGGCGCCAGGTCACCGTCGACCTTCACAACGACACCGACACGCCGGAGCAGCTGCATTGGCACGGCCAGCAGTTGCCGGTCTCGGTCGACGGCGCCGCCGAGGAGGGGACGCCGTACATCCCAGCGCACGGCATGCGTCGCATCGTCTACACGCCGCGCCCCGCGGGCCTGCGCTTCTATCACACGCACGTTCGCGCCGGCGGCGACCTCGCCCGCGGCCAGTTCAGCGGTCAGGTCGGACCGGTCTACATCGAGGGGACGCGCGAGCCCGGGGCCTACGACCGTGAGGTGTTCCTGACCTTGAAGGAGTTCGAGCCGTTCTTGAGCCAGGGGGGTGACATGGCGATGGACATCCTCACGCCTTCGACCACCGACCCCGAGTTGAAGAAGCAAGGCGAGACGGCGATGAAAGCGTCGCTCGCCAAGGGGATGAAGAAGGGCTTCGAGGTCGGCTACCGCATCTTCACCATCAACGGCCGTCAGCTCGGCTTCGGCGAGCCGATTCGTGTCAAGCGAGGCGAGCGCGTCCTTTTCCACGTGCTCAACGGCAGCGCCACCGAAAACCGCAGCCTGGCGCTGCCCGGCCATACGTTCAAAGTGGTGGCGCTCGACGGCAACCCGGTCCCGCGCTCGGCCGCGGTTCCCGTGCTCTGGCTCGGCACCGCCGAGCGGATCAGCGCCATCGTCGAGATGAACCGACCCGGTGTCTGGCTGATGGGGGATCTGGCCGACGACGACCGGCGCGACGGCATGGGCGTCGTCGTCGAGTACGCGGGCGCGAAGGGCAAGCCCGCGTGGCACAAACCTGCGCCCTTTCGCTGGGATTACCGGCGCTTCGACGACCCGACCAAGGCCCTCCAGCCACCCGACCGAACGATCGACATGCTGTTCGAGAAGGACAACGCCGCCGACCAGGGATTCAACCGCTGGACCATCAACGGCAAGGCGTTCGACATGGGGCACATGTCGGCCGATTGGCGGCTGGAGCGCGGCAAGCGCTATCGCCTGCGCCTGCGCAACGCCAGCGACGATCTCCACCCGATCCACCTGCACCGGCACACGTTCGAGCTGACGAACATCGCCGGTCAGCCGACCGCCGGGGTCATGAAGGACGTGGCGATGCTCGGCGGCTATCAGTCGATGGAGATCGATTTCACCGCCGACCAGCCCGGCCTCACGCTCTTCCATTGCCACATGCAACTGCACATGGACTTCGGCTTCATGGGGCTCTTCGAGACGACCTGATCTTCGAGGGTCTCGTGGTCGAGATCGGTGCAGCCCCCGAGCAGGCTGGTCCGAGCCGCGCCCGCTTGCTGGAGGGCCCGCCCTGGAGTAGCTTTCCAGCCGGTTCGCAGCACTTCTAGGATTCGCCCCCGATGCTCGGCCTTTCTCTCACCCTGGCCCTCGCCGTCACCGCGCCGCCGGCCATGCCGTCGGCGAGCGTGACCTGTCCCAGCTGGCCCGCCAGCTGCGACGGCGCCTGGGCAAACGTGGCCGACGCCGCGCCGGCCGACGCCCGCGACGATGAGGGGCCGCGCGAGTACGCCACCCCCGTCGAGGTCGACTGCCCGACGCCGCCCGAGGCGCCGGCGACCGCCAGCGGCGAGTGCAGCGAGCCGCCGGTCGACTTTTGGGGGTACTGCGTCTCGCGCTCGGCCGACAGCGAGCTGCCGGCCGGATCGCTGGCGCCAGCCCCGCGCCGGGCGCGCGTGGCGCACGGCCTCAGCGCCGGCGGCGCACCCCATCCTGGCCATCTGTCGGCCCCGGACGTTCAGCCTGCTGCGCTCTGCGCGCTCCCGGGGCTCGCCCCGGCCGACGCGCATGACCGCGCCGCCATGACCACTCAGACAATCGTCGCGCGCGCCATCGCGCCGCCGGATCGCCCGCCTCGCGCCTGAGCGCGGTTCGAGGCCTTTCGAGTTTGGGTTTTGACGCGCGTGTGGGGCGTGCCGCGCCCCCGCAGGCGTTTGGTTTTTCGTCGCGCGGCGTTCTCGCTGTCTCAATCTGGAGCTGATCATGAACAACAAAGCATTGACCGTAATATTGGGGTTGGTGGTGCTGGGCGGAGGCTACGGCCTCGGACGCCTCGCGACACGCGACAAGGACGGCTCGTCGTCGGCCGGCAACGGAATCCCGAAGACCCAGGGCCCGAGCGACGGCGTCGACCGGATCCGCGTTCCGCTCGAGGGGCCCTCCAAGGGACCGGCGAGCGCCAAGGTGACGATCGTCGAGTTCTCCGACTTCCAGTGCCCGTTCTGCAGCCGGGTGGTCCCGACGGTCGAGAAGATCATGAAGGACTACGACGGCAAGGTGCGGCTCTACTTCCGCCACAACCCGCTGCCGTTCCACCAGAACGCGCCGCTGGCCGCCGAGGCCGCCGTCGCCGCCCAGGCGCAGGGGAAGTTCTGGGAGATGCACGACAAGATGTTCGCCAACCAGCAGGCGCTCGATCGCGCCGGGCTGGAGAAGGACGCCCAGGAGATCGGCCTCGACATGGCCAAGTTCAAGGCCGCGCTCGACAGCCACTCGGGCAAGGCCAAGGTCGACGCCGACCTCGCCGCCGGTAAGCAGATCGGCGTGCAGGGGACGCCCAACTTCTACATCGACGGCCGCAACGTCCAGGGGGCGCAGCCGTACGAGGAGTTCAAGAAGGTCATCGACGACGAGCTCAAGCGCGCCGACAAGCTGATCGCCTCGGGGACGCCGGCCAACATGGTGTACGCGACGTTCATGAAGGGCGCCAAGTCGTCGCCGGCCGCGGCCGCGGCGGGCAAGGGCCCCGGCGCCAGCAGCGAGGTCTACAAGGTCGCCGTCGGCGACGCGCCGACCCGCGGCGCCAACCAGCCGAAGGTCACCATCGTCGAGTACTCCGACTTCCAGTGCCCCTACTGCAGCCGCGCCGAGGGGACGCTGACCACGCTGCTCAAGGAGTACGGCAAGGACATCTCCGTCAGCTACAAGGAGAACCCGCTCCCGTTCCACCAGAACGCGATGCCGGCGGCCCTGGCGGCCGAGGCGGCCCGCGCCCAGGGGAAGTTCTGGGAGATGCACGACAAGATGTTCGCCACCCAGCAGAACCTCGACCGCGCCAGCCTCGACAAGGATGCCCAGGAGATCGGGCTCAACATGTCGAAGTACAAGGAGGCGATGGACAGTAAGTCCGGCGAGGCGCACATCAAGGCCGACATGGCCGAGGCCGAGAAGTTCGGCGCCCGCGGCACCCCCAACTTCTTCATCAACGGGCGTAACTTCCGTGGCGCGCAGCCGCTCGAGGCCTTCAAGGGCGTCATCGACGAGGAGCTCAAGAAGGCGGACGCCAAGATCGCCGCAGGCACGCCGCGCGGCCAGGTCTACGCCGCGCTGACTCAGAGCGGCCTCGAGAAGGCGGCCGCTCCGCCCCCGCCTCCGAAGGGCGGCGGCGAGCCCGACGCCAACGCCCGCTACCGCGCGGAGATCAAGGGCGCCCCGATGAAGGGCGACAAGAACGCCCCGGTCACGATCGTCCAGTGGTCGGACTTCCAGTGCCCGTTCTGCAGCCGCGTCGAGCCGACCATCAGCAAGGTGATGGAGGAGTACAAGGGGAAGGTCCGCGTCGTGTGGCGCGACCTGCCGCTGCCCTTCCACCCCAACGCCCTGCCCTCGGCCATCGCGGCCCGCGCGGCCGGCGAACAGGGGAAGTTCTGGGAGATGCACGACAAGCTGTTCGCCGACCAGGCGCACGAGGATCGGCCGACGTTCGAGAAGTACGCCCAGGAGCTGGGTCTCAACATGACCAAGTTCAAGGCGGCCCTCGATGCGCAGAAGGGCAAGGAGGCCATCGAGGCTGACGCGGCGGCGGGCGGCAAGATCGGCGCGCGTGGCACGCCGGCCTTCTTCGTCAACGGGAAGTTCCTCTCGGGCGCCCAGCCGTTCGAGGCCTTCAAGTCGAGGATCGACGAGGAGCTGAAGACCGCCGACGCGATGATCGCCAAGGGGACGCCCAAGGCGAAGGTCTACGACGCGTTGATGAAGGACGCGAAGACCGAGGTCGCCGCCGCTCCGGCGGGCGCGCAGGCGCAGGGGGCGGAGAAGACGCCCGATCAGGACACCACTGTCTACAAGGTGGCGGGCGGCAACGGGCCCTCGAAGGGCTCGAAGAACGCGCCCCTCCAGGTGGTCATCTTCTCCGACTTCCAGTGTCCGTTCTGCAAGCGCGTCGAGCCGCAGCTGTCGCAGCTGGAGAAGGAGTACGGCAGCAAGGTCCACATGACCTGGAAGAACTACCCGCTGCCGTTCCACAACAACGCCGAGCCGGCCGCCGAGGCGGCCATGGCGGCCAACGCGCAGGGGAAGTTCTGGCAGATGCACGACAAGCTGTTCGAGAACAACACCGCGCTCACTCGGGCGGATCTGGAGAAGTACGCCCAGGAGCTGGGCCTCGACATGGCCAAGTTCAAGGCCGACCTCGACAGCCAGAAGTACAAGGACTCCATCCAGTCCGACACCAAGGAGGGCCAGGCGGTGGGCGTGAACGGCACCCCGGCCGTCTTCATCAACGGGCGCAAGATCAACGGCGCCTACCCGTGGGAGACGTTCAAGAAGATCGCCGACGACGAGCTCAAGAAGAAGAAGGGCTAAGGCGCTCGCTTCGTGGGAGGGGCTCTGCCCCTCCCACGGACCCGTCGACAGGACAGGAACCCTCGAAGGGTTCCTGAAACCTCCCGCGAAGAGCTCGCGCGAGACGAGCTCGCCCTCCCTCATGCGAAAGTCTCCGGCGGGCGGAGCCCGCCTGCGATATACACTCGCTTCTGAAGATGGGGACGCCGTGAAGAAGCAGCCCGCCGAACCAGCATCGCGAGGCGTGTCGCGGGTGCGGCGGCTGGCGCCGTCCATCATCACGGTGGCGGCGATGGCATTCGTGGCGGTGCGGTTCCTCGGGGCAGCCCACGCGACGCTGGCGCGCACGCGCGACGGGGCCTGCGCGGCGCTCAAGCCCGATCCGCTGCCGGCCTTCCTGCAAACGGGGCCCACGCCCGACTTTCAGCTTCCGGACGCGGGTGGCCGCACGGTCTCGCTCTCCAGCCAGCGCGGGCATCCCGTGCTTCTCAATTTTTGGGCCACCTGGTGCCCGCCCTGCGTCGACGAGGTCCCCTCGCTCGAGGAGCTGGCGCGCAAGCTCGACGGCACCGATCTCCGCCTCCTGGCGGTCAGCGTCGACGACGACTGGGCGACCATTCGCCGCTTCTTCCCCAAGGGGAGCGCCATCGGCGTCCTGCTCGACACCTCGCACGAGATCCCGAAAAAGTTCGGGACGGAGAAGTTTCCCGAGAGCTTCCTGGTCGACGCCGCCGGCCGGGTCCGTTACTACTTCATCAACAAGCGCGACTGGTCGCGTCCCGAAGCCGTGGCCTGCCTCGAAAGCCTGCGTTGAGCTCCGTCGCGCTGCCGGCCCCGACCCCCACGTCGCCCGCGCGCCCGCGCGGTATCCCAGCGCTGCCGCTGCTCACGCTGATCAACTTCTTCAACTATGTCGACCGGCAGGTCGTCTACGGAATGACGCCCCACATCGGGAAGGCGTTCCACCTCTCCAACTCTAAGCTCGGGTTGCTGGCCTGGGCGAACCTCTTCGTCTTCGCTCTAGCTTCGCTCGTCTCGGGACCCATCGCGGATCGCATCGGGCCGCGCAAGGTCATCTCCAGCGGAATCTTCGTCTGGTCGATCGCCACCATCGGCTCGGCGCTGTCGACCTCCTTCCCGATGCTGCTGTTCTTTCGCGCGCTGGTCGGCGTCGGCGAAGGGGCCTACGGACCCTCGGCCAACACGCTGCTCTGTGCGGACGCCCCGCCCGAAAAACGCGGACGAGCCCTGGGTATCTACAACGTCGGGATGGCGCTGGGCGGGACGAGCGGGCTCGTGCTGGGGGCGACGCTGGCGCCTCTGCTCGGCTGGCGCGGCGTCTTCTGGATCGCGGGCGGCCCGTCGATCCTGCTCGCGCTCTCTTCCATGTTTCTGGCCGCCCCCGATCGCCTGCCGCGCCCCCAAGCGCTTCCGGCGCGCGCCTTTCTGCTCTCGCCCACCTACCTGCTGGCGCTCGCCGGCGGCATCCTGGCCACCTTCGGCGCCAGCTCCCTCATCTTCTGGATCCGAACGCTGGTCATCGAGGAGCGTCACTTCAGCGTCATCGACGGAAGCATCTTCATGGCCGTGGTCGGTTTGCTCGCGGGCGTGGGGGGCGTGATCGTCGGAGGGTACGCAGGCGACGCGTTCAACCGGCGCGCCAAGGGCGGCCACTCGCTGACCATCGGGCTCTCGATGCTGATCGGTGCGCCCGTGGGGGCGATGGCCCTGGTCGTCACCGGCAAACCGCTCTTCATGGTGGTGACCTTTTTCTCGGCTTTTCTCTTTTCCGTCTACAACGGCCCGTCTGCCGCGGTGGTCGACGAGCTCGGGCCGCCCCAGTACGCCGCCACGCTGCAGGCGGTCTTCATGTTCGGCCTCCACGTCCTCGGCAACGCGCCCGCGCCCTCGGTGGTCGGCGCCATCTCCGATCACTTTCACACCTCGATCGCGAGCTCGCTGCAGGCGGCCACCGTCGCCTTCGCATTGTCTGGCATCCTCTTTCTGATCGTGGCGCGACGACAGCGACGCGCGCCGTCGTTCCATTGACGACCATGACCATGAGTGCCCCCGCCCCCACCACCCAGAACTACTACGACCGCTTCGCCGCCGGCTACGAGGCCGAGCGGCACCACGGCTATCACCGGCTCATCGACGAGCTGGAGCTGGACCTGGTCCGCCGCTTCGGCGCCGGCAAAGATGTGTTCGAGGCCGGCTGCGGCACCGGCCTTTTGCTGCGCGAGGCCGCGCGCGTCGCTCGCACGGCCGTCGGCCTCGATCTGTCGCGCGGCATGCTCGAGCCGGCGCGCGCGCGGGGGCTCTCCGTGCTGCAAGGGTCGATCTCCGACGTCCCGCTGCCATCGGAGACGTTCGATCTCGTCTACAGCATGAAGGTGCTGGCG
>DASYEX010000105.1:0-9598 GCA_036498765.1 Polyangia bacterium
CGCGGGCGTCGTCGTCCAGCAGGTCATCACCGCCGGCGGCAAGCGCGAGGATCCCTGCCCCGGCCCTGGCCCTTGCCGCGGAACGCTGGGCGATCAGCTGCGCGGCGGCTTCATCGGCAGCGCGCCGGGTCTGGCACTGGGCCTAGCGGGGAGCGTGCTTCTTCGCCACAAGGCGCCCACCTATGGGCGGGTGGCGATCATCCAGAGCGCAGCGCTCGGCGGTGCGCTCTCGGGTGCGCTCATGCAGCTCTCGTTACAATGGAAGCCGTATGGACCGGGGTGGGCGTACACGGTTCGCCAGGTCAACAGCTCGGCAAGCGCGATGAATGGGATCGTCGGCCCCAGCCGAGCCTCCTGCATGGCATCCGTGGACGTGCCCGCGAATTGCGCCTTCCAGGAGAGGAGTCTCCTCGATCTGTTGCCCGGTGCCCTCATTGGGCTCAACGTCGGCCTCGCCGGCGGCCTGCTCGGTGCCTACCTGCCCGATCAGTCGAAGTATGGGCCGTCGTGGCAGCGCGTGCTGCTCGTCGATGCAGCCACTCTCGCCGGCGGCGTCGCCGGTGCGACGATCGGCTGCGTCGCCAATCCGAGCTGCCTCAACCAAGATCCGAAGGACCGCGACCGGGCCATCGTCGCCGCCTCGTCGCTGCTAGGTGGGGCGATCGGCCTGGTGAGCGGCCTGGTGCTCACGCGCGGGGACGAGGGGAGCCCGCCGCCGCCGGATTCGCAAGCGGCCACGCGGTTGCCCATCGCCACGGTGACGCCGATGCGCGACGCGAGCGGGGCGACGATCCCCGCGTTCGCGGCGATGGGATCCTTTTAGTAGACTGGGACGTGATGTCGGAGCGGCTGCGCGAGGTGTTCGTCGTCGACGCGGTGCGGACGCCGATCGGGCGGCACCGTGGGGCGCTGGCCGAGGTTCGCCCGGACGACCTGGGCGCGCTGGTGATCGCGGAGCTCATCAAGCGCACGGGCGCCGATCCGGCCACCATTGACGACGTGCAGCTCGGCTGCGCGAATCAAGCCGGCGAGGACAACCGCAACGTGGCGCGGATGAGCGCGCTCTTGGCCGGGCTGCCGGCCTCGGTACCGGGCGCGACGGTCAATCGGCTGTGCGGGTCGGGGCTGGAGGCGGTGGTGGACGCTGCGCGGGCGATTGCTTTCGGGGACGGCGATCTGATCGTCGCGGGCGGCGTCGAGTCGATGTCGCGGGCCCCGCTGGTGATGGGGAAGGCGCGGGAGGCGTTCGCGCGCGGGGACGTCACGGCGTACGACAGCACGCTCGGCTGGCGGTTCATCAACGCGCGGATGGAGGCGCTTTACGGGACGCACCCGCTCGGTGAGACGGCGGAGCTGGTGGCCGAGCTCTACGGCGTGACCCGCGAGGAGCAGGACGCGTTCGCGCTGGAGAGCCAGCGGCGCTGGGCCGCCGCGCAGGCGGCCGGGCGGTTCGCCGACGAGCTCGTCGCCGTCGAGCTCCCGGGCGGGAAGAAAGGCACGCCCAAGAAGTCATTCGCGGTCGACGAGCATCCGCGTCCGGAGACCACCGCCGCCGAGCTGGCTGCGCTTCAGCCGGTGTTTCGCAAGTCGGGCGGCACGGTGACCGCAGGGAACGCGTCGGGGATCAACGACGGCGCTGCGGCGCTGCTGCTCGCCTCGGAGGCGGGCCTCAAGCGGCTCGGGCGGCCGGCGATGGCGCGCTTCGCGGCGTCGGCGGTGGCCGGCGTTCTCCCCAAGCACATGGGCCTCGGGCCGATCCCCGCCACCAAGAAGGCGCTGGCGCGCGCCGGGATCGCCGTGCGCGACGTCGATCTCGTCGAGCTGAACGAGGCGTTCGCCGCGCAGGCCATCCCCTGCATCCGCGAGCTGGGCCTCGACCCGGCGGTCGTCAACGTCAACGGCGGCGCCATCGCCATCGGACATCCGCTGGGCGCGTCGGGGGCGCGGCTGGCGGGCACCCTGGTGCACGAGCTCTCTCGGCGTCGGGCCAACTTCGGTCTCTGCACGATGTGCATCGGCGTGGGCCAGGGGATCGCCGCGCTGTTCGAACGCGCATGAAGAACGACGCCGCACCCGCCGCCGTCGATGACGACGCCAACGTCGCGCTGGCCGCGGCGGCGCACGAGATCAAGAACGCGCTGGGGCCGCTGGCCATGACGCTGCAGCTCGCCGAGCGGCAGGCGCAGGGGGGCAAGCCCGTCGCGCCGGCCGACCTGGCCTTCGCGCGGGCGCAGGTGCGGCGGCTCAGCGCGCTGGTCGATGATCTGCTCGATCAAACGCGCGCCGATCTCGGTAAGCTGGCATTTCGCCCGCGGCCGGCGGATCTGGGCGCGGTCGTCGCCGAGGCCGTCGAGATCTTCCGGCGCGGCAAGCCGGCCTCCATCGCGGTCGAGCGGCCGCCGGCGCCGCTCACCGCGGCCGTCGACGCCGGGCGGGTTCAGCAGGTGATCGTCAATTTGCTGGAGAACGCCATTCGCTACTCACCGGCCGGCTCGGAGGTCGAGGTTCGGCTCCGGGAGTCCGCGCCCGGCCGGGCGCGGATCGAGGTCAGCGATCGCGGGCCAGGTCTTTCGAGCGAGGAGCAGGCGCGCATCTTCGATCGCTTCGTGCGTGGCGCCGCCTCCGAGGGGACCAGCGGTCTCGGCCTCGGGCTCTACCTCTGCCGCGCGATCGTCGAGCAGCACGGCGGCAGGATCGGCGTCGACAGCACGCCCGGCGCCGGCGCGACCTTCTGGGTCGAGCTTCCGGCCGCCTGAGGCACCGGCAGGGCGCGGCGGGTCGGCTCCGTCTTGACAAGCCCAACCCGGGCTGTCAACTTGTCGGCAGCACCCACTCATCCATGAATCTAGATATGTGGATGGTAGGGCGCCCGAACGCTTCCTGAACTCGCCGAGGAGAAGAGCCATGTCCGAGACGCGCACCTTCAACAAAGCCCCCACTGCCAACGGCAAGGCCGACTACCTGGTCCGTGACCTGTCGCTGGCCGGGTTCGGGCGCAAGGAGATCGACCTGGCCGAGACCGAGATGCCCGGCCTCGTCGCGACCCGCGAAGAGTTCGCCAAGGGCAAGCCGCTCCAGGGGGCGCGCATCGCCGGCTCGCTGCACATGACCATCCAGACGGCGGTTCTGATCGAGACGCTGGAGGCGCTGGGCGCCGACATCCGCTGGTGCTCGTGCAACATCTTCAGCACCCAGGATCACGCGGCCGCCGCCATCGCCGACCGCGGGGTGCCGGTGTTCGCCGTCAAGGGTGAGAGCCTGGAAGAGTACTGGGACTACTCCTGGCGCGTGCTGCAGTGGTCGGACGGCGGGACGCCGAACCTGATCCTCGACGACGGCGGCGATCTGACGCTGCTCGTTCATCTCGGCGTGCGCGCCGAGAAGGACCCGTCGTTCCTGGACAAGGACCCCGGGCACGAGGAGGGGCGCGTGCTCTACGCGCTCGTCAAGCGAGCCCTCAAAGAGCGGCCGGGCTTCTTCGCCCAGGCGGCCAAGAACATCAAGGGTGTCTCCGAGGAGACCACCACCGGCGTGCACCGCCTCTATCAGATGGCGCAGAAGAAGGAGCTCCTCTTCCCGGCCATCAACGTGAACGACTCGGTCACCAAGTCCAAGTTCGACAACCTCTACGGCTGCCGGCACTCGCTGCCGGACGGCATCATGCGCGCGACGGACGTCATGCTCTCGGGCAAGGTGGTCGTCATCGCCGGCTACGGCGACGTCGGCAAGGGCTGCGCGCAGGCCATGAAGGGGCAGGGCGCGCGCGTCCTCATCACCGAGATCGACCCCATCTGCGCGCTGCAGGCGGCGATGGAGGGGTACGAGGTCACCACCATGAACAAGGCCGCGCCGCGCGGTGACATCTTCGTCACCACCACCGGCAACGAGTTCGTGATCACCGAGGCGCACATGAACGCCATGAAACACCGGGCGATCGTCTGCAACATCGGCCACTTCGATTCGGAGATCGAGATCGCCAAGATCAAGAAGCACCGCTGGGTCGAGGTGAAGCCCCAGGTGCACGAGGTGATCTGGCCGGACGGCAAGTCGATCATCGTGCTGGCCGAGGGGCGCCTGGTGAACCTCGGGTGCGCCACCGGCCACCCGAGCTTCGTGATGAGCAACTCGTTCACCAACCAGACGATTGCGCAGATGGATCTGTGGCTGGCGTCGCAGGGCAAGCCGACCTTGTCGGGCGTGCCGGGCTACGAGCCCGGACGCGTCTACACGCTGCCGAAGAAGCTGGACGAGAAGGTGGCGCGCCTGCACCTCGCGAAGCTCGGCGTCGAGCTGGAGGTGCTCACCGAGCGTCAGGCGAGCTACCTCGGCATCCCCAAAGAAGGCCCCTACAAGGCCGATCACTACCGCTACTAGGCGGCGCGCGGCAGAGGTGCGGGATGGCGCGGCGCCCTTGCCGGGGCGCCGGATGCTCGTTATCCTGATCTCTTTCCGACGGAGAATGACGGTTGCCGCGCGATCCGAAAATCACCCCCATTACCCGCCACGAGCCGCGGACCTTCTACGCGACGCGGGTGACCCGCACCCAGGCGGGCGAGTCGTGGGATCTGTGGTCGGTCGAGGACGGGCGGCGGATCGGTTTTCTGTCGGTGGTCGACGACGGCCACGTCGTCTATGCGCTGGCCACCGTCAAGCGCGGCACCTCCCACGAAGAGGTCGCGGACCTGGTCGAGGGTTTTTTCACGCCGTCCTCGACGGACGCCCACAATCGGGAGATCATCATCTCGGATTATGACGAAGAGCCCGAGATGCTGGAGTCAGACATCCGTCAAAGCTAGGCACGGATGACCGAGGCCGGCGTCCCCTCCGGCGGTCTGTTCGGCGCGTTCGTGCCGTTTGACGAGCGAGGCGCCGAGACCTTCTTCGGCCGCGGCGACGAGACGGCGCTGCTGGATCAGCTCCTCGCGGGCGACGCGCGGGTCGTCACCTTCATGGGGGCGGCCGGCGTGGGCAAGACGTCGCTGCTGCGCGCCGGGCTGACCCCCGCGCTCGCCCGCCGCGGCGTCGCGGCGGTCACCCTGGGCGGCTACCGGGACCTCGAGCGGGAGCTGGTGCGCGAGACGAGTCGCCTGGGCATCGCGCCGCCGGTCCCGGGACAGGACCCGGCCGACTATCTGGGCGGCGTGGCTCGCGAAGCGAAAGGCGGCCTCGTGCTCATCCTCGATCATCTCGAGGAGGCCCTCGGCCCCAAGAAGGAAGAGGGCTCCGACGTCATCGCGCTGGCCGCGCAGGTCGTCGACGAGGGGGGACCGCTGCTGCGGCTCGTCCTCTCGATCGACGAGGCGGCCTTCGCGCGCCTCGAGCCGATGCGGATGGCGCTGCGGTCCAAGATCGGGGCCCGCGCCTCGACCACGCTGCCGCGGATCGGTGAGGCGAAGGTCGAAGAGATCCTCGAGCGGAACGCCGTGCAGTCGGGGACGCCCTTCGAGAAGGGGCTGGCGGCCGCGGTGGCCGGCGATCTCTGCCGGAATGGTCCTTGTCGGGCCATCGATCTGCAGATCATCGCGCGCGCCATCGCCGATCTGCGGCTCGGCTCGCTGCGCCGCTATCGGCGGAGCGGCGGTGCGGCGGTGCTGCCGGGGATCTGGTTCGACCGGGTGGCGTCCGAATCGGGCGGCGCGGTGGCCCGCCGCGCGCTCATCGTCGCGGCGACCGCCGGCAGCGTCTCACCCGAGGACCTGGCCGCCCGCGCGCGAAACGGGTGCGATCTCGGCGCCGAGGCGCTGGCGGCGCTGCGGACGCGAGGGCTGCTCGCGGCGCAGACCCGCGGGCGCCAGGAGATCTTCGCCCTCGCGCATCCGGCCCTCGCCGATCTGGTGCTGACGTCGACGATCTCCGATCGCGCGCGCGCCGACGGAGCCCGGCGCGTCCTCCTGCGCCGCCGGGCCGCCAACGAGCGCTTGCGCATCGGCGAGCTGGTCGCCATCAGCCGCAACCTGCGCGGTGCGCTCACCGACGAAGAGCGGAGGGCGGTGTTCCGCAGCGTGGGCGGCGTGGCGCTGCGGGTCGGCGCGGCGCTGGTGCTGGTCGCGGTGGTGGTGGCGGCGTTGTTTGCCGATTCGCGGCGAGCCTACACGCTGGCGCTCGATCCGCCCGACGCGGGCGGCTCGGCCCGCATCGTGGTGCGGCTGGGCCGCCGCCGCCTTTCGCTGCTCAACTTCCTGCCCAATCATCCGCCGCTCGGCTCGATCCTCGCCGACACCGGGTACACCGCCGCCGGCCTCTCGCGCGAGACGGTGACCCGGATCGCCAGCGGCGGCGCGACGGGCACGCTCGAGCCCGCGCCCCCCGGCCCCAGCGGACGCGTGCACGTTCCGGGGTGGCTGCGCGAGGTGCTCAACGGGCTGCGCCCGGTCCCGCGGGGGATCGCCAAGGCGCTGCTCGGCGATCCGGACGGCGTGGCCGCGCTCAAGCAGGCCTTCGCCGATCCGTCGGCGCGCGGCGAGATCCTGTCGACGCTGGCGGTGATCGGCCGCGGCGGCGCGGGCGAGGACGAGATCCTGGCGGACGCGCTCGCCGATCACTCTCCCGAGATCCGCCGCCGCGGTGTCGAGGTCGCGGCGGCCATCGACCGTCGCCAGTCGGGCGAGAAGGCCGACGGACGCCCGGCGGGCGGTCATCCAGCCGCGGACCAGAACGATCGAACATCGGGGGCGCACGCGGCGATCCTGCGCGCGGCGCTCGCCGATCGGTCGGCGGACGTGCGCGCGGCCGTCTTGCAGGAGGCGCCGACGCTGCCGGCCACCGAGGCCGCCGGCATCCTGACGCTGGCGCTGCGCGATCCCGATCCCACGCTCCGCCGGCGGGCCGAGGCGGAGAGCAGCGCGCTGGCCGATCGGGCGCCGGCCGTCATGGTCGACGCGCTGGTGGACGTGCTCCAGAGCCCCGACGCGGGGGCGCGCCGTGCGGCGCTGACGCTGTTCGAGGCCATCGCCGCCAAGGCCCCCGCGCAGAGCGCCACGGCCTTGGCCCGGGTGGTGATGAACGAGAAGGTCCCCGACGAGGTGCGCGTCGCGGCGCTGCTCATCCTGCGCCGCGCGGGCCCGCCCTCGCCGGCGCTCAAGCCGATCCTCGAGAAGGCCATCCGCCCCGAGGCGTCGCCCCGGCTGCGCGCGGCGGCGCTGCCGCTCTACGCGCGGCTCATCACGCCCGACGAGGCGGAGGACCTGGCGCGCGGCGAGATGAAGGGGCCGCCGGCGGCGCGCGCGGCCAGCGCGGCCGTGTGGGGGGCGGTGGCGGCCACCCGTCCGGACGACGCCGAGAAGCCGCTCAAGTCGATGCTCTACGACCCGGCGGCCGAGACGCGCATCGAGGCCGCGCGCGCCTTCGGGTTCTTGCACCGCGACGGGCTCGACTTGACCGAGAAGGCGCTCAAGGATCCGAGCCCCGACGTCGAACGCGCCGCGATCGAATCGGCGCTCGCGCTGTCGGGCCAGTATTCGGTCCAGGTGGCGGACATTCTCGGCAAGGCGGTCAAGACGGTGCGGCCCGCCGTGCGGCGCAACCTGGTCGAGGCGCTGGCGCGCCTCGGCGAGAACCGGCCCGCCGCAGCGCTGCCGCCACTGGCGCACGCCATCAAGGACAGCGACGTCGCCACGCGGCTCGCCGCCACCAACGGTTTCTGCACGTTGGCCAAGAAGAACGGCGCCGCGGCCTCGCCGTATCTGCGGATCGCTTCGCGCGACGATCACGACGAGGTGCGGGCCGCGGCCGCCGCCTGTCTGGGCGACGTGGCGGCGGCCGATCCGAAGGGGGCGGCGCGGATGGCCGCGGAGCTGACCGAGTCGGATCAGCCGGCCGTCCGGAGCGCGGTCGCCGAGGCGCTGGGGCGCGTGGGGGGCGCGGCCGCCGAGCTGGCCTTCCCCTCGCTGCTCAAGCTGGTCGGCGATCCCAACCGCGACGTGCGCGCCGCCGCCGAGCGGACCTTCACCGGCGTGGCCGGCGCGCTGCTCGGGTCAGGGGGCGGCGCCGCGCCGTCGGCCAAGCGCCGGGCGGACGCCGAGCGCGCGCTCGAAGGCGCGCTCGTGCAGGGCGACGTCGCCGAGCGGCAGGCGATCGTGGCCGCCGCCGCCAAGGCGGAGCTGTGGGGCCTCATCAAGCAGGCGGCGCGCGACGGCGACGAGACGGTGCGGCTCGAGGCCGTGCGCGCCGCGGGCGCGGGCGCCCCGGTGCGCGACGCGGCGGCTGGTCCGGCATCGGCGCGATCAAATGCGGGAACCCTGGGCGGGTTCCCGCACCCTCCCGCGACGGACTCCGCCGGGCAAAGCCCTGCTTCGTCCACGCTACTCGAGATCGTGCGCGGGGCCGTCGACGACCGCGCGGAGGGGGTCCGGGCCGAGGCGATGCGCCTCTTGGCTGGGGTGGCGGGAAGCGGTTCGCGCGACGTGATTCCGACCTTCGAGGCGATGCTCCACGGCGGTGATCGGGCCGCGCGCGAAGCGGCCGTGGCCGGGATCGGTGCTTTGTCCGATCCCGGCGAGGCGGGTTTTCGGCTGCTCGGCGAGGCGATGGGCTCGCGCAGCGAGTCGCTGCGGACGGCGGCGACGCGGGCGTTGGGCCGGCTGGCGGCACACGCCCCGGCCCGGGTGGCGCCGGTGCTCGATCGCGCCGTCCGCGATCCCGCCTACGACGTGCGGAGCGCGGCGCTGCCGGCGCTGGCGGCCGTCTGGTCGCAGCAGATGGACGCGCACGCGCTCGGCCGCGCGCTCGTCACCTCCGATGCGGACAGCGTGCGCCGCTTCGTCGCGCTCGAGGCGCTGGTGGATCTGGCGCAGCGCGCTTCGGCTCCGGCCGCCGCCCGCGCCGCTGCCCGACACGAGCTCGACGTCGTGGCCGAGTCGGGCCCGGCGCTGGCGCGGCTGGCGGCGCAGATCGGCCGCAGCTTCGTCGACGCGCCGCCGGCCGAGCTGCACGCCTTTCTCGAACGCCTCTTCGGCGGCTAGCTACATGCAAGCGTCGCTGCAGAGATCGGCCGGTTGCCAGCCGTCAACGCAGATCACCTCGCGCCCGTGGTCGTAGTGGTCGTCGAAGAACTGCCGGAAGGCGACCGGGTCGAAGCAGTCGGCGCGCAGCGTCCAATCCCAGGACGAGGCGGCGAAACGGACGCCCAGGTTCGGATCTGGATCGGGCATCAGGATGATCCGGTTCTTCCCCAGCGTCGGCGCGCAGTCAATATCGAGCGGCAGCCCGTCGATGAATGCCTGGATGTTGGCCACGTCGGCGGCGCAGCCCTCGGGGCAGTTGTAGACGATCACGATCGCGCCGTGCTCGAGCGAGTGCACCAGGTTTCCCCAGGGGATGGGCGAGCTATAAGCCTGATAGGCCGCCCAGCATTCGTAGTGGTTCCCTGACGACGGCGGCTCGGTCAGGTAGTCGGTCGGCGTCGTGCAGGGGATGTGCGTCGCCCCCTCGTCCGCGTGCAGCTCGATCGCCGTGGTGCACTGAACCCCGTCGACCAACCCGTCGATGATCTGGGGGACGTCGATGGCGGCGTCGGTCGGCGGCGGCGTCACGGTCTGGTTGTTGCTGGCGCAGCCGGTTGCCAGCCGTCAACGCAGATCACCTCGCGCCCGTGGTCGTA
>DASYEX010000106.1:0-16299 GCA_036498765.1 Polyangia bacterium
TCGATCGCCGGCGCCACCAACAAGCTGATCTCGTCGACCACCCCCGCCGCCAGCAGCGACCCGTTCACGTTGCCGCCGCCTTCGACGAGCAACCGCCCGATGCCGATCTCGCGCCCGAGCTCGGCGAGGTGGCGTCGGGCACGCGCGGGCCGAGCAGCACGACGACGTGGTCGCCCCCTGTGGGCTTGGCGGTTACGGCGTGTGGGCCTGGAAGCCCGGCGCGAAGTCAAAAGTGTATGCGAGGGCGACGTGGCCGCCCCCGAGCGGCTTGGGGAATGTACACGTCTTCATTAGGTCGAGCAGGCACGCCTCCACCAAACCGTCGCCCAGGCTGGAGGACTCGAGCGCGGAAGTGAGGACCTGGCCCCTGGCGTCGATCGTGAAGCGCACCCTCACACTTCCTTTGAGTCCAGCATGGTTGGCCAACTCGGGCTCGTAGCAGTGTCGGGCTTCTGATAGGTGCGGTCGCATGAATCGAGAGACGATGTGGTCGGCTGGGTTCGCCGACCCGGCGACTGCGGGGACCTCTCGCTGCCCGGCGTGCGCATCGGCGCTGGGCGAGCTGGCCGTAATTGCCGCGTTGTCTCGGGAACAAGCGACAGCAGAGATCGCCAAAGCGATCGCGATCGCGATCTTCGGCACGTCCCTCAAGCCGCGTCGAGCGCCCGATGCCGCGCGGTCAGGGCGTCTTCGAACGGCCCCAGATCGATCCCCATCTCCCGCGCGACCGCCAGCCCGCGAAGGATCTCTTTGGCCGCCCCCGGCGAGCCGTCATAGGCCGCGATGTCCTTCGAGAGCTGAGCTGCGATCCGGTCGCGCATGCGCTCGTCGATCTGCTCCTGACTGAGCCATTGCTTGGTCATCGCCCCATCTCCTCAGTCGTATGCCGCCCTTTCAATGTTAACCGAAGCAGGCTCACCGTGCGCTGGTGAACCACGTACAGCACCCGGTAATGCCGAACGCGCAGCTGCCAAGTCGCGGCCGGACACCACGAAATCTGCTTCTCCAATGGCCGGCGGTGTCGAGCGAGATGCTCCGCCTGATCCCGAAGGATCATGACGGCGGCACGGATGATCGGACCGTCATAGGCAGGGATCTCATCCAGGTCGCGGTCGAATTCGACGGTATAGCGAAGGTCATACCGAGGCGGCATCCGGGAGCGTTTTCGCCCCCGCTTGGATAACGGTTGCTTTGAAAGCGGTCCACCCTTCGCCCCGACCTCGGCCTTGCGGTCGTCGGCGAAGAGGCCCTACTCTCTCTGCGCCAATGCGCGAAGTCATGGGCCGGGCAGTCTTCTGGCTCGCGGAGAACGCGCGTAACGCGGGCGCCGCGCCCGAGGCGGCGCTCGCCAAGATCGGACTCCCCGAAGCCGAGCTTTCGCGGCGCGGCTGCCGGGTCGACTGGGCCCCCTTCGCCGCGTTCTTGACCGAGCTCGAGGCAGCCTGCGGCGGGCCCGACGGGATCGCGCAGGCGCTCGAGCTCGGCTACCCGAAGACGGCGGTCGAGTTCCTGCCCGTTTTCGGGGTGCTCGTCTCGCCGCGCGAGGTCTTCCGCTTCACCCACCGGGTGGCCTTTCCGTTCTGCTACCGGGTCGTCGCGTGCAGCGAGCACGACATCGCCGAAGGCACGTTCCGGGTGGAGTACCGCATCGCCCCGCCGCACGCCGGGTGCCCGGCGTTCTTCCACGCCACCGCCGGGGCGATGCGCTCGACGCCCCGGATGTTCGGCCAGCCGGCGGCGAAGGTGCGGCTCGAGGCAAGCGAACGGGAAGCGACCTTCCACATCGAGCTGCCCCCTTCGACCACCCTGCTCGCCCGCGCGCGGCGGTTCGTCTCCGAGCGGTGGCTGCACCGGACCGTCGAAGAGGTCGAGCACGGCTGGACGGAGATGCACCGGCAAATGGAGCTGCTCGAACGCGAGGCCGAGGCCCGGGGCCGGGCCGAGACGGCGCTGCGCGCGGCGCTCGACGCGCTCTCGGCCACGGCGTTCGTGGTCGGCGCCGACGCCAAGGTCGCGGCGCTCGACGTGGCCGGCGAGGCGGCGCTGGCGAACGACGACGGCTCGCTCCGGCGGCGCCTCTTGGAGACCCAGGCGACGCAGGCCAAGGACGGGCTGCGGGCGTTGCCATTGCGGGACGAGCGCGGTCACGTGGTCCTTCTCCATGACGGCGCGCGCGCGTTCGCGGGCCGGCTCGAGCGCGTCGCCGCCGAGTGGCGCCTCACCCCGAGGCAGGTGGAGGTCGTCGCGCTCGTCGCCCGCGGCTACGCGAACAAGGAGATCTCAGCCTCGCTCGACTGCGCGCTCCACACCGTGGAGTTGCACGTCACCGAGATTCTCCGCCGCGCGGGGCTGCAGAGCCGCGCCGCGCTGGTGGCCCAGATCTGGGCGCGGCCGCTGGTCGGCTGAAAGACCCTACGCAGGTTCCTCCTATTGTCCGCGTGGCTCACGGCGGGCGACCATGCTGGCACCACGATGCGCGAATTGACCGATAAGCGTCATTTTACAGTCGTCTTGGCTCTGTTGGGGTGCGGCTGCGCCGCGTCACTGCCCCCGTCGGTGAAGAACAGGCAGGCGTTCACCCAGTTCAACCCGTCCGGGACCTGGGTGGTGCCGGGACAGGCTCTTCGCTTCAAAGACCAGACGGTTCCAGTGACGGTGTCACTGGAGCCCGGCCACCAGGCCTTCGACCTCGCCCTCACGACTGATGATCCGCGGTCGCTGTTCTTCAAGGGGCACGCCTTCGTCGACGGCGACTGGGTCTACACGATGACCAGCGACAATCTCGGCCATACCACGCTCCGGGTCTACGACGTCGGAGCCGACCAGATGGACGGCGTCACGGTGTACAAGAACCTGGGGTATCAGCACGCGGTCCGAAAGGACAAGGCGCCCGGCGATCCCGTCGCCGGGAACTGGAAGCTCAAAGGCATCAACGCCGACGGCAGCAACTACGACGCCGAGTTGATCGTAACGAAGCTGGGCGACCACTACAGCCTGACCTCGATCGACGCCGGCGGCTCCAAGCACGAGGGAGTGGCCTTCCTCTCGGGCACCAAGCTGGTCGGTTGCACGGTGACCTCACTGAGCGTTCGGACGTCCCGCAAGCTCGTCGCCACCGGCGACGGCCTCTACCTCAACGAGCGCACCAGGACCAGCGAAAACGAAGCCCACTTCGTGCTCGGCGCGTACCACAACGAAGCCGGTGTGCTGCGCGGGAGCTCGCTCTACGGTTCGAACGAGGCGGAAGACATGAACCGCGAGCAGGAGAAGCTCTTGGTGGCCGAGTGGACCCAGCACGGGGCCGCCGCCCCGACCGCCGCTGCGCCGGCCCCCCCCGCCGCCCCGGCGACGGCCGCCGCGCCTTGATGAGCGCTGATCTCCACGCGCGGCAGGAAACGTCCCAATCTCGTAGAGGAGCGATCATGCACGAGGACCAGAAACGCAGAGGCGCGGCGCTGCTCCCGGGTTGGCTGCTCGCCGGGGCGTTGCTGACCGCCGGCGGCTGCTTCGGCACCATAAAGCCGGTCTCGGCGACGTTCCAGGGGATGAACAACCCCGTCTTGCTGGGGCCGGTCGATCGGATCGGCGGCGCTGCGCCGACCCGGGCGCACAAGGTAGGCGACTTCGAGGGTGAAGCCAGCTCGGTGTTCGCGCAGAACCAGTACCACCGCACGTCGGGCAACATCACGTACGAGACGACCGAGACCGTGAACAGGCGCGACGAGTCTCAGATTCAGATCGACGCCCTCAAGGCGCTCTCGGTGGTCGGCGGACAAGGCGACATCCGCGTCACCACGCTACGCACCTGGGCCCGCGGTTGGCCGACCGGCACCAAGAACACCGTCTACGTCGAAGGCGACGTGGTCGAGGTGGGAGGGGGAAAATGAGCGGGCCCATGCGCCGCGCCCTGCTCGGGCTGCTGGTCCTCACGGCGGGCTGCGGCGCACGCTCTTACATCCGCGCGGATAGCGCGCGCTATCCCGTGTCGCTCTCTTCGGGGGTGCGCGGCGCCGACGGCAAGCTGGTCGATCCGCAGGCGCTGCAGAAGACCGGCGAGTTCCACTCCGACTACACGGCCTGCCGGATGTTTTGGACCCTGGTACCGGTCAAGAGCGCGCACCGGGACATCTCCGACGAGGTCAATCAGCAGGTAGCCGAGGCCCACGGCGAAGCGATCGTGAACCTGTCGGTCCAGTCGGCCGCCACCGTGTGGAGCTTCATAACGTTCCTCGGCGTATTTCCCGACTGCGGAAAGGTGGACATCACGGGCGACATCGTCGCGCGGCAGAGCTTGTCCGCTTCCCTGGCGGCGCCGCGACCTTGACTCGCATGAAGGATGCGTTCGCCGTCAGGACCGTCGCGATTGTGACGTTGTTGGCCGGCTGCAGCGGTGGTTCCGGCGGCGGCCGCGGCGGGGCCGGCGGCAATGCTGGCGCAATCGGAACGGCGGGCGCCCCAGGCACTGGCGGCGCGGCCGGCGAAGCAGCGGCGGGCGCTGGAGGTGGGGCCGCCGCGGGCAATGCTGGACAGAGTGGAGGAGGCGGCGCGGGCGGTGCGGCCGGTGCCGCGGGCTCATCGGCGGGCGCCGGCACGCTGCTCGACACGCTCGAAAGCGACGTCATGGGGCTCGCCGTCGACACGTCGCGCGTCTACCTGCTGATCGGCTCGGGCCTCACCTCCCAGACGCCCGGGACGGAGGTTCGCACCGTCCCGGTCGCGGGCGGAAGCGACAGCTCCCTCGTGACCGAGACCGGTAAGCCGATCTCGATCGCGGTGGGCGGTGGAAGCCTGGTCTTCGGCGTCGAAGCCGGACCGTATGGCGCCGGCAACCCGCACGTCTACGCGGGTACGGTGAGCGGAGGCGGGACGGCCACGTTCGCGGACATCCTCCCGGCTGGCTCGGCGGATCGGCTGGGGGCTGGGCTGGTCATCAAGAACGGTACGGTGCTCACCGGCGCGGGGATCACCGTCAGCGGACCGGAGCGCACCGGCATCCTCTCGTTCGCCCTGGCGGGCGGCGGCTCGGGGACGCCGCTGGCGCTGACCCCGGCCAACACGCTCGGTCTCACGAACTATCCCTCGCGCCTGATCGTGACCGACTCGAAGATCTTCTGGATCGGCAACGCTCCGGGCGTGTTTCAGGGCGATCTCACAGCGGCGGGGGCGGCCGTCGAGATCTCCGCGCCGGGCTTCTACGCGCCGACATCGATCGCGCTGGTCGGCGACACCCTTTACGCGGAAGCATTCGCCCCCATCGCACCCAAGGGAGCCATCCTGGCCATCGCCACCTCCACCCGAGCGGTCAGTACCGCCCTCAGCGCCACCGCGTACACCGCTTACCAAGCGGACCTCCTCTTCGACGGCACTCGGCTCTACTGGGACGCGGTCGACACGGGCGGCAATGGAACGCTGCTGTCGTCGACGCCACCCGCCCTCAGCGAGCATCCGGAGGTGCCCGGCGTCAACGCCAGCCTGGATGCGCTTGGCCCTGACGGCTACGTCTACTTCGTGACGACGAACCAGGACGGCAGCTCGGAAGTCCGGCGTGTAGCGCCAGGATCCGGCGCCGGTGGAGCGAGTGGGAACAGCGGCGGCGGTACGGCCGGAGGAGCCGGCGGAATCGGCGGTGCCGCAGGTTCAGGCGCGAGCGCCGCGGGGAACAGTGGAGCGGCCGGCAACGGCGCCAGCGGGGCCGCCGGTGGCCAGGCCGGAGCATCGAGTGTCGCGGGCCCCTGCGACGATTGCACCAAGCTGGTCGCCTGCTGCAACGCTGCCTATCCCTCGAGCGCGAACTGCACCAGTTTCCCCGGCCAGGCCACCAACTGCAGCTCGAGCCCGTCCGCATTCGAGGGGACGTGCACGTCGGAGCTCGTCAGTTCAAGACCCAGTTCCCGAACATCTCCACCTGTCAGTGAGACGCCGACAAGCTGGTCTCGTCGACCACGCCCGCCGCCGGCAGCGAGCCGTTCACGTTGCCGCCGCCCCCTCAGGCGTCGCGGCCAGCGTACCGTACCGCGCACGTCTTCGTACACCTTCGTCCAGCGAGACCATCATGTGGCAGATGACGTGCGGCTTCATGGTCTGAATTGATAGCATCAAGGCGACGGGACAACGCATCCGCGTCAACCCGCGACCTTGTCACCCTCGGGTCGTCGTGTTAGTCGTCGCGAATGATGAGGTCCCGTCTCCTGAGTGCAATGTTGGGCGTGACGTTGACCGCGGCGGTACTGGCGGGATGCGGGAGTGGCTCGAAGGCGGCTGGCAGCGTCGGCGGCCCCTGCTTCAGCAACGGAACGTGCGACACCGGATTGGAATGTCTCTCCACCCTCTGTGTTCAGCCGGCCGGCGCGGGCGGCGCGGGGGGCGCCGCGGGCGCGTCGGGCACCGCAGGCACGTCCGGTATCGCGGGCGCGTTGGGTGCCGCGGGCGCGTCGGGCGCCGCGGGCGTGTCCGGTCAAGCGGGCGCCGGGGGCGAGGGCGGAAAAGCGACGGGCGCGGGCGGGGCGGCCGCGGGTTCTGGTGGCCAGGCTGCGGGCGGCGCCGGTGCAGCGGGTGCGGCGGGCAGCGCCGCCGGAGGGGGTGGGCAGTCGGCCGCCGGGGCGAACGGATCGGCGGGCGCCGGGGGCGCGTGTACGTTGATCTCGGACACATTCACGACCGCGAGCACCAACTGCAAGACCTGCCTGATGCAGCACTGTTGCGAGCAGTTCAACGCCTGCGAGATGGATCCTGACTGCGCGGCCTACATCGACATCTTCGGAGCGACGGCCGGCGACAGCACGACGCTCCCGCTGCAGACCTGTGCCAGCACCAACTGCCCGAGCATCTGCCCCTCGAGGATCGAGGGGTCGTAGGTCCCGGCCCGAGCGACCGAAGGCGGCCGGACGCACGGAGACGTTGCTGACATGGAGATGGCGTATCGCGCGCAGTGGCAGGCGGAGATCGCGGAGATGCGGCGGGTGCTGGCCGGCCTGGCGATGACGGAGGCGCGCAAATGGGGGAAGCCGACGTACACGGTGGACGGGAAGAACGTCGTCATCCTGCAGGGGTTCAAGGAGTACTTCGCGCTGGGGTTCTTTCAGGGCGCCCTGCTGACGGACCCCAAGAAGGTGCTGGTGCAGCTTGGTCAGGTGCAGGCCGGGCGGGTGATGAAGTTCACCAGCGCGAAGGAGATCAAGGCGAAGGCGGCGACCATCAAGGCCTACGTGCGCGAGGCCATCGCGGTCGGGAAGTCCGGGCGGCGGGTGAAGCGGAAGAAGACCTCGGATTTTCCGGTGCCGGCGGAGCTGACGCGGCGGTTCCGGACGGACCCCCGTTTCAAGCGCGCCTTCCAGGCGCTGACGCCGGGGCGGCAGAGGAGCTACCTCTACCACTTCGGCGCCGCCAAGCAGTCGGCGACGCGGGTGGCGCGAATCGAGAAGGCGATGCCGGCGATCTTCGAAGGCAGAGGGTTCTTGGAGAGGCGCTAGCCGGGTTCCCTGTTCCTCAGACGGCTTTGAGCTCGAACCTGGCCACGTAGCAGAAAGAGACCGTCTAGGTCCCGCCCGGGTTCTCGACGGAGAGCACGATCTTGCCGGGCGGTCGCGCGCGGTCGCCGGCCAGCATTTCATGCGCCAGACGCGCCTCCGCCAGCGGCAGCACGGTGCCCACGCGGACCGTCAAGAGGCCCGCCTCCATGAGCTCGCCGATCTGGCTCAGCGTCCGGGTGTTCACGTCGACCAGGATGAACTGAGACTGGATCCGGGCCGCGGCGGCCGCGCGGCTGTCGAGCTCGGAGACCGACGAGACCAGGATGCCGCCGGGCTTCACCGCCGTCGCCGCACGCGCCTGCAACGGACCGCCCACGGTGTCGATGACGGCGTCCACCGGCGCGAGGCTGCGCGCGAAATCGGGCGCCGTGGTGTCGACCGCCTGGGCGCCCAGGCTCCGCACGTACGCCAGGGAGGCGCCCCGCCCGGCGCCCACCACCTCGGCGCCCGCCCGGATCGCCAGCTGCACCGCGCAGGCGCCCACGCTGCCGGCGGCGCCCAGGACCAGGATCCGTTGCCCGCGCTGGGCGGCCGCGTGCTCGAACAGCATCTGCCAGGCGGTCACGGCCACGACGGGCGCCGCGGCCGCGTCGACGTCGCTCAACCGCCGGGGCCGCCTGGACACCATCGCCGCCTTGACCACGGCGTACTCGGCGTAGCCGCCGGTGAAGCTGGGATTGGTCGCGCCGAAGAAGTCTTCGCCCGGCGCGATGCCGGCGACGCCGGACCCCACGCCCACCACCTTTCCCGAGACGTCCGAGCCCGGCGTCAGCGGCAGCGGCTGGGGGAGAACGCTCTGGCCCTTCCGCACCAGCGCGTCCCAGGGGCCGACGCCGGCGGCGGCCACGCGCAACAGGACCTCGCCGGCGGCCGGCTGCGGACAGGGCATGTCCTCCAGCACCATGACGTCGGGCGCTCCGAAGGAATGGATCCGGACGGCTTTCATCGTCACCCCGACTCGACCCTCGCAACGATAAGGCCGCCGTCGCCCCGGGCCACTCAGGCCGAGACCCGATCTCTCATCGTCCTGCGAGGTGTCGATCCGGGGCCTCCCCGTTCGTCGTGCCATCAGGAGGCGATCGACATGCGCAAGATCAAGATCATCGAGCACATCTCGCTGGACGGGGTGATCCAGGTTTCCGGCGAACCGAGCGGCGCATTCTGTTAGCGTCGAAGGAGAAGGATGCGGGCTTCTTTCATTGGTTTGGTTCTGGCGGCGAGCCTCGGAGCGGGCGGGTGCGGCTCCTCGGCGGCGTCACACAACCCGGGAACGGCGGGCGTCGGAGGTCACGCGGGAGCGGGCCGTCCCCCCTCCGGCGCGGCCGGCGCTTTCGGCGGCGACGGCGGTGCGGGCGTGGTCAGCGGCGCCGCGGGCATCCCCGATCCGAGCGGCGTCGCCGGCGCGGGGAGCAGCTCCGCCGGAGCTTCGGGTGTCGGCGGCGCGCTGACCGGCAGCGCCGGTGCCTCCGGTGCGGGCGGCGCGGCGATCTGCGCGGTGGCCTGCACGTCGGACGAATACTGTTCGGCGGGCGTGTGCAAGAGCCGCCTGACCGAGTTCTCGACGTCGAGCGCCGGCTACCTGCCCAACTACATCACCGCGGGCTCGGACGGCAACCTCTGGTTCACCGCCGGGGACATCGGCCGCATCACGCCGACCGGCGCGCTCACCTTCTTTCCGCCGGTGACGCCCGGCACTGTCCCAGCGGGGATCTACATCGAGGGGGTCGACGTCGGGATCACCAAAGGTCCCGACGGGAACGTCTGGTATCCGGTGGTCGCCCTCGACGGAAACGCCTACCTGACGTCCATGGACCCGACGGGCGTCACCACGTCCTACGCGTTGCCCGGCGACGTCTATGCGGCGTTCGGCGAGATCGCGACGGGGCCGGACGGAAACCTGTGGTTGGCGGTGACGAGCCTGGACATCCAGGACGACAGCACGCTCTTCGTGGGGACGCCCACCGGCACGGCCACGACCATCACCCTCCCCACGGCCGCCGCCGATCCGTTCGGGATCGTCGCCGGCCCCGACGGGAACCTCTGGGTGACGGAGACCAACCAGAGCCAGATCGCGCGGGTGACGCCGGGAGGGACGGTCACCGAGCTCCCCATTCCCGGCGCCACCACCAGCCATCCCGCCACGCCGACCGGCATCGCCGCCGGTCAGGACGGCAACGTCTGGTTCACCGAGAACGGCGTGCAGGCCATCGGCCGCGTCACCCCCGCGGGCTCGATCACCTCGTACCGCACGACCGGACCCACCCAGGACCTCTGCGCCGGCCCCGACGGCAACATCTGGTTCACCGGGTACATCTCGGCGGGCTCCCAGCCGCTCTACTATCTCGGACGCCTCACGCTCGACGGGACGATCAGCGAATATCTCGTGCCCGGGCTCGCGTTGAGCATCACCGCCGGCCCGGACGGCAACCTCTGGTTCACCGAACCCTCCGCCGGCAAGATCGGACGCTTCGTCCCGCCTCCCCGATGACGAACGTTCCCACGCTCTTGGACGAGGCCGGCGCGGCCTCGATCGCGACCGCGGTCATGATGTCGCACCACGGGTTCCGCCGCGACGTCCGGCGGTTCGGCGTGGCGCTGGAGGCGCTGGCCGGCGGCCGCGCCGGCAACGTCGAGGCGTTGCGCGACGAGTGGCGGAGCTTTCGGGCCACGCTGCACGGGCACCACCACGCCGAGGACACCGGCATCTTCCCGATGGTCGCGCGCGAGCACCAGGCGCTGCGCCCGACGCTCGACGGGCTGGCCGAGGATCATCGCCGCATCGATCCGCTGCTGGACCGGGGCGACGGCGCCTTCGCCGAGCTCCCCCGCACGGTCGCGGTGGCCGCCCCGATCATCTCCGAGCTCGGGACCCTGCTCGACCCGCACCTCGCCACCGAGGAGGCCGAGGTCATCCCCCACCTGCGCGCCCTGAAGGCCTTCCCGCCCCCCGCCGGCGAGGCAGAGGCAGAGATGCTGACGCAAGGCTTCGCCTGGGCGTGCCACGGCATCGCGCCCGAGGTGCTGGAGCGCGTGTACACGATGCTCCAGCCGGAGGTGCGCGCCCGCCTGCCGGCCGCCCGCGCCGCCTTCGAGCAGCGGTGGCGCCGCGTCTGGGGGCCCGGCGCCGAGGTGACCGCGTCGTTCACGCCGATCCCATCGCCGATGTCCTGAGGAAGGCCCTCTGGCGATAGAGTAGCGGGATGCCGAGCCCAAGCGAGATCGCCGCCCGCACCTACGTCGCAGCCTGGCAGGAGCCCGACGCGGTGGCGCGCGCCCGCCTGATCGAGGCGTGCTTCGCGCCGGATGGCCGGATCGTGACCCCCGCGACCGTCATCCACGGCCGGGCAGGGTTGGCCAAGGCGATCGACGATCTGCTCGCCGATCCCCGCGGGCTCTCCGCGCGCCTGACGAGCGCGATCGACGCCCAGGGCCCGATGTTTCGGTTTCGCTCGGTGGTCGCGGATCGCGAGGGCCGCGTGGTCTTCGACGGCTTCGACGCCGCCGAGGTCGACGCCGACGGGCGCATCACCGTCCTGCTCGCGTTCAGCGGCGCGCCCCCGGCGCCCGCCGTATGATGCGGTGATGGTCGCTCGAAGGTTCCGGCTGGCGGCCGCGCTGTCGTTGGCGTCGCTGGCGACGGCCGGGTGCAAACGCGGCGCGGGCCCGGCCTCCGGTCCCGAGGTCGCGGCCGCCGGCGGCGCGCGCGGCGGGGCGGTCACGACCGCGCCGCCCCCGCCGACGCCAGCAGGGATGAAGGCGCCGTTCGAGCGCAGGACGCCGCCGGCGGCCAAGAGCTTCTCCGCGGGGGTGAAGGCCTATAGGGCGGGGAAGCATGGCGAGGCGGCGCAGCTCTTCCACGAGGTGGTCGCCGCGCTGCCGGACGACACCGCGGCCCGGTACCAGGAGCTGCGCTCCGCCGTCCGCGCCGATCCGAACGCGGATCTCCGCGAGCCCGTGCGCGCGCTGCTCTGGCGGGACTTCGTCGGTTACGACCGCCGGCTGCGGACCGGCAAGGACTTTGCGCCCCTCTGGACGTCGCCGTACGCGACCGAGCTGGAAGCGATCCGGGCGGCGGCGCGCACCGCCTACACCGACGGGCTCGCGTCGGGCGTCTTCTTCGTCGGCCGAAACCGTCCCGGGCAGCCCGTCCTCTACGACGAGCACGCCAAGTCGGTCCTCGATCTGGCCCTGGAAGCCTACTGGTTCGACCCCGCGCGCGGGCTCGTCCGCCGGCTGACCGAGACGGCGGGGCGGGTGGCGGGAATGCGCGTCGACCGCGCCAACAAGCGGGTCGCCCTGCTCCTGGTGAACGACCTGGTGTCGTCCGAGGTGGAGACGGGGACGGCCTTCGCCGCGGTCGCGGCCGCGACCCTCTCCCTGGACACGCTCGAGATGGTGGGGCCGATCGCGCTCCCGCTCAGAGCGAACATGAAAAACGTCGTCCTCTGCACGACCGCCAAGGGCGAGGCCCGCTGGATACTCGGCGATGCGCGCTACGCGATCGACGCGGCCAAGCGCCGGGTCGTGGCGGTCAAGAAGGACGACTGCACGCCCGGGACGACGACCGTCACCCCGGAGCGCGCGTGGCTGCAGCGCCCCGTCGAGACCAGCGCAGACGGCGGCGTCATCAACCTCGCGGTCGACGGCGGATCGCAGCCCATCAAGATCGCCGACCTGGCCCGGAGCGGGGCCTCCTTCGACTGGTCGCCCGGACGCTCGCGGGCGGCCATCACCCGCCTCATGGATCCCTGCGAGCTGGCGCCCTCCGGGTGGCTGCCGGAGCGCATGAACACCCTCAACGTCTGGGATGCGGCCGCCGGCAAGACGAGCCGCCTGGCCACGGCGTTCTCGTTCTTCGAATACGAGTGGCTCGACGACGACCACCTGGTCTACGAGGGGAGCACGCCCAAGGGCGGCAAGATCGTGGTCCACGACTTTCGAACCCAGACCGACACCGCGCTGGATGTCCCCGCCGGGGCCGGCCTCTCCGCCGTTCCCTCGTACGAGTGCATCATGCCGACCGTCGAGACCGGCGAGGACCCGGAGGGCGAGTAGAACACCGAGCGCCGCCGACGCCCCGACCGAACGGGGTCCGGTCGACGTCGCGCCGCTCGCGCTCAGCGATGCCGCGCGCCAGTCCGTGCCAGGACTGGCCGTGCTGGGTCGGTTCTAGCTACACTACCCGCGTGCGCGTCGAAGCCATCTCCGTCGGACGGAACCCGCCCGACGAGGTCAACGTCATCGTCGAGGTCCCGGTCGGCGGCGAGCCGATCAAGTACGAGCTGGACAAGGAAGCCGGGACGCTGGTCGTCGACCGGTACCTCTACACGCCCATGCGCTACCCCGGGAACTACGGCTTCATCCCCCACACCCTCTCCGACGACGGCGACCCGGTCGACGTGCTGGTCGCCAGCCAGCGGGCCATCGTCCCGGGCGCCGTCATCGCGGTCCGCCCGGTGGGGCTGCTGCGCATGCAGGATGAGGCGGGCGGCGACGAAAAGATCCTCGCGGTCCCGGTGTCGCGCCTGACCCGCCGGTACGAGCGGATCGCCAACTACACCGACTTCCCCGAGATCACCCTCAAGCAGATCGAGCACTTCTTCGCGCACTACAAAGACCTCGAGGACGGCAAGTGGGTGAAGGTCCGCGGGTGGGGCAACGTCGACGACGCCCGCCAGGCGATCCTCGACGGGATGGCCCGCGCGAAGAAGGGGTGACCGAATCGCGATGGCCTCCCTGCTGCGCTGTCGCTTCACGCCGACGCGGGTCAACGGCCGGCCGGTCAAGAGCGTCGTCAGGTACCGGTTCGTTTTTCGGCGGCTCTAGGACCGAGCCGCCGCTACTTGATGGTCAACAGCTCGACGTCGAACACCAGCTCGCCTTTGGGCTCGCCGGCTTTGGGGTGGTCGCCGTAGGCGAGGCGGGCGGGGATCCAGAACCGGGCCTTGTCGCCCACGACCATCAGCTGTAGTCCCTCGGTCCAGCCCGCGATGACGCCGTCGAGCGGGAACGTCGCGGGCTGGCCGCGCACCACGGAGCTGTCGAAGAGATCGCCGGCGGTCGTCCAGCCGCTGTAGTGCACCACGACGGTGTCCTCGGGGCGGGGGTGCGACTTCCCGCTGCCGTGCTTGAGGAACTTGTAGGCCAGCCCGGAGGTGGTCCGCTTGGCGTCGGCGGGGGCCTCGGCGACGTCGGACGGCGTCGCGGGCGGCGGGATCACTTTCACGAAGCCCATCAGCGCGACGTCGAGCACCAGCGGCCCGCTGGGCGTGCCCGGCCGCGACGCCTTCTCGCCGTAGGCGAGCGCGGCGGGGATCCAGAGGCGGCGCTTCTCGCCCTTGACCATCAACTGCAGCCCCTCGGACCACCCCTTGATGACCTCGTCGAGGCGGAACCGCGCCGGCTCGCCCGTCGGGATCGAGCTGTCGAACATCTTGCCGTCGGGCGTCCAGCCCGTGTACTCGACGGTGACCCGATCGTGCGGGCCGGGGTGCGTGGTGCCCGTCCCCTTGATCAGGAGCTTGGAGGCGAGGCCGCTGGCGGTCTTCTTCGCGTCGGCCGGCGGCGCGGCGACGTCGGGCGGCGCGGCGGGGGCCGCCGGCGGCGGCGCGGAGGGCAACGGCTCGATCGGCTGCGCGGCCAGACGGCCCGCCGTCGCGCCGAGCCAAAGGACGACGCCCAGAACGACGCCCAGGACCAACGGCCAGCGACGAGAGGTCATCCTCGCCGCTTACCACGACCGCCGGCCGGGGACCATCCGCTGCCCGCCCGCGCCGCGCGCTCAGGGCGTGAGGCGGCCGATCTTGTTGACCGAGACCTCGCTGAACCAGATGTTGCCGTCGGCGCCGACCGCCAGGAAGTAGGGGTCCGCCTGATCCGTCGGCGGCCGGAAATCGGTGACGGCGCCTTGCGGCGTCATGCGGCCCACCTCGTTGGTGTTGCCTTCGCCGAACCAGAGGTTGCCGTCGGGGCCGGTGATGATGGTGGTCGGGAAGGCCGGAACGGCGTCCGGTGGGGGTCGGACCGGAAATTCGGTGAGGGTGCCGGTCGGTGTGAAGCGCGCGATCTTGTCGCGACTGCCCTCGATGACCCAGATGTTTCCGTCGGGGCCGTTGGTGAGGAAGGTCGGCTCGGCGCCGGCGTCGGGCACCGAGAACTCGCCGCTGACGACGCCGGCAGTCGTCATGCGCGCGACCTTGTCGGTGGCGACCTCGGTGAACCAGAGGTTGCCGTCCGGACCGTTGATGATCCCGTAGGGGCCGGTGTTCACCGAGAAGACCGGCAGCTCGGTCAGGACGCCCGCGGGCGTGATGGTCCCGATGCGATTGCCGAGCTCTTCGGTGAACCAAAGGTTGCCGTCGGGACCGGTGACGATGTCGAAGACTCCGGCGTGCACCGTCGACACGGTCGGGAACTCCGTGCAGACGCCGGCCAGCGTGCAACGGCCGATCCGGTTTCCGTCGTACTCGGTGAACCAGAGGGCGCCGTCCGGACCCAGCGTCATCCGGTTGATGGAGATGGTGGCCGTCGAGATCACCGGGAACTCGGTGATGTCGCCCGCGGCGGTGATCCGCGCGACCCGGTTGCCCGTCTGCTCGGCAAAGTAGAGGTTGCCGTCCGGCGCGGCGACGATGCTGCCCGGGACGGCGTTGTCCGTCGGGACCGAGAACTCGACGATGGTTCCCGAGGGCGGCCGCCCGCCCGCGCCGCCGGTCCCCACGAGGCCGCCGGTCCCCACGAGGCCGCCGGTCCCGAGCGCGCCGCCGCTGCCGGTCGCGCCCCCGCTGCCGGCGATGCCGGTCGTGCCACCGCTGCCGACGACGCCGCCGCTCCCGACGCTCCCCCCGCTGCCGACGATCCCGCCCGCCCCGACGACGCCACCGGTCGCGACTGCGCCGGCGCTGCCGCCCGAGCCCGTCGCGCCGGCCGCGCCGCCGTCAGGCGAAACCGACACGCAGCGATCGGAGAGGCACACCAGGCCGACGTTGCAGGTCCCGTTGCCGTAACAGGCGCAGCGCTCGGCGCCCAGGCTGCAGGTCCCGCCGTCCGGGCCCGCCGATCCGCCGCTGTGGCAGTCGACCCCGCCGCCGAGGGCGAGCGCCAACCCGAGAAGGAGCAGCGTGCTGAGGCGCCAAGCTGTTTTAAGCATGGAATGCAACGATACATGAAGACCCGCGCTGCCCGCTCAGATTGAGAGTGATACAATCTCAACCATAGGAGGGCTTATATGCGAGCTTATCTAGGGACGTTGGGGGCGCTGGGGATCTCCACTTCGTTGGTGATCGCCGCGTGCTCGGGGAACCTGGCCCAGGGCGGAACCGGGACCGGAGGCACGGCCGCGACGACCGGCACGGGCGGTTCGATCATCAGCGGGACCGGGACCGGAGGCGCGGGCGGTCTCGTGACTCCCGGATCTGGCGGGGCCAGCGGGGCCGGCGCCACGGGTGGGACCGGTGGGATCGGAGGGACCACCGGACGATCGACGGTTCCAGACGTCCACCGGGCCAGCTCAGGGGCCTGCTCGCCCGAGCCCGCCGAGGCCGGCGTTCAGACCTCGGTCTACGATGGCGGGAACGGCAGGGCAGCCGATGGAGGTTGGATCACCTGTGAAGCGGACAGCGACTGCCCGCCCTGTGCGGGCGGCCAGATCGATCGCTGCCTCTTCACCTTCCAGGGACTCGAACCCGGCGGTTGCACCTGCGACCAGTGCAACACCGATCAGGACTGCCCCGGAACGGAGACCTGCTCCTGCGCGGCGACATTGTCCACC
>DASYEX010000107.1:0-11814 GCA_036498765.1 Polyangia bacterium
GACTCCTCCTGGCAGGAAGCGGTTCAGTACGACGGCGCGAACGGCAAGATGCAGTTCACCATCGCGTTCGATCAGGTCGACTCGAGCGCCACCTTTCATGGCGTCAGCAAGCTCAGGTTCGACATGCCGAGGACGGACCCCACGTTCCTGCGCGAGCGGATCGCGAACACCTGGCTCCGCGAGATCGGCATCCCGGCGGTCTGCGCGACGAGCGGGCAGCTCGTGATCAACGGAAACCTCTACGGTCTCTACGTCGCCGAGGAGAGCGTCGGGCACGGCTTCGTGAAGAAGTTCTTCCCGGGCAACTCGGACGGCGATCTCTTCAAGGAGGGCTGGACGCCCGAGACCAACAAGAGCGATCCGAACTGGACTCGCCTGGACACCTTCTGGGCGGCCCAGACGCCCGGCGACCTGGCGGCGATCGTCGACGTTCCCAACTCGCTTCTGTCCTGGGCGGCCGAGTGTCTCCTGAACGACGGAGACGGGTACTGGGGCGGCGACCACAACTTCTACATCTACGACGAGGGTGCCAAGGGATATGTGTTCTTCCCGACCGATCTGGACTCCTCGCTCGACTATCTGGGCCAATTCACCAGTGACCCCCTTTTCTGGTGGTCGGCGCGAGACCAGTGGTTGCTCCCCATCCCGCAGCACTACCTGATCATGCTCGGCGACGCCGGGCTACGAGCCCAGTACATTCAGGCCCTCGCCACCGAGCTCCCCCGCCTCGACGTCGCCGAGATGCAGTCGTGGATCGACACCTGGTCGGCGCAGATCGCCAGCGCGGTCGCCGCCGACCCGCACAAGCCGACAGACTTCATGCCCGGCGACTTCGAGACGGCCGTCGCGCTCGCCCGCAGCGGCGTGCAGCAGCGCGCCGACTACGTGACCAGCTGGCTGCAGTGCAAGTCGACCGGCACGGGCGCCGACAGCGACGGCGACGGGTACATCTGGTGCGACGACTGCCGGGACGACGACGCCAGCATCTCGCCCGGCGCCCCCGAGATCTGCGGCAACCAGATCGACGACAACTGCAACGGCGTCGTCGACGAGGGGTGCCCGACCACGGCGACGACGGGTCCGTGAAGCGGACGGTCAGGCGCGGGCGTGGTGCCCGTGGCCGCCGTGATGGCGGTGGTGGTGCGCGCTCGCGTTCGCGTGCCCGGCGTGATGGTGGTGATGCGGGCCCGCGCCCGACGCGTCCGCGACGACAGGCGCCGGGGCGCCGGCGGCCGGCGCGGCCGCGGGGGGAGCGCCCGAGGCTTCGACGGCCGCGGGAGCCGCCGGCGGCGGCGCGGGCGGTGACGTCGCGGCGACCGCCGACGCCGCCATCACCGCGGGCGCAGCGGCAGGGGCTGCTGCGGCCTCCGCCGTGCTCCAGTGCCGCAGCCCCAGATAGGCCGCGCAGCTCGCGAAGAAGATCACCCCACCGATCGCGGGCACACGCCAGCGACGTGGTCGCGGCTCGTCGTAGAACTCGACCTCCTCCTCGAGCGGGTGGTCGAGCACCGACATCTCGTCGTTGAAGTTCTCGAGGGTGGTCTTCCGCATCCGCGGCGCGGCGGGCGCCTCGGCCCGGGGTGGCGCCGGCGGTCCCTCGGCTTCGACGATCTCCAGCTCTCCGCCGTCCTCGCGGTCTTGCTGGTGCGCCGTATGCGCCAGGCTGAACAACCCTGCGGTATTCACCTTCATGGTCTCACCCTCGATCATTAATAGGCGGGACTACCAACTTCATTCGAGGAGCAAGCGCCAGACCAGCGCGAAGCCCGCAACCTCACTGAGGCGAGCTCGAGCGGGCGCCGTGCGGCGTTGTCCGCGCGCCATCGTCGCGTTGCTTGGAAAGCAACAGTGACCAGGACCCCAGGCCCCGCTAGCGCTTGAACGTGTCGTAGTCCGCCGCGCGCGGCGCGATACGCGCCTCGAGCGCCCGCCGCTCCGCCTCGCCCATCGGCTCGAAGGCGCTCGCGACGCCCAGGTTCTCGCGCACCTCCGCGACCGTCGAGCAGCCGATGATCACCGTGTCGGCGATCGACGCCGCGTAGCGAATCAATTCGCGCGGGCTCGCCTCCGCCAGCAGCGGCCCCGCGGCCATCACCTTCATCCCGACGACGCCCATCCCCTGCCGGCGCGCCTCCGCGACGACCGTCGGCGCGAACGGCAAGTGGCGCGGGTCGGCCGGATTGAGCGCGACCAGCACGCTGTCGAACGAAAACCGCCGCATCGCCTCGAGCAACACCCCCGGGTCGTGGTGACCGGTGAGGCCGATGAAGCGGACGCGGCCCTCCTCCCGCGCCGTCAGCGCGGCCTCGAGGGCGCCGCCCCGTCCGCAGAGGACGTCCAGCTCCCGCATCTCCCGCAAGTCGTGCATCTGCCAGAGATCGAGCCAGTCCGTCCCCAGCCGCCGGAGCGAGTCGTCCAGCAGTCGGAGTGCCCGGTCGCGGGTGCGCTCATGCGTCTTCGACGCCAGGAATACGCCCTGGCGCGCCTCCGGCCCGACCGCGCGGAACGCCTCACCATAGTAGTCCTGGCTCTGCTGATACGCGGGCGCCGTGTCGCAGTAACGCACGCCGAGCCGCAGCGCCTCGACGATCACCGGCACCGCCGCGCGCGCACGGCCCGTGGTCCGCAAGATCCCCTCGCCCCCCAGCGACACCGGCAACACGCGCGCGCCGGTTTTCCCCAGCGTCCGCTCACCGGAGATCGGCAGGGGCTCGACGGCGGTCACGTCGAGATTGTGCCACGTCCTATTGCTCGATGGTGAGGCCTGCCGAGTCGATTCGACGAGGCGCCGAAGGACCCGGCGTGGAGAACCTTGCGCGTACGATCGTCAGCCCGGACCTGGGGACGGTCGCCCGGCAGCGCATCCGACAGTGGGTCTTGTACACGCCCGAGAACCAGCCGCGCAGCGTGCAGACCCGAACACTGTCGTGCACGACGATGGGATCACAGGTCGTGGACGCGACGACCTTGTCGTCTTGCAGGAGGTCGATGTCGTACCGCGCGCCGGAGCCGGGGCCGTACATGCCATCGAGCTCGGTCCAGAAGCGCACCTCGGACCGCGCGTCGATCATGACCTGCGTCGCACTGACGCCCACGCCGTGGAACGGGATCACGCCGACGGTCGTCATCGAACAGCCCGCACAGATCGCCGCCATGAAGCTCCCGGTGACGCCTCCGAGGAGCGGCGACCACCGCATCAGAACCAGGCCTGCCAGCGCCCGCGCGCGAACACCAGGTGCGCGGTGACGGAGAGACGGTCGCGGCCGCCCGAGAACGGCTGGATCTGGTGGAGGCGGTAGCTGTCGAGCACCACCAGGTCGCCGACGGCGTAGTCGACGACGCCGCTGCCGGCCCGGGCGGCCGCCGCGATCGCCTCCTCGTCGTCGCGCCCGTCCCAGAGCGCGTCCCACACCCGCAGGCCGCCGCCGCGTTCGGGGGGCTGCAACATCAGGATGGCGCTCAGCGCGGGGGGCCGCGCGGCCAGCGCCTCGTCGCGCAGTCCCTCGCTGTCGAAGTGGATGTCGCCGCCGTTCTGCGACAGCCACTCGCCGGCCGGGAAAATGTGGACGCCCGGGCCGCACCACCCGGGACGCGGCACGACGTCGGCACCGACGAGCTCGGCGAGGATCGCGCGGACCCGCGCCTGCAGGTCGGGCAGCGCGCGCTCGACAGTGGCGTCGGAGGCGCGCGCCGTCGCGAAGTACTCGCCGTCGCGCTCCTCCTCGAGGTGCGTGTAATAGGCACGCCCGAGCGTGAACTGCGCTCCCTCGAAGCAGGGGGTCCAGTCGGCGCGCGCGGCGTAGACGCCGGCGGACCAGCGGCCGCATTCGTCGGCGTCGAGGACGCCGCGGCGCTGGAGATACAGCTCAGGCGGCACGCAGATCTCCCTGCAGTCGCGCCAGGAACTCGGGGCGGAAGACGCCGTCGACGCGGATCGAGTAACGGAAGAACGGATCGGCGGCGACGCCGTGGTAGTTGCGGTCGTCGAACCAGTAGGCGCGCCCGGAGATCGGCAGCGCGCGGCGGCGCTCTTCGTCCCAGAGGAAGAGGCGCTTGTCGCCGCGCGGGCAGAGGGTGATGAAGTGTCCGACCTCGGTCTCCTCTTGGCCGTCGCGGTGGATCGTCCCGTGATCGTTCGACTGCAGGCCCAGCAAGTTGCAGCGCCCGACGTGGGAAAACGGCAGCCGCTCGATGAAGGCGATCGTGCGCGGGAAGACGCGCCGGGCCTCGGCAGTGAAGGCCTTCCCGGCTCCGTCGGCGCGCTCCTCCCAGGCCAGGTTGGGGACGAGCTCGTAGTAGACCTTCCAGGGGAAGTACACGCCGTGCCGGTACTCGAGGTAGAGCATCTGGCGGCGGCTGAGCGGCCAGGGGCGCTCCTCCCCAAACTCGTACTCCGCCCGTCGCTGCAGATCGAAGGCGCCGGGCGTGTCGGAGAGCGCCACGAAGCGCGCGAACTCCGAGCGACTCATGCGGGCGATGGTCTGGCCGTAGTCGGCGTAAGGGTCGTTCTTCGCGGAAGGGGGGACGATCCCCATCCACTTGTGGCTCCCCCCGGTGTAGCCGACCGCCACCTCGGTGAGCCCGAGCGTGATCTCGTCGTCGAGCGCGCCGAGCTCGTCGAGATCGACGTACGGCTCGAGATCGACGAAGGGGCGGCCGCAGATCCCGTTGATCATTCCTTCCAGCATGGGGGGCTTCACCCGCTGAACCCGCCGTGCGCGCGGCCCATCGAGCCGCCGTGAAAGCCGCCGCCCGCGTTGGTCCACTGCGAGGTGGGGTGCCAGCCGCTCGGGTGCCAGACGGTCGGGCCGCGCATCCCCCCGACCCCCACCGGCGGCGCGGCCCGCAGCGTGGGGTGGAACCGGCAGCGCGGCGACAGCGACGCGGGGAGCGGGGCCCAGCGCGAGCTGCTGGTCACCATCGGGCGAACGCCGCCACCGCCCGGGAGCTGCAAGTTCTGCCAGCCGTACCACCAGGCGAAGCACCCCTGCGCGGCCGCCGAGCCGCCGAAGTAATAGTGCGGGCCCGCTCCGGCAAACGGCGCCGGTGGACACGGCGTCGGCACGTCGAGCCAGCCCGGCAGCGGCGTCTGCGAGAAGTCGGAGAGGGCCAGCATCTTCACGTCGACCCCACCCTGATCGAGCGCCACCAGATCCCCGTTCAGGTCGTCCGCGTCCACGATCGACGCGTCCCGCGTCACGTAGAGCAGGTGCCGGATCCCCGCCGCCTGCAGCGCCTCGCGCGAGGGCAGCCCGACGAAGTAGCGGTTGTCGAACTGCTCGGAGTCGTCGTCGTACGGCTGGAGGCGCTGCCGGTCGAGGACGAACACCGGCGGCGCGACCGCCGCGCGTCCCGCCCGCGCGCGCTCGAGCTCGGGCAGGAAGTAGAGCGTCGCGCCCAGCGTGAGGTGCGCCGGCACGACCCCGTTCGGGTGTGGCCAGTTGTCGAACACGAACACCGGCTCGAAGCACGGCGCCAGCGCGGCCGCCAGCGCCACCGCCTCCGGCCCCGGGACGTCGAGCACCAACGCGACGTCGCTCCGGCAGACGCCCTTGTCGAGGAACACGGAGAGCAGCGCCTCACCGCGCCGATTGGCGACGGCCATCTCGGCGGTGAAGATGGGACGGATCGCCGCGCGCAGGTCGGCGCTGCGAAACGCCTCCAGCGATTGAAACAGCGTGGGGGCGTAGTAGGGCTGCCAGGCTGGCTGCGTCGGCGTGAGGCGCGGCGCCAGCGTGGCGAGCGCGTCGCGCCAGCCCGTGCCGCCCGAGATGTCCGCCGGCTGCGCGTCCGGGAAAGCCAGCGGTTGCCCCTCGCCGCCGATGCTCCAGCCGGACTCCTGCTGGGCCTCCAGGGCGGCCTGCGCCGCCGCGGGCTCGTTCTCCGCCCAGATCTCGGCGCAGCCGCTGGCGCCGAGGCTGGCGCCGGTCCAGACGAGCGGCCCGGTCCAGTTGCCGAGCAGACGCGCCAGCGGGTGGGCCTGCAGCGATCGGCGCCACCAGGGGGCGCTCACGACGCCCTCCCGGTCGCGCGCCGGGGGGCCTTGATCGACGCTTCGATGATCGTGGGGACGCAGGTGGCGGTGCGATCCGTCCCCCCCGACTGCAGCCGCGTGAAGAGCCCGGCGCCGCGCCCGCCGACCAGATAGACGCCGAAGTTCGCGGTGCGGCCGCGTCGGTCGGAGAGCGGAACGAATCGGCGTTGCGCGATCCAGCGGTCCGGCAGCGCGTCGGCCAGCGCGTTGGTCCAGTCGGCCGGCGTCGTCTCGGCGCCGATGACCACCTCTTCCCCCTCGCACCCGTAGTCGGACTTGAGGACCCAGTGCGCGCGCTCCTCGCAGAGCCGCGCGAGAGAAAGCGCTTCCAGCCGCGCCGTCCAGGGGACGTAGCGGCGGATGATCCGGCGCGCCGGCTCGGAGAACCGGGCGATCTCCTCCCAGAAGAGCGCCATCATCCGCTTGTTCTGCGTCAGCACCGCGCCGAACGGGTTCACCACCGCGCAGCGCCCGCGCGCCACCGCCCCGGCCAGGAGCTCGAGCGGCCCGTGCAGTGCCTGGGCGTCCGTGTACGGCGGCTCGGAGCGGCGGATCGGGCGCCGCTCGCCCCACCAGTCGGTCTTGTAGTGGCGCCAGATGACCGAGCAGGAGACGCCGAACATCGCCACGCCTCCCTGCCCGTCGGGCCGCAGGTTGAACGGCGAGCCGAGCACCACGCGCGCGCCGCGGGCCTCGAACCAACGCGCGTAGAGCCCGATGACCGAGAGATCGTCCGGCATCTCCGTCGGGTAAACGATCCCGATCGTCAGCGGCCGCCCGGGCGGCGAGACCGCCCGCAACATCTCGAACACCTGGACCTCGAGGCGACAGTTCGGGTCATCGAAAGCGCTGGCGCCCGGGCCGTCGATGCTGCGGTTGAGCGCCACCGCCTCCGGCTCGCCGCTCGGCGTGTCGGAGTTCAGCTCGCAGACCTGCGGGCCGGCCGCGGTCAGGAAGACGTCGGCGCGCGCGATCCCGTGCCAGTGCGGGGCGCTGGACCGCCACATCAGCTGGTGAGCGGGCGGCAGATCGAAGAAGCGCGCCACGAGCGCCGGCTGGCGCGCGCAGAGGGCGGCCCCTTCGGCGTGGACCTGCGCCACCCCCTCGGCCGCGGCGTAGAGCGCGCGCTGGGTGGCGCGATCGAGCGACAGCGGCGTCATCTGGAACCGGGGCGCGCCGTCGACCCAGGGATCGCTGAGGACTCCCTGGGCCACCAGCTCGGCGGCGAAATCGGCGTAGGCGGTGACGAGTCGTGGGCTGGTCGCCATGCCCAGAGAGATAGGCAATCGTCGCGCCAGCGGAAGAGGCGACCGGCGGCGAAAACGCGCGCTCGTCGCGGTGGACGCGTCGGGGCGAAATGCCCCCGGGGGCAATTCGCCTCCGGGCGATCTAGTCGGGACCCTCGAAGGGTCCCGCGCCCCCCGCGATGAGGTCGGCCGAGCGAAGCTCGTCCGCCCTCACGCGATCTACTCGGGGCCGACGCCGTACCGCTCGAGCTTGCGATAGAGCGTCTTGCGATCGAGCCCCAGCACCTCCGCCGCCCGCGTGCGGTGGCCCTGCACGGCTTCGAGGACCCGCAGGATGTAGCGGCGCTCGACCTCCTCGAGCGGAGGCAGCTGCCCTGGATCGTCGAGGTCGAGCACCAGCCGCGACCGCCGGTAGTCCTGGATCGCCTCCGGAAGATCGGCGACGGTGATTTCCTCGAACCGGGTGAGCGCCACGGCGCGCTCGATGCAGTTGCGCAGCTCGCGCACGTTGCCGGGCCAGGCATAGGCCGAGAGCTTCTCGGCGGCGGGCGCGGCGAGGCCGGCCACGCTCTTGCCGGCGGCGCGCGCGATCTGCGCCACCAGCCGCTGCGCCAGGAGGAGCACGTCGTCGCCGCGCGCGCGCAGCGGCGGCAGGTCGATGCGGATGACGTTGATCCGGTAGTAGAGGTCGGAGCGAAAGCGTCCGCTCTCGATCTCCGCCTCCAGATCCCGGTTGGTGGCGCAGACGATGCGCGCGTCGAACGGCCGCTCGTCGTCGCCGCCCACCGGCCGGACCCGGCGGTCCTCGAGCGCGCGCAGGAGCTTGGCTTGCAAGCCTGGCGGCGCCTCGCCGATCTCGTCGAGGAACAGCGTGCCGCCGGTGGCCCGCACGAGGAGCCCCGCGCGGCTCTGGTGCGCGTCGGTGAACGATCCGCGCGCATGCCCGAAGAGCTCGCTCTCGAGCAAGGTCTCCGGCAGCGCGCCGCAGTTGATCGCCACGAAGGGCCCGCCCGCGCGCCGCCCCTTGTCGTGCAACGCGCGCGCCACCAGCTCCTTGCCGGTGCCGCTCTCGCCGGTCACCAGGATCGAGGCGTCGGTGGCGGCGGCCCGCACCACGGTGTCGTACACCCGCCGCATCGCCGGGCTGCGCCCGACCAGTGACGTGCCCGGCAGTCCCTCGCCCGTCGTGGCGTCGCTGGCGCTGCCCGCCGCCAGCCGCAGCCGCCGCACCTCCGCCCGCAGCCGCCGGTAGGCGACCGCCCGTCCGAGCGTCAGCGCGATGGCCTCGATCTCGAACGGCTTGGTCACGAAGTCGTAGGCGCCCGCGCGAATGGCGGCGACGGCCGTCTCCAGGCTGCCGAAGGCGGTGATGACCACCACCGGGGTGTCCGGCCGGTTGGCGGCGACCCAGGTGGCGAGATCGAGCCCCGAGGTCCCCGGCATGTTGAGGTCGACGACGATCGCCTCGAAGTCCTCTTCGTCGAGCAGCGCCAGCGCCGCGTCGCCCGACGGGCGCGAGCTGACCTCGAATCCACGCCGGCCGAGCCCCGCTTCGAGCAGCGCGCACATCTCGGGCTCATCGTCGACCACCAGGACCTGGCCCGCGGGGCCCGGCGAGGCGGTCGAGCCCGCGGAGGCAGAGCCGCCGGGCCTCACGCCGCCCTCCGCGGCAGGAACATCGAGAACCGGCTCCCGCGCCCCGGCGCGCTGTCGGCCTCGATCCAGCCGCCGTGCTCGTCGACGATGTCGTGGGTCACCGAGAGTCCGAGGCCGGTCGACTCGCCGATCGGCTTGGTGGTGAAAAACGGCTCGAATACGCGCGCCAGCACCTCGGGCGGCATCCCCGGCCCGTGATCGCGCACCGCCAGCTCGAAGGTCTCAGCCAGCGTCGACTTCCCGTCGGCGTGACCGTCGGGCGGGCGCCGCGTGCCCGCCGCGCGCAAGGTGACGTCGACGGTCGCGCCGTCGGCGCTCGCCTGGATGGCGTTCACGATCAAGTTGGTGAGCGCCTGCTGGACCTGGGTCGCATCGGCGGTGACCGGTGCGGCGCCGACCTCGGCGTCGAACTTGAGCTGGATGCGCTTCTTGCTCGCCAGCGTCGACAGCAACGGCAGCACATCAGCCGCCAGCCGCGACAGATCCTGCTCGCCCTTCTGCGGCGGGCGCCGGCGCGCGTAGTCGAGCAGCTGGCGGATGATCTTCGTCATCCGCTCCGCCTGGTCGATGATGATGCGCGCGTGCGTCCGCGCCTCGTGCTCGTCCTCGACGATGAGGCGCGCGCGCCCCGTCACCACGTTGAGCGGCGTCCCCAGCTCGTGCGCGACGCTGGAGGCCAACCGGCCGACGGTGGTGAGGCGCTCGGCGTGGCGCAGCTGCTCGAGCGCCTCGAAGCGCTCGCGCGTCGAGGCGCGCACCTCCCCGGCCGCTCCCTCGAGCCGATCGAGCATGCGGTTCAGCTCGCGGGTGAGCGCCCCCAGCTCGTCCCGCTGGCGCGGCACCGACCGCGCGCCCAGGTCGCCGGCGGCCACCCGCCGCGCTTGATTGATGAGGCCCGCGATCGGGCCGCCCACCACCCAGGCCCCCACCAGCAGCGTCATCAGCATCATCGTGGCCGCCAGCGCCAGCGTCGTCACCACCGTCGCCCGGATCGTCCGCCGCACGTGCGCCCGCAGATCGGGCGGCGGCTCGGCGACGTCGACCGCGCCGACGACGCGGCCGCCCGCGCGCACCGGGCTGACCGCGTGCAGCCAGCCGGGCGGCTCGCTGCCATCGTCGCGCCAGAGGATCTCCTCGCCGCGCGTCACGGCCGCGCGCTCCGCCGCCGGCAACGTCGCGCCCGCACCCGAGAGATCGACCCAGCCGACCCGGTACCGCGCCTCGACGGTCGTCAACCGCTCCATCGCGCGCCGGACCGGTGCCTCGCCGACCGCCTCCCAGAGCTTCCCCATGCTCTCGGCGAACGCGGCGGCGGTCGCCCGATCGTCGGAGCGCTGATCGGCCTCGAACTCCGCCCGATCGCGCCGCAGCTCGAGGAAGGCCGCGGCCGCGACCACCAGCAGAGCACCCGGCAGGACCGCGAGAGCGAGTTTGAGCGTGAGCCTCACGACCGCTCGATTCTATCCCCGCGGGCTTCTCCGGATTGACGGAACCGAATCCCATCGGGCAAAACCAATCCCACCCATGATCTCGCGCACGTTGTTTCTGTTCGCCGCCGCCCTCGCCGTCCTGCTGCCCGCTCCCCGGGCGCGCGCCGTCCCGCCGCCCGGTGCCGCCGGGACCGGCGTCGAGCCGGGCTCGGTCGCGCCGCTCGTCGACCGGGTCAAGAGCGCCGTGGTCACCATCCAGAGCACCAAGTACATCCGGCGCCTCGCTGTCGAGGATCCCTGGAGCGAGATGCTCCGCCAGCAGTTCGGGATGCCGCAGCCACGCCCCACCCGCGAGCGGCGCGAGGCGCTGGGGTCGGGGTTCGTCGTCGACCGCACGGGGATCATCCTGACCAACAACCACGTGGTGGCCGGCGCCGACGAGGTGGTGGTCAAGCTGGCCGACAACCGCCGCTTCCCGGCGCGCGTGCTGGGGAGCGACCCGCAGACCGACGTCGCCGTCGTGCGGCTCGATCACCCGCCCGCCGACCTGCAGGTGGTCACGCTGGGCGACTCGGACCGGGTGCGCGTGGGCGACTATGTGCTGGCCATCGGCAACCCCCTCGGCCTCGGCCAAACAGTGACCATGGGGATCGTGAGCGCCAAGAACCGCGTCCTCGGCGAGAAGCTGGGCGACGTCGACCCGCGGTTCGAGGACTTCATCCAGACCGACGCGGCCATCAACCAGGGGAACTCGGGCGGCCCGCTGTTCAACTTTCGCGGCGAGGTCATCGGCATCAATTCGGCGATCATCAACCCGGGCGTGGCGATGAACATGGGGTTCGCCATCCCCATCGATCTGGCGCGGCAGGTGGCCGACCAGATCCGGAAGTCGGGGCGGGTGGCGCGCGGGTACCTGGGCGTCAGCTCCGAGGACTTCACGCCCGAGCGCGCGGCCGAGCTGCACGAGCCGTTCACCCCGGGGGCGCTGGTCAACGTCGTCACCCACGGCTCGCCCGCCGCGGCGGCCGGCCTGGCCTCCAACGACGTGGTGGTCGAGCTCGCGGGTCACCCCATCGACGGTCAGCGGCGCCTCTCGGCGGTGGTGGCGCTCTCGGCGCCCGGCGCGAAGGCCAAGCTGGTCTACCTGCGGCAGGGGCGGCGGGTCGAGACCTCGGTGACGCTGACCGGGCCGCGCGGCGGCGCCGAGACCAGCGTGCTGGGCGTCGAGGTGCGCCCGCTCGAGGCACACGAGGCGGCCGCGGTGGGCCTGCCCGGCGGCGCGGGCCTGACGGTGGTGGGGGTCGACCCGCGCGGCCCGGCCAGCGGCGTGCTCGCCGAGGGAGACGTCCTCCTCGCGCTCGACGGCAAGGCGATCACGCTCGGACGCTTCAAGGCGCTGGGCGCGCGGCTGGCCCGTGGCGAGCGCTCGACGCTGGTCATCCAGCGC
>DASYEX010000108.1:0-2620 GCA_036498765.1 Polyangia bacterium
TTCCTGGCGATGCTGGCCCACGAGCTGCGCAACCCGCTGGCGCCCATCCTGAACGCCGCCGAGGTGCTCGCCTGCACCGGCCCCGAGGAGCCGGACATCACCGCCAAGTTCCAGACGGTGGTCGCGCGCCAGGTGCAGCACATGAAGCGCCTGCTCGACGATCTGCTGGACGTCTCGCGGGTCAGCCAGGGGAAGATCCAGCTGCGTACCGAGCGGGTCGAGCTCGGCGCTCTCTTGGCCCAGGCCGTCGAGGTCAGCCAGCCGATCCTGGGCGACAAACGCCAGCAACTGGAGATGCGCCCGGCGGGCCTCCCGCTGCCGCTGGAGGCTGATCCGACGCGCCTCGTACAGGTCTTCGCCAACATCATCAACAATGCCGCCAAGTACACCGACGTCGGCGGGCACATCTCGATCACCGTGTCGGTCGCGGGAGGCGAGGCGGTGGTGGCCGTGCGCGACGACGGGATGGGCATGACCCCCGAGCTCCTGGACAGGGCGTTCGATCTCTTCGTGCAGGAGACCCGCTCGCTCGATCGCGCGCAGGGCGGGCTGGGGATCGGGCTCACCATGGTGCGAACGCTCGTCAAGCTGCACGGCGGCTCGGTGCGGGCGTTCAGCGACGGGCCGGGCCGCGGCAGCGAGATCGTCGTGCGCTTGCCGCTGGCCGGTCGGGACGCCGCGCCGGCGGGACGGGCGGCCGTCGACGGCGGGCGGGCGCCGGCCGGCCCCCTGCGGGTGCTGGTGGTCGATGACAACGTCGACGCCGCCCGCGCGCTCGGCCGGCTGCTCGAGCTCTTGGGGCACCAGGTGTCGGTGGCCCATGACGGTCCGGCCGCGCTGGCCACCGCCTCGACCGTGCGGCCCGAGCTGGTGCTGCTGGATCTCGGGCTCCCGGGAATGGACGGCTACGCGGTGGCGACGCGTCTCAAGGACGCCGGCCACCGTCCGGCCGCCCTGGTGGCGCTGACCGGGTACGGCCAGGTGGAGCACCACCAGCGCTCGAAGGACGCGGGCTTCGACCACCACCTGGTCAAGCCGGTCGACTTTGCGCTGCTGAGCCGGATCACCGCCGAGGTACAGCGGGCCAGGGCGGGCACCGCCCGCTACGCCAGCCCGTAGTCGGCGATCTTCTTGGCGATGGTCGGGTAGGAGACCCCCAGGAGGCGCGCGACGGCGGTGCGGTTGCCGTTGGCGAAGGCGAGCAGGCGCGCGATGTAGGCCCGCTCGAGCGCCTCGAGGTCGGGCGGCTTCCCCGCCGTGTCGACGTCGATCGAGAAGAACACCGGCGGCGTCCCGGCGCTGGCGGCGCGCGACGGGCCGGACAGCACGATGCAGTCGTCGCCGATCACCTCGCGCGTCGAGAGGATAACCGCACGCTCGATCACGTTGCGCAGCTCGCGCACGTTGCCGGGGTAGTCGTACCCGAGCAGCAGGCGCTCGGTCTCCGGCGCGAACCTGGCGGCGGGCTTGCGCATCCGCGCGGCGAACCGGGCCAGGAAGTGCGTCGCCAGCGGCAGGATGTCCTCGCGGCGCTCGCGCAGCGGCGGCACCCGGATGTGGAACACGTCCAGGCGGTGGTAGAGGTCGAGCCGGAAGGCCCCCTTCTCGACCTCGTCGGCCAGCTCCTTGTTGGTGGCCGCCACCACGCGCACGTTGATCGACAGATCGCGCGTCCCCCCCAGCCGCCGAAAGGTCATCTCCTCCAGCACCTTGAGCAGCTTGGCCTGCGTCGCCACCGGCATCTCGCCGACCTCGTCGAGCAGCAGCGTGCCGCCGTCCGCCTCCTCGAACAGGCCGCGCTTCTGGGTCTTGGCGTCGGTGAAGGCGCCGCGCTCGTGGCCGAACAGCTCGCTCTCGAGCAGGCTCTCCGGCACCGAGGCGCAGTTGATCTCGACGAAGGGGCCGTCCTTGCGGCCGATCGTGCGGCGGGCGATGAGGTCGGCTATCAGTTCTTTGCCGGTCCCCGACTCGCCCTGAATCAGAACGGTCGTGTCCGGCGCCTCGGCGACCTTGTCGACCATGTCGATCACCTTCTGCATGGCGGCCGAGGCGCCGACGACCAGGTCCCCCATCGCGGCCTGCGCGCGGCCGGCGAGCTGGCGCACCTGCGCGCGCAGCCGCTGCGCCTCGATGGCCTTGCGCACGGTGACCACGAACTCGGGGAGCTGCAACGGCTTGGACAGATAGTCGAAGGCGCCGAGCTTGAGCGCCTGCACGGCGCTGGCAATGTCGGCGTAGGCGGTGGCGATCACCACCAGCGTGTCGAGGTTCCGCTCGCGCACCTCGCGGCTCATCGCCTCCAGCACCGCGATCCCGTCGGTGTCGGGAAGGTGCCGGTCGAGGATCACCAGATCGCAGGGATCGCGCTGGAAAGCAGTGAGACCGGCCTGGCCGTTCGAAGCGGTCGTCACCACGAACCCCTCCGCGGCCAGCGCCTCCTCCGCGACGATGCGGAAGGTCTTCTCGTCATCGATCACCAGCACCGTCGGCTTCACGTCACCCTCGCTTCAGCAACCGGCGCGGCAACCTCAGCATCGCCGTCGATCGGCAGCCGGACGCGGAACAGCGCCCCGCCCGCCGCCGAGGTGCCCGCTACGATCCGGCCGCCGTGCGCCTCGAC
>DASYEX010000109.1:0-15110 GCA_036498765.1 Polyangia bacterium
TGAGCGACCATCAGGGATCGCCGGACGCGCGCCGCGCGCCCCGCCATCTACCCGCGCCAGGCAGCACCCGGTACCACCTCCTCCTGGGGGCGGTGGCGCTGCTGGTGCTGGGGCCGCTGGGCGGGATCACGGCCGCCTACATGACCTTCAGCCTCGGGTTCTCGGTCGGCGCGCAAGTGCTGGCGGGGATCCTGGGGAGCGTGGTCACCTACGGCTACGGCGCCGACGGCAAGCACGGCGCCAACTACATCCAGACCATGGCCGCCTCGGTGGCCGATCTGGCCGGGATGTGCGTCCTCATCCAGGCGATGGTCTGGTTGGGGATGCCGCTGCCGGCCGCCTGGAAGCTGGCGCTCTACTTCGGCTGCATCGGAATGTTCGGAATCGGCGTGGGGATGCTCTACACGCCGATCCTGGTCGACCGGCTGCAGCTGGAGTTTCCGTCGGGGCACGCCGTCGCCAACATCCTGCGCGCGCTCACCGACGCGCGCCTCCTGCGCCGCTCGATCGGCAAGCTGGGCGGCGGAACAGGGGCCGGCATCGCCATCGCCGCGCTGGTCTCGCGCGTCGGCTCGCTCGAGCGAATCGGCATCTCCGCCTCCACGGTCGGCGCCGGCCTCATCGTCGGCTCGCGCATCGGCGTTCCGGCGCTGGTGATGGGCGCGGTCGGCGAGCTCCTCGTCCCGCACCTGCGCCGGGCCGGCTGCCTCGGGCCGCACGATCCGTTCCGCAAGATCGGGTTCCTGGTGGGCCTGGCGATGATCATGGGCGCGGCGGTCGTCGACCTGGTGGTCATCGGGCGCGAGGCGGTGCGCCGGGTTCGAGCCCAGCGCGGACAACGCGCGCCGATCCAATCGGGCGGCCTGAGCAGCGGGAGGCTCCTGGCCTGGGTCGTCGCCTGGGGCGCCGCTCTCGTGCTGGTGGCGACACAGCTCCTGGACCAACCGCTCGGGTTCGTGCTGTTCGGCCTGGCCCTGGTCTTCCTGTTCGTCTTCATCAACGGCATCTCCACCGGGATCTCCGACTCGAACCCGATCTCCAGCGCCTTCGTCGTCGCCGTCCTGCTGATGGCGGCGCTGGGCCTGCGCTCGCCGACGGTGGCGATGATGGCCGCCAGCATCCTGCTGGTATCGACCACGGTGGGCGTCGACATGCAGCAGGATCGCTCGACCGGCTGGCGCCTCGGCTCGAACCGCGCCATCCAGTTCCGCTACCAGGCGGTGGGGATCCTGGTGGGGTCGCTGCTCTGCGTGGCGATGGCCAGCCTCTTCATGCACGCCTACCCCGTCCTGCGCGTCGACACCTTCACGCACCCGGAGGCCCGCGTCGGCAACTGGCAGTCGGCGATGACCTTCAAGTTCGTCGGCGCCATCCGCGGGATGGGGCACCTGGCGCCCTACCAGGTCACCGCGCTGGAGATCGGCTTCGCCATCGGCTTTTTCACCGAGGTGCTGCGCAAGCTGCTCAAGCGCTGGGGCGCGTACGCCCGGTTCGTCGCGTCGGGCACGCTGGGCTTCGCGGTCGGCTGGACCGTGGACGCCATCGTCCTCTCCAGCCCCTACGCCTCGTCGTTCGGTGGTTTTGTCGAGCTCTCCACCGCCGCCTGGTTCGCAACCGGCAGCGTGCTCACCTCCCTCCTCTCCCCGCGGCGCGCCGCCGCCCCCGCCCCCGAAGCGAAGGGCGAAGCGCTCCCCGAGGACATGAGCACCGCCTCGCTCATCGGCGGCGGCCTCATCGCCGGCGAGTCGCTCTACACGCTCGGCGCCGCGATCGCCGCCCTGCTGGCGCTGATGTAGCCGCCTCAGCCGCTGGCGGCGATGACGCTGGCGAGGTGGCCGATGATGGCGTCGAGCGCCGGACGGTTGGCGCCCCCCTCGGGGATGATGAGGTCGGCGAACCGCTTGGAGGGCTCGACGAAGGCGAGGTGCATGGGGCGCACGGTGGCGTCGTACTGCGCGCGGACCTGGGCAAACGTGCGGCCGCGCTGCTCGATGTCCCGCTCCATCCGGCGCATGAGCCGGATATCGGCGTCGGTGTCGACGAAGATCTTGAGGTCCATCTGCGCGCGCAGCTGCTCGTCGGCCAGCACCAGGATCCCCTCGACCAGGACCACGGCGGCCGGATCGACCCGCCGGGTCTCTTGCCGCCGGACGTGCGCGCGAAAATCGTATTGCGGGATCTCGACGGTCTGCCCGGCCCGCAGCGCGCCGAGGTGCGCCACCAGGAGCTCGGTCTCCATCGCGTCCGGGTGATCGTAGTTGATGGCCTGCCGCTCGGCGGGCGGCAAGCGCGACCGATCCCGGTAGTAGGCGTCGTGGTCGAGCACGACCACGCTGCGCGCGGGAAGCCCCGCGACCAGCCCGTCGGCCACGGTGGTCTTGCCCGAGCCGGTCCCCCCGGCGATGCCCAGCACGAACATCCCGCGAGAGTACCAATTCCCCTCGCGGACAAAATCGCGATATTCAAAGCCGGTGGACATCCTTCGCTCCTGCACCCACCCGCGCTGGTTCGCGGCGGGCGTGCGCGATCTGCAGGCGCTCCTGTCGGATCACCTGCACTGCGAGCGGAAAGCGGCCGAGAACGCGCTGGCGCTGGTGCGGCGGTATCCGCACCGGGGAACCTCGGTGACGCAGCTCGGGCGCCTGGCGCACGAGGAGACCAGCCACGTCGTCCAGGTGGCGGCGCTGCTGGGCCGCCGGGGCTGGACGCCGCGCGCCGATTCACCCAACCGCTACGCGCGGGCGCTGCTCGAGGAGGTGCGGGGCCGCGAGCCCGAGCGGCTGCTCGACGCGCTGCTGGTCGCGGCGTTCATCGAGGCCCGCTCGCACGAGCGCCTCGGGATCCTGGCCCGCGGGTTCACCGCGCGGGGCGAGACCGAGCTCGGCGACTTCTACGCCGCGCTGGGCGACGCCGAGGAGCGCCACGCGGAGACCTTCCTCGAGCTGGCGCGCCCGCTCGTCGACGGCCAGACCTTCACCGCGCGGCTCGAGGAGCTGGGCCAGCGCGAGGCGGAGATCCTGGGCGCGCTCCCGCACGGCAGCCGCGTCCACTGAGGGCGGCGGGCGCCGTTTCAGGCGCGCGCGCCGAACCTGACCGCGCCGCCCACCACCGTCGAGACGATCTCCAGCGTCTCCGACCAGAGGACGAGATCGGCGCGGCGGCCGGCCTCCAGGCGCCCGCGGTCGGCGAGGCCCAGGACCGCGGCGGGGACGGTGCTGGCCATCGCCAGCGCGTCCTCGAGGCGCGCGCCGCCGAGCGCCACCATCACGCGCACCGCGCGGTCGAGCGTCAGCGTCGAGCCGGCCAGCGTGCCGTCCTCGAGCCGCGCGCTCTCGCCGTCGGAGACGATGGTCTGGCCGCCGAGCGCGTACCTGCCGGCCGGCGCGCCCGCCGCCGCGACGGCGTCGGTGACCAGCGCGACGCGCTCGGGCCCCTTGGCCCGCAGCGCCAGGTTCAACGCCGCGGGGAGGGCGTGCACGCCGTCGGCGATCAGCGTGACGGTCAAGCGCTCGTCGGTGAGCGCCGCGCCGACGGCGCCCGGCGCGCGGTGGTGAAACGGCGACATCGCGCTGTAGAGGTGCGTGGCCAGCGTCGCCCCCGCGTCGGCCCCGGCGATCATCTGGTCGAAGGTGGCGTCGGTGTGCCCGAGGCTGACCGTGACGCCGGACTCGACCAGGCGCCGGATCAACATCAGCGCGCCCCGGCGCTCCGGCGCCAGCGTGACCAGGCGGAGGGCGCCCGTCGTCAACAGCTCGTCGAGCACGTCGTCGAGCGTGGCGTCGGCGGCGGCGATCGCGCGCGGATCGTGCGCGCCCGCGCGGGCCGGCGAGAGCAGCGGCCCCTCGAGGTGCAGCCCGAGCGCCGCCGCCCCCGGCGCGGTCCGGGCCGCCGTGAAGGCCGCGGCGGCCTCCCGGTAGGGCCCCGGCCCGGCGCTGACCACCGAGGGGACAAACGCCGTCACGCCCGTCTCGGGCAGCCGTTCGGCCAGCACCCGCAGCGCCGTGGCCGAGCCGCCCACCTCGAACCCGAAGGCACCGTTGCACTGCAGGTCGACGAGGCCCGGCGAGACGATCGCGGCGTCGAGGCGCGGCCCCGGCAGCTCGCCCACGGCGTCGGTTCGGACTTCCACGATCCGATCTCCATCGACGACGAGCGCCCCCGGCACCAGCCGCCCCGCGACGAGGAGGCGCCCCGTCACGGAGAATCGGTTGTGGCCGCCGGGCGATTCTGTTTTCATCGGGCGTCACTATCCTACGCCCAGTCGTGGGAACGCTGAGTTCCCGCACAACCCCTCGGAGACCGAATGCGCATGCTCCCCCTTCCGCTCTCGCACGCGCTCGCCGGCGCGCTGGCCCTGCCGCTCGTCTTCCCCTTGCTGGCGGCGCTCTCCCGACCTTCGTCCGCGGCGCCCGCCCCGACGCCGCCCCCCTCCGACTCGGGAAAGAGTCTGGCGTTCCCCTTCCCGGTCCAGGAGAAGACGCTCGCCAACGGCCTGCGCGTCTACGTCGTCGGCTACGACTCGCCCGGCCTCGTCGCCTACTACTCGGTGGTGCGCACCGGGAGCCGCAACGAGGTCGAACCGGGCAAGTCGGGGTTCGCGCACTTCTTCGAGCACATGATGTTCCACGGCACGCAGAAGTACTCGCTCGACGCCTACAACGGCGTCATCAAGGAGATGGGCGCGGACTCCAACGCCTTCACCTCCGACGACCTGACCGTCTATCACATCCTGGCCGGCAAGAAGGCGCTCCCCAAGATCATCGAGATCGAGAGCGACCGCTTCCAGCACCTCACCTACCAGCAAGCCGACTTCCAGAAGGAGGCGCGCGCCGTCCTCGGCGAATACAACAAGAACGCCTCCAACCCGATCGAGAAGATGATCGAGACGCTCTACGACCACGCCTTCACCACCCACACGTACAAACACACGACGATGGGGTTTCTGAAGGACATCGAGAACATGCCCAACGAGATGGCCTACTCGCGGCAGTTCTTCGATCGTTACTACCGTCCGGAGAACGTGGTCCTGCTCGTCGTCGGCGACGCCGACCCGGAGAACGTCTTCAAGCTCGTCGAGGCGGCGTACGGCGAGTGGAAGCCGGGCGCGCCCCATCCCACCATTCCTAAAGAACCGCCGCAGAAGAAGGAGCAGCGCGCCGAGCTGACCTGGCCGGGGCCGACGTTGCCGATGCTGGTCGAGGGGTACCACACGCCCGGCTTCTCGACGACCAACGTCGACCTGCCGACGCTGGACGTCCTGGCGGAGCTGCTGTTCGCCGAGCGGGCGCCGCTCTACAAGAAGCTGGTCATCACCGAGCAGAAGGTCGAATCGCTCTCGGGCTCGAACGACGCCCACGTCGATCCGAACCTCTTCACGGTCTTCTCGCGCATCAAGAAACCTGCCGACATCGGGTACGTCCAGACGGCGATCCACGACGAGATGGCGCGCGTCGCCAAGCAGGGCGTCGACGACCAGACGCTGCATGACGTCCTCTCGCACGTGAAGTACGCCTTCGCCAATCAGCTCTCCACCGCGGACAAGACCGCCTACACGGCGTCGTCGTTCATCGCGCTGACGGGCCAGCTCGAGTCGATCAACGCCTACTTCGCGCTCTACGACCAGGTCACCAGCGCCGACGTGAAGCGCGTCGCCGCCGCCTACTTCCAACCGACGAACCGCACGGTCGTCACCATGAAGGCCGGTGCCAAGTGAGGTTCTGCATGCGCGGGAACCCTGACAGGGTTCCCACACCCTCCCGCGAAGGACTCCGCCGAGCTAAGCTCGGCTCCGTCCACGCGATCATGCTGCTTTCGTTCCTGCTGTTCGCGGCGCGCCCGGCGCTGGCCGCCGATCCGACCGCGGCCAAGCCGTCCGCCACGGCCAAGACGCCCAAGACGCCCACCCGCGTGGGCGGCATCCGCACGGTCTTCATCCCGTCGCCGCAGAGCCCGCTGTGCGCGATCCGCCTGGTCTTCCAGATCGGCGCCGTCGACGATCCGGCCGGCAAGGAGGGGCTGGCCGCGCTCACCGCCGAGATGATCGGCAAGGGCGGCAGCAAGGCGCGCACCTACGCGGAGCTGCTCGACGCGCTCTACCCGCTGGCCGCCGAGATCAAGGTCTACGGCGACAAGGAATCGGTCGTCTATGAAGGGATGGTTCACCGAGACAACCTGGCCAAGTTCGCCGACCTCCTGGCCGAGCAAGTGCTGACGCCGCGCTTCGCGGACGACGACTTCCACCGCAACAGGGAAGACGCGCTCGACTACGTGACGAAGACGCTGCGCGGGAACGCCGACGAAGATCTCGGCAAGCAGGCGCTGGCGACCGTCCTCTACAAAGGCCACCCCTACGGCCGCCCGACCCAGGGGACCGTCGCCGGGCTGACCGCCATCACGCTGGAGGACGTCAAGAAGTTCTACGCCGAGCGGTATGCCCGCAGCCGCCTGGTGGTCGGTGTCGCAGGCGGCTACCCGGCGGGCTTCGCCGAGACGTTCGCCAAACGCTTCGCCGCGCTCCCGGCCAAGGCGCCGCCGCTGCCCAAGCTGCCCCCCGCACCCCTGTACAAGGAGAACCAGCTCCTGGTCGTACAAAAGGATGCGCGCGCCAACGCCATCTCGATCGGCCACAGCATCGACGTGACCCGCAAGGATCCCGACTTCTATCCGCTGACCGTGGCGCGTTCGTACCTGGGCGAGCATCGGACCTTCAACGGCGTCCTGATGAACCACCTGCGCGGAAATCGCGGTCTCAACTACGGCGACTACGCGTACATCGAGAACTTCATCCAGGACGGCTGGTCGACCTTCCCCTACCCCAACATCCCGCGCCGCCAGCAGCACTTCGAGATCTGGCTGCGCCCGGTACCGCCGCAGAACAGCCTGTTCGCGCTGCGCGCCGCGCTCTACGAGACCGACAAGCTCTATCGCGAGGGGATCCCGCAGGCCGGTTTCGAGGCGACGAAGACCTTCCTCACCAACTACTCGAACCTCTGGACGCAGGACGTGTCGCGCCGGCTCGGCTACGCGATCGACACCGTCCTCACCGGCAAGGACCTGGTCAAGGAGCTGCAGGCGCGCCTCCCCAAGATGACCAAGGCCGAAGTCGACAAGGCGGTGCGCAAGCACCTGACGCTGACAGGCCTCTCGATCGCCATCGTCGCCGACCACGCGCAGGCGCTGGCCGACAAGCTGCTCAGCGACGCGCCGACGCCCATCACCTACGACACCGCGGGCACGCCCGCCGACATCCTGGCCGAGGACAAGCTCATCGAGAAGTTCCCGGTGCCGCTCAACAAGGACGCCGTACGGGTCGTGCCGGTGGATCAGATGTTCGAGCGCTGACGCGCGCAGGTGTTCGAGCGCAGTCGCGCGCAGGTGTTCGAGCGCAGTCGGCGGGGCGGCCTCTCGGTCCGCGCCCGCCGCCGCGCGCGTCTTGGCTTCATCCCTCCGTTGGGTAGAAGAACTCCTCGCGCGTGATCTTCCCCTTCTCGATCGTGAAGAGGCCGATCTCGTCCATCTTCACGCGTTTGCCGCTCGGCTTGTTGGTGACGTCGAACATGAACCGCACCGCGAAGCGGCCGTCGTGGGGGTAAGGTCCGCTGACCTCGCCGCTGTGAACGACGTTGGTCTCGTTCCAGGTCTTGCTCTTGGCCTTGATGGCCTCGAGCCCCTTGACCGACTTTTCCATTCCGGGCATCGCCGCCGCTTCGACGCTCACGGCGTCCTTGGCGTACAGCTCGTCGAGACAGACGTCGTTCTTGCCCGACTTGCACAGCTCCACATATCGCTTGGCGATCTCTTGCGTCTCCATGGTCACCTCCGTGGGCGACGATCGTACGCGACGATCGCCGGTGCGGCCGGCAACTATCCGATCGTCCGATCGATTCGCCGACGCTCCGACATCTGGGAGGTGGTCGCTGCCGAACGGCGAGATGGTGTTAGCTTTCTCGCGGTGACCACCCTCGCGACGCCGCCCGAAGCGCCCGCCTACTCGTCCGAGCTGGCGACGGCGCTCGAAGTCGCGCTGGCCCAGCGCCTCTCCGCCCCGGGCGGTTACCGGCCGCGCACGCACCACCTCGTCGGCCAGGCGCCGAAGCAGACGCCGAAGTACACGAACCGCCTGATCCTGGAATCGAGCCCGTATCTTCTCCAGCACGCGCACAACCCGGTCGACTGGCGCGCCTGGAACGACGAGGCGTTCGAGGAGGCGCGCCGGCTCGGGCGGCCGGTCTTCCTCTCGATCGGCTACGCGACCTGCCATTGGTGCCACGTGATGGAGGCAGAGTCGTTCGAGGACGAGGAGATCGCCGCCTTCATGAACGGTCATTACGTCTGCATCAAGGTCGACCGCGAGGAGCGGCCCGACGTCGACGCCGTCTACATGGCGGCGGTGCAGGCGCTCACCCAGTCGGGCGGATGGCCGATGAGCGTCTGGCTGACGCCCAATCGCGAGCCTTTCTTCGGCGGCACTTATTTCCCGCCGCGCGAAGGGGCGCGCGGCGCGCGGCACGGCTTCCTCGAGCTCTTGCGCGACATCCACCAGACCTACCTCGGCGATGCGGGGCGCGTCGGGCGCGCGGCCGAGGCGCTGGTGCGCGCGGTGCGCGCGCAGATGGAGCCGGCTGCCTCCCCGTCGGGGGCGGGCGCCCGGCCCGGCGGCGCGCTGGTCAGCCAGACGGTCGCCGCCTACAAACGCATCTTCGACGAGGCGAACGGCGGGCTGCGGCGCGCGCCCAAGTTCCCGTCCAACGTCCCGATCCGTCTCCTGCTGCGCGAGCATCGGAGGACCGGCGACGGCGACGCGCTCCACATGGCGACGCGCACGCTGGAGAAGATGGCGGGCGGCGGGATGTACGACCAGCTCGCAGGCGGATTCCACCGCTACTCGACCGACGCCGAGTGGCTGGTACCGCACTTCGAGAAGATGCTCTACGACAACGGCCTTCTGGCCGTGGCCTACGCCGAGGCGTGGCAGGTGACCGGCCGTGAAGATTTTGCGCGGGTCCTGCGCGAGACGCTCGACTATCTCGGGCGCGAGATGACGTCGCCGGAGGGCGCGTTCTATTCGGCGACCGACGCCGACTCCGAAGGAGCCGATGGCGTCTCCGCCGAAGGGAGGTTCTTCGTCTGGTCGAAGCGCGAGATCGAGCAGATCCTCGAACGGCTCCCGGAAGGCGACGCCGCGCGGTTCTGCGCCCACTACGGCGTCACCGCCGGCGGCAACTTCGAGGGGGAGAACATCCTGCACGTCGCCCGCCCCGATGAGGGCGCGTGGGCGGCGCTCTGCGGCGCGCGCGCCGCGCTCTATGCCGCGCGCGCCAAACGGCCGCCGCCGCTGCGCGACGAGAAGATCCTGGCCGCCTGGAACGGCCTGGCCATCTCCGGGTTGGCGGTGGGCGGCCGCGTGCTCGGCGAGCCGCGCCATGTCGCCGCGGCGGCGCGGGCGGCGGCCTTCGTGCTCGAGCGTATGCGTCCCGGCGGACGCCTGGTCCGCAGCTGGAAGGACGACCGCCCGGGCGTGGCCGCCTTCCTCGACGATCAGGCCTTCCTCACCGCCGGGCTGCTCGATCTCTACGAGGCGACGTTCGAGCGCCGCTGGCTCGACGAGGCGCTCGCGCTGGCCGAGGAGACCGAGCGCCGGTTCGCCGATCCGGCCGGCGGCTGGTTCATGACCGCCGCCGATCACGAGCGGCTCATCGCGCGCGAAAAGCCCGCCTACGACGGCGCCGAGCCCTCCGGCGCGTCGGTCGCCCTGCTCTGCGCCTTGCGCCTGCACACCTTCACCTCCGACGAGCGCTGGCGCACCGTCGCGGACGGCGGCTTCGCCAGCCTGGCGCCGACGCTGACCGAGAACCCGCTGGCCCTCGCCGAGACGCTGCTGGCCGTCGACTACGCCGCCGGCGAGCCGCAGGAGATCGCGATCGTCTGGCCGCGCGGTGGCGGGCCCGAGAGCGCCGCGCCGCTCATCGATCGGCTGCGCCGATCCTTCGTGCCGAACCGCGCCCTCACCGCAGCCTCGGAGGCCGACGTCCCCGCGCTCGCGGCGCGCGTCCCCTGGATCGCCGACAAGGTCGCTATCGACGGTCGCCCCACGGCCTACGTCTGCGTCCAGGGACGCTGCGAGCTCCCGGTGCACGAGCCCGACGCCCTGGCTGCGCGGCTCGGCCCCCGCTCGACGTGATCTCAGCTAGTGAACCGCGGCGAGCTGGTCGACCGGCACCGGCATCGCCTCGCGCAGCTCGCCGAGCGAGATCCGCAGGATGATCGCGTCAGCCGCCGCGTTGATCTGCCCGGTGCCGAGGTCGACGGTGTGCGGCCGCCAGAGCGCCTGCCAGAACGACCAGGGTACCTCCAGATCGGCCGCCGCCTGGCGTCCGACCGCGATCCGCAGCGTGTCGACGAGCCAGGTCTCCATGTCGACCAGCGCCGCTTGCACCCGTCCCACCGCACGCCCGTTGACGTCGAAGACCTTCTTGCCCCGGAGCTCATCCAACCTGGTGTGCATGTCCCCTCCTCACCTCAGCCCCCGTTTCCAGGAAACCTAAGGCGCGACCCCTACCGCGCAATGCTCTGCGCGCATCTCAGCCGTTGGCACGCGCCGCGGACGAATTAGCGCGCCGGCGCTAGAGATCGTACGGCGACGGGCGCCGCACCGGGAACAGCGCCGCGGCGATCGTCGACGCCGGCAGGCCGAAGCGCTGGGCGAGCGCGCGCATGATCACCACGCCCATCCGCCCGCCGGGCGGCGCGAGGATCGCCCGCTCGAACGTGTCATCGGCCGGTGGCGTGCCGCGCGCGCGCGCTTCCCGGGCCGCCAGCGCCCGCCGGACCAGCGCGTGGTAACCGTCGATCCAGGACATCCAGGGCTCGGCCGCCGCCGCATCCGCGGCCGCCGCCGCGCAGGCGGACGCGCGTCGTCCCAGCTCCGCGGCGCCCAGCGTGTCGAGCTCGCGCAGGCAACCCGGGAACTCCGCAGCCAGCGCGCGCAGCTCATCGCGCGTCGCCGGGAACGCCGCGGCGTCACGCCGATCACGCCAGGCCGAAAGCCGCGCGTACTTCCGCGCCAGCGCCCCCAGCGCGGCCCCCGAAGGAATGTCTGTCGAGGGGATATCTGCGTCCAGAACCACGCCTCAGTGTTGCCGGCCGGTTACAATGCGCGCAAGTCTCGATGCCCTCCGCCGGTCGTCGCCTCGCCTTCGCCGTGCTCTGCGCGGCCCTCGTGACCTTCGCCGCGGCGGCGCAGGCCGACCAGGCGGCGCCGACACCGCCGCCCGATCCCATCGGGGCCTACTCCGGCGGGCTCTACCTCGAGACCCCCGGCGGCCAGATCGTCCTCTTTCCGGGTGCGCGGCTGCAGGTCGACGGCGCGTTCTTTCCGCGCCAGAACCCCAAGAGCGGCGTCTTTCTGCGGCGGGCGCGCGTCGAGCTGCGCGGGTGGTTGGCGTCGTTCTTCTACTTCGACGTCTCGGGCGATTTCGCCCCCTTGCCGCCCGGCGACGCCGACGTCCCGCCGAGCGCGCTCGCCGCCAGCGACGACTACCTGGCCTTCGCGCCCTACGGTGACCGCCTGATCCTGCAGGCGGGTCAGTTCGACGCCCCCTTCACCCTCGAGAACCGGACCTCGGACGCCTACACCGACTTCATCGAGCGCGCGATGACCGCCCGAACGCTGGGCGCGCCCCGCAACAAGGAGGTCGGCGTCATGGCGCACGGCCTCCTCGCCGACGGGCTCGTCTACTATTCGGGCGGCCTCTTCAACGGTGAAGGTCCCGGCTTCCGCAACCTCGACAACCAGTCCGACACCATCGGCCGAATCGTCATCACGCCGTTCTTGACCAGCGGGCGGCCTTGGCGGCAGCTCGCCATCGGCGGCTCGGCCTGGTACGGCAACCACGTGCTCGGCCCCGAGGCGCCGGTCCAGGCCACGCCCGGCGGGATGGTGTTCCTGGAGCCGCACTGGCAGAGCGGTCAGACGACGCCGCTGGCGTTCGAGCTGCACGAGCAGGGGACGTCGACCGCGTTCGGCGGCGAGCTGAACCTGCCGATCGGCGATCGCTTCGGGGCGCGAGGCGAGATCGTCTGGAAGCGCCAGCACCTCTCCGAGCTCAACACCACCGCCAGCCCCAGCGCGCCAGTCGGGGACGCGGTGCTCGACGGCATCTCGGCCTACGGCGAGATCTGGCTCTGGTTGCTGGGCGACGGCCGGCTGCTCCCGGCCCCCGGCCTGGAGCTTCCCCTGCGCGCGGGCGCGACGGCGCTCTCCGTCGACGAAGGATTGCAGCTGGCGATCCGCGGCGAGGTCCTCAAGGAGGACGTCACCAGCGACAACCCGGCGCTCGGCGATCCCAGCGTCTCCACCACCCGCGTCGTGTCGGGGACCATCGGCCTCAACTACTGGCGCGGGCGGTTCGTGCGGCTGTCCGCCAACTACGTCCTGAACGACTGGAGCGGCACGTCGGAGACGATCATGACCCTGGCCGCCGACGGCAAGCTCGAGCACGAGATCCTGTTCCGCCTCGCGATGTCGCTCTGAACGGGTCCGGGATGCCCCGGGGCTAGCCGCGCCCGCCACGTTCGGATATATAGCGGCGGCGATGAGGCTTCTCCCGCACGACGCGTCTTTCTTTTCTCACTTCGAGCAACAGGGTCGGAAGACAGTGGAGGGGTGCCGGGCGTTCCTGGAGATGGTCGAGAACCCGACCGATCTCGAACAGCGCGCCGAGCGCGTCAAGCAGATCGAGCACGAGTGCGACGAGATCACGCACGCGGTGGTGGCCGGCCTGCACAAGACCTTCATCACGCCGATCGACCGCAACGACATCTACCGGCTCATCACCAAGATGGACGACATCATGGACATGGTCGAAGCGGCGGCCGACCGGCTGGCGCTCTACGACGTCCGCGAGATGAGCAAGGAGGCGGTCGACCTGGCGCGCTGCCTGGTCTCGGGCGCCGAGCACGTTCTGGGGGCCGTCTCCGGCATCCGCGACCTGAGCAAGTCGGAGGCGATCCTCCAGCATTGCGTCGAGGTGAACCGGCTGGAGAACGTGGCCGACGCGATCCTGCGCGGGGCGCTGGCGCGGCTCTTCCGCGAGGAGAAAGACCCCATCACCGTCATCAAGTGGAAAGAGATCTACGAGACGCTGGAGTCGGCCACCGATCGGTGCGAGGACGTCGCCAACATCATCGAGGGCGTCCTCCTCGAGAACAGCTGACGGACCACCACCGATGCTGACCATCGTGGCGATCGTCGCGATCGCGCTCGCCTTCGACTACATCAACGGGTTCCACGACGCGGCGAACTCGATCGCCACCGTCGTGTCGACGCGCGTGCTCACGCCGCGCCAGGCGGTGGTGTGGGCCGGCTTCTTCAACTTCATCGCCTTCGTGGTCTTCCCGCTCCACGTGGCGCACACGATCGGCAAGGGGATCATCGACCCCAAGATCATGAACGACGCCGTCCTGCTGGGCGCGCTGGGGGGCGCCATCGCCTGGAACCTCATCACCTGGTGGTACGGGTTGCCGTCCAGCTCGTCGCACGCTCTCGTGGGCGGGCTGCTCGGCGCGGGCATCAGCAAGGGGGGCTTCGGCGTCGTCCAGCAGAGCGGCGTGCTCAAGACCGCCGTCTTCATCGTCGTCTCGCCGGTGCTCGGGCTGGTGCTGGGCGGTGGGATGATGGTGCTGGTCGGGTGGCTGTTCCGGCGCAAACACCCGGGGCGCATCGACCACTGGTTCAGGCGCCTGCAGCTCGTATCGTCGGCCCTCTTCAGCCTGGGGCACGGAGCCAACGACGCGCAGAAGACGATGGGGATCATCATGGCGATGCTGATCGCCAAGGGAAAGATCGGCGTGCACGCCGAGCTGCCCTTGTGGGTCATCCTCGCCTGCCAGTCGGCGATGGGGCTGGGGACGCTGACCGGCGGGTGGCGGATCGTGCGCACGATGGGGATGCGCCTCACCAAGCTCAAGCCGTTCGGCGGCTTCTGCGCCGAGACCGGCGCGGCCGGAATGTTGTTCCTGGCCAGCGCGCTGGGCGTTCCGGTGTCGACCACCCACACCATCACCGGCGCGATCGTCGGCGTCGGCTACGTGAACAAGCCGGCCGGCGTGCGCTGGGGCGTCGCCCTGCGCATCGTCTGGGCTTGGCTGTTCACCATCCAGTCGGCGGCGCTGATCGCGGCCGGGATCTACTTCGGGCTCCGCGCGCTCGGCGTGTAGCGGCGGTTGCGTCTAGCGCCCGCTGGCGCGCACGACGCGCAACGGGGCGGCCGGGGGAGCGGGGGCGCTGATCGCGGGGCCCTCTTCGCGCTCCTTGAGGCCGTCGACGGCGAAGCGCAGCTTGCGCTCGGCGAGCGCCTCGAAGAGGTCGCCCTTGCGGCGGGCGGCCCACAATTCGAGCTCGGGATCGCCGTCGGCGTCGACGCGCACCTCGACGGTGCGGGAGGAGACGGAGCAGCGTACGGCACGCACCAGGCGGGCGTGCGTGCGATCGAGCGCGTCGGCCACGCGCAAGACGGCGGTCAGGTAGCGCACGCGCCGCGCGTCGGCCTTGGAGATGCGCTTGAGCGCGCCGTGTCCGCGCTGGGGGACCGCCTTCCTGTGGTGGCGCGCGGTCAGCGCGATGATCTCCACCTCCGAGCGCGAAAACCCGGTCATGGCGTGGCTCTTGATCAAGTACTCGGTGTGCCGGTGGTGCCGGTGCGGCGAGATGTAAAAGCCGATGTCGTGCAGGAGCGCCGCGTATTCGAGCAGCTCGGCATCGGCCTCCGCGAGTTTGTGCAGCCGCCGCGTCTGGTGAAAGATCGACAGCGCCAGCCGCGCCACGTGCGAGCCGTGATCCTCGCGGAACTGGCAGCGGCGTCCGAGCTCCATCACGCTCCGCCGCCGCAGGTCGGGGAACTCCTCGACCAGCAGGATCCCGGGCCGGTTGGAGGCGATGTAGTCGGCGATGATCCCCTCGCGCAGCGCGGTCTCGCACAGCGTCGCCTCCTCGGTGCCCGCCAACTCGAGTGCGGTGCGGAAGACCACCGCGCCCGCGTAGATCGTGTCGGCGCGGCGCACGTCGAGCCCCGGCAGCTTCGCCCGCGCCGCGATGGTCATGGTCCCCAGCT
>DASYEX010000110.1:0-12830 GCA_036498765.1 Polyangia bacterium
AGACGCTGGTCCGCTACGTCGCCGAACGCCCGCCCATCAACCAGTACACCCGGCCGGCGTTGCTGGCGTTGCTCCTCTGCAGCGATCCCGGATTCACGAGCAAGAATGCCGGCGCCGCGGCCCAGCTGGCCACGGCGCTGGGACGGGTGCAGCACTACGACGTCCTCTCGCCGCTGGAGCGCCTGGCGGAGCACGCGTCGCCCGAGGTCCGGGCGGCGGTGATGGGCGCCACCGTCCTCGTCTACGCCGCCCGCAGCATCGGCCTCGTCCGCAAGGGGCTGGGGGACACGGCGCCGCTGGTGGTCGACGAGGCGCTGCGCGCGCTGCGCACGATCGACTTCGTGGACGCGCTCGATCCGGTGCTGCGCATCTTCCGCGACACGGCCGACGAGCGGGTGCGGGTGGCGGCGCTGGAGGGGATTGGGCGGCTGAAGACGCCGGCGGCCGCGGTGGTCCTCATCGAGGCTGTCCGGCAGGAGCCGGGCGCCGTGCGCGCGATGGCCGAGGCGCAGCTCAAGAGGTTGAGCGGCGACGAGATGGCGACGCTGATCCGGCAGGCGCGCGACGCCGAGATCGGCGAGCGGCGCGAGATCCTGGACCGCGTGCTGCGGGCGCTGCGCTGAGCCGGGCGGCCACGGTCAGCGCTGGCGGCGCCTCAGCACCCAGACCGTCAGCAGGCCGATGAGGACCAGCCCGGGAACCAGGATCCGGCCCTGCGTGGGGCCACCGCCCTTGATCCAGAGGACGAGCAGCAGGGCCGCCGCGCCGAGCACCAACCAGCGCAGGTTGCGCTGCACCGAGGCCATCGACGCGATCTGCTGCCGGCGCACGCGCTCGAGCTCGGCCTTGACCCACTCGACGTCGATCGCTTCGCCGCGCTTCTGTCGCTGGATCTGCTCTTCCAGATAGGCCTGTCGGTCCGCAGGATCCGGAGCGTCCACACCCACATCATAGCGCGCGGCTCTGCCCCTTGCTCTACGGGCCGGGCGGTGTCCCCACGGCCGCGTCGCCCGCGACGACCCCAGCCACCTGGGCCGCGGCCTCGGCCTGCTGGAGCAGAAGGCCGCTCTCGCGATTGTCGTCGAGCGACGTGGGCGAGAGGTTGACCGACCCGAGGTAGAACGTCTGCTGGTCGGCCACGACCACCTTGCCGTGGATGGGCGGCGCCGACACGGCCCGAACGGTCGCGCCCGCCGCGGCCAGCTTGGTGAACGAGGTTCCGGCGCCGGCCGCGGGCCCTGGCCAGGCCAGCGTCACCGCGACGCCCCGGGCCCGGGCGTCCAGCAGAGCGGCGACCATCGCGCCGTCGGTCAGCTCCTCCGTCTCGAGCGCCAGCTCGTGCTGCGCGCCGTCGATGAGGGCCAGCAGGGTGGGGCGCGACGACTCGGGAGAGGTGACCAGCCGCCCGCCCGGCGTGCCCGTCGCAGCGCCCAGCGCGTCGGCGGCGAAGACCGCCTCGAACGCGCCGACGTCACTCGGGTCGTCGTCGATCGCCGCGTACTCCCGGTTGCCGCCGAGCCCGTCGCCCGTGAGGTTGAGGGTCAGGACGACGAGGCGCGCGTGGTCGACCGTGAAGCTCTTGGCGTGCGTGTACGAGAATCGCGGCAGCGACCAGCGGACGTCGGCACCGGCGGCGGCCAGCGTATCGAACGCGCTCTGGTTCGCTCCGGCATCCTGGTAGGGCGACGGCTCGAGGATCACCCGGACGTCGCACCCTGCGGCCGCCCGCGCGGCAAGGGCGGCGATCGCCCGCCCGTCGGTCAGCAGGTACATCTCCATCCAGAGGCTGGTGCGCGCCGCGGAGACCAGATCCAGCACCGCCTGCGAGCCGGCGTCCGGCTCGACCTCGAGCGTGACCGGACCCGCGGACCCACCCGTCGGGGCCGGCGTCGAACGCGGTGGCAAGGGCGGGGTCAGATCGCAGCCCGCAAGGAAAGCCAGCGCGATCGTGGCGGCGACGTTGGGGGAGAGGTTTGGGCGGGGCACGCGCCCTTATCGGACCGGCCCGCGGCAGGTTGCCGCGAACCGGTCCGGCGGAGGGCGGCCTTACATGCAGCCGGCGACGTCGGCGCCGGGCACCACGTTGGTGGCGGTGTTGACCCCGGCGCTGCGCCCGTTGCCGCAGGTCCCCCTGGTGATGGCCGAGGTGCTGGCCGAGCAATCGACCTGCGCGCCCCCGGTCGACACCATCTCGTTCCCCTCGGCCGACACGGTCTCGGTGATGCTGCCCATGCCGCCGAGGCAAGCGCCCGTGCAGTTCGACAGGGCCACGCAGAGGCCGCCGCCGGTGTTGTTCCCCACCGCGCTCAGCGGCGTTTGCAACCAGTTCTTGCCCGGGTCGCCGGCCTTCCCGAGGTCGATCTTGCTGACGTCATCGCCGCTGGCGACGTTGGCGCCGCTGACGATGACCCCGTATCGCGCCGTCGACACCCCGTTCTGCACGCCATTTCCGAGGAAGACGCTGTTGCGCACCTTCACCAGCGACCCGCCGAAGAGGCGCATGCCGTCGTCGGCGTTCCCCCAGCTGACGAGGCCGTTGATGCTGTTGGTCACCAGGCCCGCCCCGCCCGGCGTCTGGTTGATCTGGATGCCGGCTGCGGTGTTTCCGGAGGCGACGACGGTGCCGCTGTTGCTGGGGATGGAGCCCGGCGTACCGCTGATGCTCACCGAGCCGAGGGTTCCGACCTCGATGCCGAACCGGGTGTTGCTGCTGAACAGCGTCTCGGCGCCGGACAGATTGTTGATGTTCGCCGCGCCACCGAGGATGCGGATGCCGTCCTGGTTGGAGCCGGTGAGCGTCACGCCCGCGCCCACCGTCAGCGTGCCGGCGCTGACGCGGATAGCGTCGTTGTTGGTGTTCTGGATGGTGAGGTTGGAGACGCTCGACGTGAAGGTGGAGGTGCCCGGCGAGTTCAGGATGGCGAAGTTGCCCGTGTGCCCGGCGCCGTCGAGGACCAGCGCCGCGCCCGCGCCGCCGCTGATGGCGGAGGCGTTGTTGTTCAGCTGGAACAGGGTACCGCCCGAGGGGACCGTGATCGTGACCGCTCCGCTGCTGGACGTGAGCGTAGTGTTCGTCGGGATGGTGATCGGATAGGTCTCCCCCGCCGCCAGGCCGCTCGCGTCGGGTCCCACGATGATGATCTGGGTGCCGGCGAAGGGCGTCGAGGGCATGACGTTGAGGAGCTTCTTGATGGTCTTGAACGCGCAGCCCGGCGCCACGCTGGTGCCGGACATGTCGCTGCCGGTCGCCGTGTTGTCGTTGCCGTTGATGGGATCGACGTACCACTTGTTGCCGCTGACGGCGTTGCAGGCCGAGCAGGTGTGGTTCACGCAGGCCGTGCCGGAGGAGCCGCAGTCGGTGTCGGTGCAGCAGTTGCCGGTCACGCAGCTGCCGGTGCAGCAGTAGTCGGTGCCGTTGGCGCTGCAAGAGGCGCTGTTCGGCGAGCAGGTCGCGCTGACGCACTTGCCGGTGGTCGTGTTGCAGATGTCGTTCGCGCCGTAGAACGGATCGTTCTTGCACTGGCTGTCGCTGGTGCAGCTACCGCAGGTGTCGGTGGCGGAGGCGCCGCAGATGAGGCCGGCGTTGGCGCCGGTGCAGTCGGCGCTGGTGGCGTGGCAGTTGCCGGCCCCGCAGAGCCCCTGGAAGCAGATGTCACCCGAACCGTAGTGGCTGTCGGTCTGGCACTGGGTATCGCCCGCACTCCCAGAGGCGCAGTTGGCGCAGGTGAGTGACGAGCAGAGCTGGCCCGCCGGGCACTCGGTGTCCGTGGCGTGGCAGTTGCCGGCCTGGCAAATGTTGCCCTGGCAGATGTAGTTCCCGCCGAAGGTCACCGTGTCGTTCTTGCAATTGGTGTCGCCGGCCGTGCCGCTGCCGCAGCCGCCGCAGGTGTGGGCCGCGGGGATGCCGCAGATCTGGCCGGTCGAGCATTCGGCGTCGGTGTCGTGGCAGTTGCCGGCCACGCACTGGCCGCTGAGGCAGATGTTCATCGGCCCGTACTGGTTCACGCACTGACCGTCGCCGGTGGAGCCGGCGGTGCAGGCGACGCAGGCGTGGCTCACGCAGACCTGACCGGTGGTCCCGCAGTCCGCCGCCGTGTTGCAGGTGCCCGACTGGCACTGGTGGTTGCTGTCGCACACGTGGTTCGTGCCGTAGGCGTTGGTGCAGTCGGTGTTGGTGGCGCAGGCGCCGCAGGTGAAGCTGTTGCAGACCTTGGTCGTGTCGTTGCAGTTGGCCGCCGTGTGGCAGTCGCCGGCGATGCAGATGTTCCCCTGGCAGATGAAGGTCGAGCCGTACCGCCCGTCGCCTTTGCAGGTCGTGTCGCCCGCCGTGCCGCCGCCGCAGCCGCCGCAGGTGTGCGTCGTGAGGTCGCAGACCTGGCCGGTGCCGCAGGTGCTGCTGTCGTGGCAGCTGCCGGTGATGCAGATGCCGCTGCTGCAGATGTAGCCGGAGCCGTAGGCGGTCTGGCAGACCATGTCGCCCGCCGCGCCGCTCCCGCAGGTCCCGCAGGTGAGCGGCGTCTGCGAGCCACAGATCTGGCCGGTCGCGGTGCAGTCGGTGGTCGTCACGCAGTTGCCGGAGGCGCACTGGTGGTTGGTGTCGCAGACGTGGGCGGTGCCGTAGGCCGCGGTGCAATCGCTGGTGGCCGTGCAGGCGCCGCAGCTGTTGTTGATGCAGACCTTGCTGGTGTCGTTGCAGTCGGCGGCCGTGAGGCAGTCCCCCGTGACGCAGGCGCCGGACGGCAGGCACACCTGCCCCGTCGAGCACTGGTTGCTGTTCGTGCAGTTGACGCAGGTGTTATTGACGCAGGCCTGGTTGCTGCACTGGGTGTTGTCGTGGCAGTTGCCGATGATACACAGGCCGGTCGTGGTGTTGCAGATGCGGCCGTCCGTGTAGCTCGCCTGGCAACCGCTGTCGTCCGTGCAGGCGGCGCAGGCGTGGCTGGAGTTGCAGATCTGGCCGGTCGCGCACTGGGCGCCCGAGTGGCAGGCCCCCGTCACGCAGTTGCCCGAGACGCAGATGAAGCCGTTTCCGTAGGCGGTCGAGCAAGCGCTGTCGCTGGTGCCGCAGCTGGTGCAGGTGTTGCCGGCGCCGCAGATCTGGCCGGTGCCGCAGTCCCCGTTCGCGTTGCAGTTCCCCTGGACGCACTTGCCGCTCGAGGTCTGGCAGACGTAGCCGGTGCCGTAGGCGGTGGTGCAATCAGTCGCCGTCGCGCAGCCGCCACAGGTGTGGTTGCTGCCGCAGATCTTTCCGTTGCAGTCGCCGTTGGTGGCGCAGTTTCCCAACACGCAGTTGCCCGAGGCGGTCAGACAGACGTAGCCGGTGCCGTAGGCCGTCGTGCAGGCCGTGGTGCTGGTGCAGCCGCCGCAGGTGCCGCTCGCGCAGACGCCGGTCGCGACGCTCGAGGTCGTGCAGGAAGTTCCGTCGGTGCAGGTCGTGGCGGAGCCGCCCACGCCGCCGACGCTCGAGCCGCCCACGCCGCCGACGCTCGAGCCGGCCGCGCCGCCGGTGCCGGTGGTGCCCGCCGCACCGCCGGTGCCGGTCGTCGTGGTTCCGGCCGCGCCGCCGGTACCGGTTGTCGTCGAGCCGGCCGCGCCGCCGGTGCCGGTCGTGGCGCTGCCTGCTGCGCCGCCCTTGCCGGTGGCCGTACCGCCGGCTGCGCCGCCGAGACCGGTCGTCGTGGTGCCGGCCGCGCCGCCCTTGCCGGTCGAACCGCCGCCGCTCGTGCCGCCCTTGGCCGCGCCGCCGGCGCCGCCGTTGCCGCCGGTTTCACCGCCACCGCCACCACCACCGCAACCCCACAGCGCGAGCGCTGTGATCAGAAGCGCGGCAAGAGGCGAGGACCGAAGGGACGACGACGACCGAAGGCACGAAGCGGAACGACGCATGCGAGGACTCCTGATGATTGGGAGAGAAAACTGGCGCTCCCCATCATCGGCGATCGCGACACGAAACGTTAGAGGTGTACGAGACACCTCCTACGAATTTGCGGTGGACTCACCACCTTCTCCCACCTTGCCGGTGGGCCTGGGCGCTATCGCGCGAGCTCGATCAGGCCGGCGGCGCCCATGCCGCCACCGACGCACATCGTGATGACGGCGTAGCGCCCCTTCCGGCGTTCCAGCTCGTGGAGCGCGGTGGCGATCTGGCGGGCCCCGGTCGCGCCCAGGGGGTGGCCAATGGCGATGGCGCCGCCGTTGACGTTCACCCGGTCGGCCGGCAGGCCCAGCTCCCGCACGCAATAGACCGCCTGGGAGGCGAAGGCCTCGTTGACCTCGTAGAGGTCGATCTCGTCGATCTTGAGGCCAGTCTTGGCCATCAGTTTCCGGACCGCCGGCACGGGGCCGATCCCCATGATCTCGGGGGGAACCCCGGCGACGGCGAAGGCGCGGAAGTAGGCGCGGGGCTTCGCGCCCAGGGCCTTGGCCTTGTCGCCCGAGGCCAGGATGACGGCGGCCGCGCCGTCGTTGAGCGGCGAGGAGTTCCCGGCCGTCACGGTGCCGGTCGGGTCGAACACCGGCTTGAGCGCCGCCAGCTTTTCCAGCGAGGTGTCGGCGCGCGGTCCCTCGTCCTTGTCCACGGTGAGCTCGCGCCAGATCTCGCCCCCGAAGGCGGAAGAGTCGAACACGCGGGTCTTGACCGGCAGCACTTCGGCCGCGAAGTCGCCTCGGGCCCAGGCCGCGACGGCCTTCTGGTGGCTGGCGAGCGCGAAGGCGTCCTGCTGCTCGCGGCTCACGCCGAACTTCCGCGCCACGTTCTCCGCGGTGTTGCCCATCGGAATGTGGGCCTCGGGGAACTGCTCGACCACCGCCGGGTTGAGCGCGATCTTGGCGCCGCCCATCGGAATGAGCGACATCGTCTCCAGCCCCCCCGCCAGGCCGGCGTCGATCGAGCCGGCGGAGATCCGATCGGCGACGATGGCCGTCGCCTGCAGCCCCGACGAACAGAACCGGTTGACGGTCATCGCCGGGACGCTGTCCGGAAGACCTGCCAGGAAGCCGACCTGGCGGGCGACGTTCAGCCCCTGTTCGGCCTCGGGGTGCGCGCAGCCGAGGACGACGTCCTCGATCTCGGCGGGGGGCACGGCCGCGCGCTTCATCGCCTCGCGCGCGACCAGCGCGCAGAGATCGTCGGGGCGGGTGTTCTTGAACACCCCGCGAGGGGCACGGCCGACCGGGGTCCGAACGGCCGAGAGGATCGCGACGTCACGCATGGTTGTCTTTGTCCTTTGGCGCTTCGCGCGCCTCAGTTCCGCAGGGGCTTCCCCTTGGCCAACATGAATTGGATGCGCTCGCGGGTCTTCGGTTCCCCGCACAGCGACAGGAAGGCCTCGCGCTCGAGATCGAGGATGTGCTGTTCGGTCACCGTCGCGCCGGCCGGCACGGCGCCGCCCGACAGGACGCGCGCCAGGTGGCCGCTCACCTTGGCGTCGTGCTCGGTGATCTGGTGGGCGCCCAGCAGGTTGTGCAGCGCCGCGCGCAAGGTGGCGGCGCCGCCCTCGCCGATCACCCGGATCATCCGCGGCGGCGGAGGCCGGTACCCGGCGCGGGCGAGCCCCAGCGCCAGGGCCTTGGCGTCGGCGATGAGCGTCTCGCGGGCCATCGACACGCTGTCACCCTGGCGGAGATAGCCGAGGTCGCGGGCCTCCTCGGCGCTGGTCGAGACGCGCCCCGTGGCCAGGTTCAGGAAGGGGAAGCGGAGCAGCGACAGGATGTCGAACTGCGGATCGTCGGTGGCGCGAGCGGAGGCCCGGGCGGCCATCTCCATGCAGCCGCCGCCGGCCGGGATGAGCCCGACGCCGACCTCGACGCACCCGAGGTAGAGCTCGGCCGAGGCCCGCACCGTCTGGCAGCCCATCACGATCTCCGCGCCGCCCCCCAGCGCCAGGCCGAACGGCGCGCCGACCACGGGGACGCGCGCGTACTTGGTGCGGGCGCAGGCGTTCTGGAAGCCGAGGACCATCTCCTCGATCGCCTTGGTGTTCTCCTGGCCCAGCGCCACCATGAGCGCGAACAGGTTGGCGCCCGCGCAGAAGGCGTCGGGGGCGTCGTTGCCGATGACCAGCGCGACGCCGTCGCGCTCGGCGCGGTCGACCGCCTTGCCGGTCATGGCCACGATGTCCGGGTCGATGGCGTTCAGCTTGGCGTGGAACTCGAGGCAGAAGACGCCGTCGCCAAGATCGAGGAGCGACGCACTGCCGTTGCGCTCCATCTCGCCGCCCGCGGCGCGGACGGCATCGAGCAAGAGGGCGCGCGGGTTCTCGGCGACGGGCGTGAAGCCGCCCCGCATCCCAAGCTGCGCCCGCTTGCCGGGGCCATCCTGCCGGTAGAACGTCATGCCTTCGCCCTGGGCGGCGATCTGCTCCTTGATCCAGCCGGGGACGGTGTAGCCGGCCGCCTCCATCTTGGCCGCGGTCGCCTTGACCCCCAGCGCGTCCCAGGTCTCGAACGGACCCCGCTCCCAGCCGAACCCCCAGCGCAGGGCGCGGTCGATGTCGACGATCGAATCGGCGATCTCGCCGAGGCGGTTCGCCGAGTAAATGAGCGTCTCGTAGAGGACCGTGCGGGCGAGGGTGGCGGCGCGGTCGTTGCCGCCCACCACCCGGCGGAGCTTCTCGTCGACGTCCTCGGTCCCGCGCGCGGCGCCCAGCGAATCGAAGCGCGGCTTCTTCTGCGGGCCGTACTCGAACGTCTTCAGGTCGAGCTGCAGGATGTCGTTGCCGACCTTCTTGTAGAAGCCCTGCTTGCTCTTGGCGCCCAACCACTTGCGGTCGACCAGCTGGGTGAGCACCGGCGGCGGCTCGAACACGGCTCGCCGCTCGTCGTTGGGGAGCGCGTCGGCGCAGTTCTTGGTCACGTGCACCAGCGTGTCCAGGCCGACGACGTCGGCGGTCCGGAAGACCGCGCTCTTGGGGCGCCCGGTGGCGGGGCCGAACACGGCGTCGACCTCCTCGACGGTGTAGCCCTGCTTGACCGCCTCGTCGAGCGTCCGCATCAGGGCGAAGGTCCCGATCCGGTTGGCGATGAAGTTCGGCGTGTCCTTGGCCCGCACGAGCCCCTTGCCGAGCAGGCCGCCGCAGAACGCCTCCGCGCGCGCCAGCGTCTCGGGCGCGGTGTCGGCGCCGGCCACGATCTCGACGAGCTTCAGATAGCGGGGCGGGTTGAAGAAGTGGGTGATGCAGAAGCGGGCGCGGAAGCCGGCGCTGCGCCCCTGCATGAGCTCCGCGATGCGCAGCCCCGAGGTGTTGGAGGTGATGATCGCGCGCCCGCCGTAGCTGTCGAGGCGTGAGTAGAGCTGTTGTTTGATCGCCAGGTTCTCGATCACCGCCTCGATGATGACGTCGCTCTTGGCGGCGGCCTCCTCGAGGTCGTCCTCGAGGTTTCCGGCAGTCACCAGCGTTTCGAAGCGCGGCGAGAAAAACGCTGCCGGTTTGGCCTTGCGCGCGGCCTCGAGGCCTGCGAGCGCGATCTTGTTGCGCGCTTTGCGGTCCCCCGCCGGTGCGTCCTTGGGGACGATGTCGAGCAGGCGCACGCGCAGCCCGGTGTTTCCGAGGTGCGCTGCGATGGCCGCCCCCATCACGCCGGCCCCCAGCACCGTGACTTCGCGGATCGTCGGATCGGATGCCATCGTTACACGATAGCCGAGAACCGCGACTTTGGAAGAGGAGGCGGAGCCCGAGGAGGCGTTTCGCTGTTGGCGCCGAGACGAATCCTAGAACCGGATGCCGCCGCTTTACGATGGGGGCGAGACGCGCGAAGATTCGGGCGATGCGGAGACTCCTTTTGGCCGGCGCGGTCCTGCTGCTGGGAGGCTCCGCCGCGAGCTGCGGAAACGACATGCTCCGATCGGGCGGCCACGACGCCGTCGCAGATCCCCGGGACGCCGTGCCCGAGTTGGTCACGGTCGGCGTCCCCGTGACCGGAACGTTCGTCGCTCCCGGCGCCAGCGCGACCATCGCGTTTCCGGGCGGCGCCGCGTTTCTGCAAGAGACCGCCTACAACAACGCGACCTATAGCTTCTATCTCGGCACGGGCCAATCCGGGCCGACCCAGTCCGGGTTGGCCCAAGCGACGTTCACCGATCCGGCAATGATCGTGAGCTCGTCGTTCTCGGTCTCCCTGCGCATTGGTGCGGCGCTGGCCCGCGAGTTCCCGAGCACCTCGGGATGCGGTGAGGTCCGCCTCGTCGGATATTTCCCGCCCGACACCGACGCTGACTGCGCCGAGCTGACCGATGCGGGGATCTGTCCACCCGGCTGCGCCCAAGCGATCACGCTGGTCAGCGGCGGGCCGCCTTGCCAACCTTCCCAGCGGACCATCCTTTACCAGACCCTCTCGAGCACCTCGTACTGCACGGTCGAAGATGGGACGACGGTAGGGGACTGGGACCTGTCTCTTTCGTCGGTGGACGCGAATTTCGTGGTCGACGGGGTCCTGTCGAGCCCGGGCCTCTCTCTCGTACACGGCTCGCTGACTGCGCAGCTGGTCAGCCGGACGGACGGCGGCGGCGACGGCGGCGGCGGCGACGGGGGGCTGGCGACGGGCACGCTGCGGTTGGATTTCTGACCGCCGGGCCGCGGGCGCCTCTTGATAGCAAAAGCCTTCTGTCCTCTAATCGTCGTCCGATGACGAACGTGCGTTCTCGGTGCGCGGCGTCGCTGCTGGCAGCCGCCGTTTCCTTCGGGATCTGCGCGGTGACGGCCCGGGCGGCGGACGAGGCGACCCCCGATAAGGCGCTCAACGAGGCCAAGGACGACTTCGAGACCGCGCAGACGTTCTTCGTGCGCGGTGAGTACGACGCCGCGGCGGCGAAGTTCCTGGAGGCCTACAACAAGAAGACCTACCCGGCGTTCCTCTTCAACGTCGCGGTCTCTTATGAAAAGGCGAAGCAGCTCGACAAGGCGAAGGAGTACTTCGAGCGCTATCTCCGCGAGGATCCCAACGCCAGCGACGCGGCGCAGGTGCGGCTGCGGCTCGACGTGATCGGCAAGCTGCTCGCGCCTCCGCCTCCGCCGCCCACCCCCGTCGCGCCGGCGGCGCCCGGTGCGCCGGCCACGCCGGGCACACCAGGAACCGCGGCGGCGCCCGGAACGCCGGCCGAGCCCTCCGCGCCGGCGGTCCCGGGAGCCCCCGTCGCGCCCGCTCCCGCCCCGGCGGCGCCGGCTCCCGTGCTCCCGGACATCGACACCAAGGGGCTGGTGGTGATCGACTCGAAGCCGCAGGGGGCGACGATCTACCTGAACGACAAGCGGTCGGGGCCGTTCGGCCAGACCCCCTGGCACGGCTCGCTCGAGTCGAAGCCGGTCCGCCTGATCCTCGAATCCAAGGGCTACAAGGCCGAGGAGCGGTCGGTGAGCCCCCGTTCGGACAAGCTGATCGACGTCTACATCGCGCTGTCCGAAGAGCACTACCTCGGCTGGATCGAGATCGCCTCGAACGTCGTCGGGGCGGACGTGTTCATCGATCGCAAGGACATCGGCGCGATCGGCCGCACGCCCTATACGGGTCAGCTCAAGCCCGGAAAGCACACCATCTTCCTCGAGAAGTTCGGCTGGGATCCGTTGCAGCAGGAGATCGACGTCCCGGCCGGGACGGCCACCCAGCACAACCTGACGATGCAGAAGAGCGTGGTCGGCTGGATCACCATCACCGGGAAGACGACCCAGGGCGCGCGCCTCATCGTCGACGAGAAGTTCGGCTGCGTGACCCCTTGCCGCCAGCAGCTCCCGCCCGGCAAGCACAAGCTTCGCGTCGAGAAGAAGGGGTTCGAGGACTACGAGACCGAGGTCGAGCTGGGGCAGGGGATCGAGACGCAGATCGAGGTCTCGATGTCGCCCACCCCTCCGCGCGCGCACGCCATCACCACCGGCGTCGTCGCGCTGGTGATCATCGGCGCGGGCGCCTACGTCGGCTACCTCTCCGACCAGAACAAGACCGGCCTGCAGAACGACATCAACAGCGGCCAGCTCGTCGACAACAAGGACGCGCGGTTCCAAAACGGCAAGTACGAGGCGATCGGCGCCGACGTGCTCTACGGCCTGGGCGCCATCGTGGCGGCCACCGCCCTCTATGGCCTGTTCGAGCACGGGCCCGACAGCACGGGCGTCATGGACCACCATCAGGTCACGCTGGCGCCGCTGCTCGAACCCCAGGGGACGGGCCTCGCTTTCTCGGGGCGGTTCTGATGCGGACCTCGCTGATGCTCGGGAGCGGTTTGACGACGGTGGCGCTCGCCGTCGCGCTGGGCGGCACGGGCTGCGACTGGCGGAACTTCGACACGCTGGCCGGGCAGACGCCGGTCGCGAAGGTGACCGCGCCGAGCGGCTTCCAGTCGACGAGCGACTTCGCGGGGCTGCTCCTGCCCGTGGCCCCGCCGGCGGACGGCTCGGTCGCCGCCTGGTTCCTGACCTCGGCGACGGAGTCGCTGGGGGTGGCGCTGGTCCAGGTCGGCGCGAACGGCGGAGAGTCCGTTCAGAACCTCCAGAGCGCGACGCTCGACAATCTAGGGACCAACAACCCCCTGACCGCGCTGGCGGAGATTCCGGGCACGGGCACGGCGTTCCTCGGCGCGCCGTCGCTCAACAGCCTGGTGACCGTCAATCTCGCCACGCAAGAAGTGAACCCCTTCCTCGTCTCGGCGGTCACCGGGTCCGAGCTCCAGCTCGGCGCGGGCGTAGCGGCCGGCGCGCTGGCAGGGACCACCGCCCCCGATCTGGTGGCCATCTCGGCGTCGACCGTTCACGTGTTCGTCGACAGCTCGCCGGCCCAGGACCTCTCGCCTTCGCCTGCGGACATCACCGCCTGTCCCATCGCGCTCGGCAATGTGCCCAACT
>DASYEX010000111.1:0-7331 GCA_036498765.1 Polyangia bacterium
CAACCAGACCCCGGCCCGGCGGGCGTGCTCGAAGAAGCCGTCCACCAGGTACGCGCAGCTGGGGGGAACCTCGCTGTTGTAGTTGCGCTGCTCGTAGGCCATCGCCGCGTAGTAACGCAGCGGATCGAGGAAGCTACCGGGCGACAGCACGAACGCGACGGCCGCGTACATTCCTGCCAGCGCGGCGCCGAGGCGCAGGCGCCCCTCGGCCGCGGCCCTGCGGCCAACCAGCACGAGCAGCGGCAGGACCGCGAACAGGGCTGTGCTCTTGGTGGCCCACGCCGCGCCCGCCACCGCCGCCGCGCCCATCGCCCATCGCCGCGCGGCCGGCCCGGGCGGCGCGTGCCAGGCCCGCAGGAAGAGCCACATCTCGAGCGCGACGAACTGCGTGACCAGCGCATCGACGGCGATGAAGCGGGCGTGGTAGCCGAGCTCCCACGACAGCGCCACGAACGCGGCCGCCGCCAGCGCCCAGGTGCGGCGCGCCGGCAGGACGACGCGGGCGGCGAGGTAGACCCATACGATGGTCAGCGACGACAGCACCAGGCAGAGGCCGCGCACCGCCAGCAGGTAGCGGTCGGAGTCGACGTAGGCGGTCAGGACCCGCTGCAGCTCAGCGGTGGCTGGTGCGCCCGCAAGGTCCTGCAGGCCCCCGAGGTCGCGGTGCGCCAGCTCGTGCAGCACGCGGGGCGCGAAGGGCGCCGCCTTGAGCAGCAGGAACGGCAGACCGACCAGGAGGTAGACGCCGTTGTAGATGTGCCCGGGCGGAAACCAGCTCAGCGTCGCGATGCAGTGCTTGATCATCCGCTGGTGGTACGACTCGTCCCAGTGCACGCCGAAATCCAGGCCCGCGAAACCGACGGCCAGAAAGTAGGCGACCAGGAGCGCCAGCGCCGCGGCGGCCCGTGCGCGCGGCAAGTCGCCCGCCGCGTCTCCGCCCTGACCCGGGCCGCCGGTGGTCATCCGGCGCCAGCCTACGGCAGGTTGGTCCTCGGCGGATAGCCCTGCGGCCGCGATGGCGCGCTAGAGTCGACGCCGGTCGCGATGTTTCCGGGTCCATTTCTTCGTAACGTTTGGCGCCGGCTGCGGCAGCGCATGGACAGATACCGCGCGTCCCGCTTGCCGGAGCTCGGCGTCCGCGAGGCCTACGCTCGCCTGGCGGAGGTCTATCCGCCCGAGGCCCACAATCCTTTCATGCGCTTGGAGCAGGCGGCGATGCTGGAGCTCGTCCCCGACGTCGCCGGGAAAGCGGTGCTCGATGTCGCCTGTGGGACCGGGCGCTACCTCAGGATCCTTCGGGCGCGGGGCGCGGCGTGCGCGGTGGGGATCGACCTCTCGATCGAGATGCTGCGCCGGACGTGCGCGCCGGGAGTGGTCGCCCGCGGCGACCTGCGTGCCCTCCCGATCGCCGGCCAGCGATTCGAGCTGGTCACCTGCGGGCTGGCGATCGGTCATGTCGTGGAGCTGGACACGGCCATCGCCGAGATGGCTCGGGTGCTGGTCCCTGGCGGGACGCTCGTCTACTCCGATTTTCATCCGTCGGCGTTTCAGCAAGGACGGACGCGGGCCTTTCAGGTCGGCGATCGAGCGTTCGCCGTCGAGCATCACCTGCACCTCCGAGAGGCGCACCGAGCGGCGTGTAGCGCCGCGGGCCTGGAGATAGAAGAGATGCGGGACGTGCTCCCCGAGACCGGGCCTCAATTCCCTGCGGTGCTCGCGGTCCGGGCCCGTCGGCGACCGTGACGGATCGAAGCTTGGGCTAGCGCTCAGAGGGGGCGCGGGCGACCTGGCCGAGACGCAGGGCAGCCAGGCAGGCGATCGCGCGAACCACCTCTCCGGCGACGGTCGCGAGGGCTGCGCCGGGACCGCCCAAACGGGGAACCAACGCGAAGTTCAAGCCGACGTTGATCGCCACCAACGGCGCCGAGACGGCGAGAGTCCGCCACTCGAGGCCGCGCGCGATGAGAAATGGGATGAGCCCCGCATTGAGGAAGGTAAACGGCACCGCGGCGGCGAGGATCTGGAGAGACGGCACGGCACGGTCGAATCCTGGCCCGAACATCAGCGCGACGATCCGGTCAGCGCCGAGGTAGAGGACGCTCCCGGTCAGTGCCCCCAGGCCGAACAGCAAGGCCCCGACCCCGAGCTCGCCGCGCTTCTGTCGACGGGGATCGGCATGGGCGCGCACCAGCGGCGGGAAGGCTGCCGCCATCACCACCGCGGGGAAGGCCAGCACCGCCTCGAAGACCTTGTACGCGGCGCTGTAGCCGCCGAGCACGGCGTTCCCGGCCAGGGCGCGCACGATCACCACGTCGACTTTGAAGTAGACGAGCCCCAGCAGCGTGCCCAACCAGATCGGTGACGCCTCGGCGACGGCGGCGCGGGCCAGGGCCCGGTCGAAGGCCCGTCCCTGCGGCCAGCGAAGCAGGCGGTAATGTGCCCCCAGGAACCAGAGCCCGCAGGCGGCGCTGGCGAGGGTTCCCGCCAACAGGCCCGCCGCGAGGGCGGTGAGCGATCGACCGAGGGTGAGCGCTCCCAGCCCAGCCCCGGTGACGAGAACCGCGCGGATCACGTTGAGCGCGGCCTCGTCGTTCAGGCGCTCGTAGCCGCGGAAGACCGCGCCGAAGTAATCGACGAACGCGTTGGCCAGAGCGGCGGCGCCCAGAAGGGCCATGGCTTGGCGCGCCTCTCCCGGCGCCGAGAAATAGCAGGCGAGCCCGACCGCCAGGAAAAAAGGCGCCGCGGTGATCGCGCGGAGGCGCAGCCCGGTCCCGACGATCACCGACGCCCGGTCGCGATCCGCGGCGCCCCCGCGGGCCAGCGCCCGGGTCGTCCAGAGGCTGAGGCCGAGCTCGGCGCAGGTGGCGAACAGCCCCGTGAGGGTCAACGAAAACTGATAACCCCCGAAGGCCGACTCGCCCAAAGCCGGGGCGGCCCCGATCACCAGGATGATTCGGCTGACCTTCTCGACCACCAGCGAGCCGGCCCGGTACAAGGCATTGCCGACCGGCGATTTCGCTTGGGAGCCCAGGGTCGCGGCGCGCCGATTGATCGTCGAGCTCAGCGCGGGCCTCCCTGTGCAGACTAGCACCGCGATCGGTCCCGACGACACTGCGGCGCTGTCCGGCGGCGGGGTGCTAACATCACCCGAGGGCGGCCGAGGAACGCGAATGTCGGAAGAGCGCGCAGCCGAGATCCGGACGTTCGTCGACGACTACCGCCGCGTCCGCCTGGCCGAGGGCTTCGCCTCGACGGATCCCGAGTTCGCGCGTCGGCTGCCGTTCCGGGATACGACCGGACGCAACGCACGCGCCTGGCGAGCGCGGGCCGTTCACTACCTCGCCTTGCGAGCGGTGCTGGCGGTCCTCCCCCGCGTCGACAGGGTGCTCGACGTGGGAGCAGGCAACGGTTGGATGGCTCGCCGGCTCGCCGGCTCCTTCCGGGTGACCGCGCTCGACGTCGACGCCACGGACACGGGGCTCGGCGCCATCGAGGACCCGCGGGTCGGCCGCCTCCGCGCCGATCTGGAGGCCTTGCCAGTCGCCGCGGCGCGCGTCGACGTCGCTATCGTCGCCGCGGCTCTGCACTACGCGCTCGACGTCACGCGCGCGCTCGGAGAGCTCGCCCGCGTGCTGCGGCCCGGCGGTCTGTTGGTCGTCGCGGACTCGCCCGTCTACCCGGACGCGGCCGCGCGCGACGCCGCCTGGGAGCGAACGCGTGATCACTACCGCTTTTCCGGCGCGGGGCACCTGGCCGCCCGCTACCGCGGGCTGGTTCGCGAAGAGCTCGACGGCCGCGCGGGATTCAGGTTCGTGGAGCTCGGACTGCGGTCTGCCTCGCCGCGCGCCTGGATCGGCCGACTTCGCGGCCAGCCGGTCGGCGCCCGCTTCCCTCTGCTCTGCAGCCGGAAGACCTGACCCTCGCGGCGCCTGCGAAACGAAGCCTTCCGAGGTATTCTAAGAGGCCGTGCGCGGACAGGACGCAGACCGAGCCGAGGGGGCGATCCTGCTCGCCAACCCACGTACTTCACGGCCCAGGAGCACGCGCTTCCCTTTGTCCGTTCTCAATCTGGCCGCGGTGCTCGAGGGGCGGCGCCCCTGGCAGATCCTCGACGGCAACGTCGGGCCGATCATCGAACCGGCTCTGCGCGCGCTCGCTGAGCGGCCGCACGCGCTCGTCGGCGTAACCGTTATGCCGGGTCCGCAGGTGGCGCCGGCGATCGAGCTCTCGGCCGCCATCCGGGCCAGGTTCCCGGCGGTTCCGATCGTCTGGGGCGGCTATTTCCCGACCCTCTACCCGGATTCGGCGATCAACGCACCCTACGTCGACTACCTGGTGCGCGGGCAGGGCGAAGCGACGCTGATCGAGCTCCTCGAGCGCCTGCCGGACGCGGGCCCGCCCGGTCCCCGAGACTCGGCCGCGGACTCGGCGGCGCTCGAGGGCGTCGCGGGGTTGAGCTGGAAGCGCGACGGAATGGCCGTTCACAACCCCGCCCGGCCGATCGTGGATCCCACCAGGCTCCCACTGCTGCCTTACGCGCGCCTGGGCGACGTACGGGGCTACCTGCGCCCCAGCTTCATGGGTCGGCGCACGGCCGTCTATCAGCTCGCGCTCGGCTGCCGATTCAAGTGCGAGTTCTGCGGCGTGGTCTCGATGTGGAACGGCACGACCGAGCTGGGCGCGCCCGAGCGCCTGCTGGCCGAGCTCGGGATGCTGCGCGACCGCTGGGGCGCCGACGGCGTGCAGTTCTACGACAACAACTTCTTCAACCAGGAGGAGAGCAGTGTTCCGGTGCTGGAGGCGCTGGCCAAGCTCGGTCTCCCCTGGTGGTGCTTCGCGCGCGCCGACACGCTGGCGCGTTTCTCGGCGTCCACCTGGCAGGCGATCCGGAAGAGCCGCCTCCGGATGGCGTATATCGGCGCCGAGGCGGCCAGCGACGAGGTGCTCAACCGCATGCGCAAGGGCTCGCGCGTCGACCACACGCTCGAGGTCGCCGCCCGCTGCCGCGAAAACGGCGTCATCCCGGAGTTTTCGTTCGTGCTGGGAGGTCCCGACGATCCGGAAGGCGAGATCGAGAAGACGCTGGGCTTCATCCGCAAGGTCAAGGCCACCAACCCGGACGCGGAGATCGTCCTCTACTTCTATAGCCCCACGCCGCAGGTCGATCGGGCGGCGCAGCGCCGCGAGCCGGGACGCGCCCACCTGCCGATGCTCGCGCAGTATGGCCCGGGTGGTCCGGCCCTGCCGAAGACGCCGGAAGAGTGGACCGAGCCCCGCTGGGTCGACTGGGTGTGCCACCAGGACGCGCCCTGGCTGACCCCGCGCCTGCGCCGGCGCGTGCTGGACTTCGCGCGGGTGTTGGCCTGCCGGTTTCCGACCGCGCAGGACGAACGCACGCCGGGTTGGGGCAAGGCCGTGCTGCGCAACCTGGCCCGCTGGCGGTACAGCACCGGGACCTACCGGCATCCCCTGGAGCTCCGCGCGGCGCAGAAGGTCTTTCGGCTGCGCGATCCGCGCGTCGAAAGCGTGTGAAGCGCTCAGGGCGCGACGGCTACCCGGGCCAGCGCGGTGTTCTCCAGGCCCCGGGCGCAGTCGGTGGCGTAGACGATCTGGCGCCCGTCCGGATACCAGGCCGGCGTCACGGCGTTGCACTCGCCGTGCGTGAGTTGGCGCCGTTCACCGTCCGGCATGCGGGTCACCCAGAGCTGCCAGTTTCCCCCGTCGTCCTCGCTGTACGCGAGCCAGCGCCCGTCGGGTGAGATCGTCGGGTAGCGCAGCCCGCGTGGCGAGCGCACCAGCTCGATGAGGCCGGCGTCCGGCGTGCGTGTCCGGTAGAGCCGCGCGCGCCCGTCCCGCCAGGCGGCAAGCACGACCTCTCCCTCCGGTGAGAAGTCGAAGTCGAGCACGTCGCCGCCGGCGGCGGCGAGCAGGCGCGGCCGCCTGTCGTGCTCCGTGGCGGCGCGGCGGTCGACGAGCCACAGGCTGGCCCGGCCGCGGTCACGTCGGAGAAATCCCAGCCATCGCCCGTCGCGGGAGACCGCCGGCTGCTCGGCGTCTTCCAGCTCGACCGCCAGAGCGTCGGTGGCGAGGCCGCGGGACGCCAGTGGGAACCTAGCGACGCGCGACCACCCCGCGCCGGCGATCTCCACCCAGCCCTGCGGCTCCCCGGGGGTTACCGCGGGGTGGAACAGGTCCGAGCCGAGGCGGCCGCTCCAGCCGAGGCCGCCACCGGTCCGGTCGAGCACATAGCTGTGCGCGCTCATCCGCGAGAAGTAGACCTGCGTTCCCACCACGACCGGATCGGCGGCGACGTAGGCTCCGGTCGGGACCCGGCGGTCGAGCTCCGCGAGCTCCGAGCGGAGGTGGTGCCACCCGGACAGCGAGCCGGCGATCGTCCAGGCCGCGAGCCCCACCGCCAGGAGCAGCGTGTCTCGCCGCCCGCCCCGCGCCCGCCCGCCGCCGAGCGCGCGCTGCGCCGACCAGAGCACCAGGCAAAACCCGAGCACCGCGTAAAGGCGTGGGTAAGCGAGGAGGCTCCGCCAGCCCTCGGGGTTGTGCGGGACGAGACGCTCGTACGGCAAGCCGACCAGCGCGAGCGCCCCTAGGACGACCGCTGCGTGTCTCGGTCGGCCCGCCGCGAGAAGAGCGTCGGCGGCCAGCGCCGCGGCGAGGACGAGCAGGCAGAGGTGGTAGGTGGCGCCGCCGGACGACGCCAGCACGAAGAAGCCGACGATCGTCGCCCAATCGAGCTTCTCCTGGGCCGGGGAGGCGCGTCCGGGCGTCAACAGACCGAGGCCGGCGACGACGATGGAGGCCATGGCCAACGACTGCAGCACGACGAACAACGCGGGGGCGTTCACCGCCGGGTGGGGGTTGAGCTCCGGTTCGGAGACGAACAGGCGACGGAACAAGCCGGCGAACGAGATCAGGTGGGTCGAATAGGGATCGATGACCTCGCCGCGTCCCACCGCCCGCGGGAGGATCTCGGCGATGTAGACCCGCAGCGGCTCCCATCCGAACAGGGCGAGCGCGAGGAGCGCGAGCGCGATCCCGCCGGCCGCGAGTCCCAGCAGGGCGCGTCCCTGCCGCTTGCGCAAGAACGCCAGCGCGAACAGCGCCGGATAGAGCTTGAGCGCGGTGGCCGTGGCCAACACGAGGCCGGCGCCGAACGAGCGGTCCTCGAAGTAGAGCCACGCGCCGAGCGAGATCAAGAACAGGAGCAGGACGTACTGCTGCCCGAACGCGAAGTTGTTTCGAAGCGGCACGACCGCCAGGAACAGAATCAGCGCGATCCGGCGCGGCGGGAGCCGGGTCAGCCGTTTCAAGACCAG
>DASYEX010000112.1:0-6339 GCA_036498765.1 Polyangia bacterium
ACGAAGACCCCGGCCACCGCCAGGACGCCGAAGCGCGCCTAAAAGCCTTCACCGGCGCCTCCGACCAAAAGGACGCTCATAAGTAAGGTGGGAGGGGCAGAGCCCCTCCCGCCTAGAACTTGACGCCCAGGTTCACGCGCAGGATCTGGGCGGCGCTGGCGCTGGCGCCGTCGGCGCCCCAGATGTTGGTGGGGCGGTCGAGCGCGTCGAGGGGCCAGAAGACGCCCCAGGTGATGCCGGCGTAGAAGCCCTCAGCGGTGTTGCGGTACCCGGCGCTGGCGTCGGTCTCGATGCCGTAGGTGAGCGCATCACCGGGCGTCGAGACGGGGACCATGGCCATGCTGAAGATGGCGCCGCCGCTGATGCCGATGGCGCGCGTCCGCCCGAGATCGAACCAGTAGGCCGCCTGCGGCTTGACGTAGGTGGCGTTGGTGACGGTCCCCATGATGTGGCGGAAGAAGATCTCGTCGACGTGGTAGTCGGGCGAGAAGTGAAAGTCGTTGATCGAGGTGTCGCCCTTGGGCTGCTGGATGAAGCGCCAGCGGTAGTTGAGGTACTGCCCTGGATTGTTGGCCTGGTCGCCCGTGGCGCCGCCCACCTCGAACCCGACGAACAGCGAGTCGTGGAGCAGGCGCAGCTCGCTGGCCACCACCCAGCCGGCCTGGGCCAGCTTCAGCGTTTGGCTGTCGTCCACGGCCAACGTGCCCGGGTGGTCGATCCGACCCAGGATGGCGACCCCCTCGGCCTCGATGGTCAGGGCCTTGTAGTAGAGCTTGAACCAGACGTCCGGCGTGAAGGAGAACGCGCCGTAGGGGGCCAAGCTCGGGACCTGGTCGGGCATCAGCGGCTGCGGCCCGTACTGCGTCGGCTGCATCGCGGTCGTCGGCACGACGTCGATGCTGCCCTGGTTCCGATAGACGACCTGGAGGCCGTAGTTGGCGACCACGTCGCCGCGATCGATCTTCTCGCGAAGCTCGACGGGGCTGTCGAGCTTCGCCACCGAGGCCATGAGCTGCAGGACGTCGTCGTTCTGCGACAGATCGTAAGGATACCCGCTCGGATCCAGCCGACCGAGCGACAGCTGCTGCGTCGTGGTCCCCTGCGCGCCCAGGTCCCAGGCGAACTTCAGCTGATGGCCGTAGATGGTGGTCATTGCCATCACCCGATCGACCGTCGTCCCGACGTCGCAGTCGGCGCAGCTCCCGTCGTTGTAGAAGAGGCCGCGGCCCCAGTTCCAGGGCATTCGCCCGAAGTAGATCGAGCCGAACTCGGTGTCGACCTCCGCCCAGGCCCGCTTGGCCCGGATGCTGGAGGTGAATCCGTTCTGGCCGATCTCCGGCGGGTCCTGGTTGTTCGAGACGAATTGGGTGGACGCCACCCCGGGCATCGTCGTCGGCGAGACCATCCCGCTGGTCGACGTCGACGGGGGGGCGTTGAACCCCTGAATTCCGGCCAGCGAGTCGGGCGTCGAGCCCATGATCGTGTTGTCGAGCACGTCGATCTGCGCGTGCACGCGCACCTGGTCGGTCACGTTGAGCGTCGGCTCCAGGCGAAAGCGCAGGTTCGCGCCCCCCACGCTCTTGGTCGTGCAGTTCGCCCCGGGGTTCCCCGCGACGTTGGGCGCGATCTTGATGTTCGTCCCGTTGGCGGGCGAGGGGCAGTCGAGAGGTACCGGGAACGGAGGCAAACCGTAGTTCACCGTGCCGGGGATCGTCGAGCCGCTCGGGATGCTCGAGTAGCCGAGGCCCAGGAAGAAGTCGTGCATGTAGTCGTCGCGCAGCCGCAGATAGCCGGAGAGCTCGAAGATCTGCATCTTCCGCTTGGTCTGCTCCGGATAGCTGGTGAGCGGCTCGAGATCGGCGGGACGGTTTTCCTCGGGCGCGGCCTCCGCCGGCCCTTCTTCCTTCTCCTGGCCTTGCGCGGGGGGCGGCTGCATGCCGCCGCCGCCGGGCCCGCCGAAGCCACCCGGGCTCATCTGCGCCACGGCCGGCGGGGCCAGCAGGAAGAGCAAAGCACCGGCGGAGATCGCCGGCGCGACGAAGCGCGCCTCGAGCCGCCTCACGCGTCGGACCCCGCGCAGAGCTCGAACAGCACGCCGCCGGTCGAGGCGGGGTGCAAGAAGGCGACCTGATGACCGCGCGCGCCGGGGCGCGGCGTCTCGTCGATCAGGCGCACGCCGGCGGCCTTGAGCTCGGCGAGCGCCGCCGGCAGATCCTCGACGGCGAAGCAGACGTGGTGCAGCCCGGGCCCGCGCTGCGCGAGGAAGCGCTCGAGCGCGGCGTTTCCGCGCGGCGCGCAAAGCTCCAGGGCAGCCTCATCGCCCCCGTCTGTATAGAGGAAGGCCACGTCGGTGGCCTGCGCCGCGACGTGCTCGCGCGGGCCGGCCCGAAGGCCGAACAGCGCGCCCAGGGAGGCCGCGGAGGCGTCACGGTCTGCGACCGCGATGGCGACATGATCGATGCGTTTGACCTTGATCATCTATGGCGAGGGCGAAGCTTCCGTCGGGAGGGGGGCGAAAAGGCCCGCACCTTATATCAGCCCGGCGAAAGATGGAAAGTGGATTGCGGGGCTGGCCTCGTTAAGATCCAGTGGATGCTTACGACCGGCGCCGAGCGTCCCTGGTTGCCTTGGGGGGCGGCGTGACCGGCCTGGGCCTCGCCCGCCTGGCGGGGCAGCTGCTCTCGGTCGGATTCGAGGGGACCGCCGTCCCCGCCCCCCTGCGGGCGCGCGTCGCCGCGTCGGAGGTCGGCGGGGTGATGCTGTTTCGGCCCAACATCGCGGATCCCGGGCAGGTGGCGGCGCTGGTGTCGGCGCTCCGGGCCGCGGCGCCGGCGGACGCCCCGTTGCTGGTGTCGATCGATCAGGAGGGCGGGGTGGTCCAGCGGGTCCGGGCGCCGGCGACCGTCTGGCCCCCGATGCTGGCGGTGGGGGGCGCTGGCGATGCCGCGCGGACGGAGGCGGTCGGACGGGCGCTCGGCGACGAGCTGGCGGCGCTCGGCATCGGCTGGGACTTCGCGCCCGTCCTCGACGTGCACACCAACCCCGCGAACCCGGTGATCGGGAACCGGGCCTTCGCCACCGGCCCCGACGCGGTCGCGACCCAGGCCCTGGCGTTTTGGCGGGGCCTGCGCGGCGCGGGCCTGGTCGGCTGCGGCAAGCACTTCCCCGGTCACGGCGACACCCGCACCGATTCGCACCACGAGCTCCCCGTGGTGCCGCACGATCTCGAGCGCCTCCGCCGCGTCGAGCTCGCCCCGTTCGCGGCGGCGGCGCGCGCCGGGGTGGAGGCGCTCATGACGGCGCACGTGCTCTACCCGGCGCTCGATCCCGATCGTCCGGCTACGCTCTCGCGCCGGATCGCCACCGAGCTCCTGCGGGGCGAGCTCGGGTTCCGCGGCGTGCTGGTCTCCGACGATCTGGGGATGAAGGCGGTCGCCGACCGCTACCCGATCGACGAGCTGGCGGTGGGCGCGATCGCGGCGGGATGCGACCACCTGCTCATCCGCGAGCCGGAGTCGCGCCAGGTCGCGGCCTTCGAGGCGATCGTCCGCGCGGCCGAGGCGCGGGCCGATTTCCGCGCGCGGGTCGAGGAGAGCGCGGCGCGGGTGGCCGTGCTCAAGGCCGCCTGCACGGTCGCGCTCCCGGCGCCCGCCGCCATGTTGCCCTCCTTGCTGGGCACGCCGGCGCATCAGGCGCTGGCCGGCTCGTTTGGCCCGGCGCCGGCGTCGGCGGCGGACGGCTCGCCCGTTGCCTCCTAGGCGACGCCGCCGTTTCAATTTAAGGTAGTCCCAATATGTTTGGCTTACGTCAGGCTTTTGGGGGGGCGTGGTGGGTGGCCATTCTCGCCGGTCTCGGGTGCAGCCACGACTACAGCGCCCTCAACAGCGGCAACGGCGGCTCGACGATCGGGTCGGCGGGAGGCAGCTCGGGGCGCGCGGGCGCGACCGGCGTCGGCGGACAGCTGGGATCCGGCGGTGTCGGCGGCGCGATCGGTCCGGGCGTCGCCGGCGCCGTGGGCGCGGGGGGCGCAGCTGGTGCCGTCGGCCTGGGCGGCGCGGTCGGTGCCGGCGGCGCGGTCGGTGCCGGTGGCACGGTCGGACCCGGCGGGCAGCCGGGGACCGGCGGGACGGGCGTGGCCGGACAGACCGGGCGCGGGGGCGCGGTCGGCTCCGGAGGTCAGACGGGAGCCGGCGGCAGCGCCACCTGCCAGAGCACGGCGCTCACCTTTGCCTCGCCGCCGTCGAGCGTCCTCATCTTCACCGACCGCGGCGGCAGCTCCTTCGATCCCCCGGCGACCGTCGGGGGGCCCGTGACGGCCGGGAGCTTCTTCAACGTCAGGGCCGCCGTCGAGGACGCCATCGTCGGCTTGCAGAGCCAGTATCGATTTGGCCTCGGGATCTTCGTCGGCGATCACACCTCGGGGTCCTGCCAGCTCAACTACGCGACGGCGCCGCTCGCGCTGAACAACGCGCTGGCGCTCGCTGCTGCGTACGACGCCCTCGGGCCGCTCTCCGGCAAGTCCGATACCCCGGCCTCCGCCGCGCTGGCGATGGCCAAAACCGCGCTTGCCGCCGACGCGGCCGGCGGCTCGAAGTTCCTGCTCTTCATCACCAGCGGCGCGACCGACTTCTGCGACGACGGCCTCGCGGACTGCCCGACCGACGCGTTGACGTCGCAGCTCCAGGCGATGTACGCCGGCGCGCCCGGCATCGAGACGCTGGTCGTGGGGCTCTCGACCACCAGCACCGGACTGACGCCCGGCGCGCTCAAGACCTTCGCCAACGCGGGCGCTGGTCAGCCCACGCCGTTCGCGGCGAGCGCCGGTGAGACCTCGCCCGATCTCTACTATGAATGCGAGGCCGACAGCACGGCTTGGAAGACGTTGTTCACCGCCTCGGGGAAGACGGCGCCGGCCACGCTGGGGAACTACGCGGGCGCGGCAGGGGCCGCGACCCTCTACATGGCCGCCACGAACGCCACGGCGGACGTGGAGACGCAGGTGAAGGCCGCGCTGGCCGCGATGAAGAGTTGCAGCTTCCAGCTCACGGCGCATTCGATCAATTCGAGCAAGGTCGCGGAGGGGATCGTCACCTTGGGTGGGGCCAGCGTCGCGCAGGACGCCGGCAACGGGTGGAGCATGCCGTCGTCGACGGTGGTCACCCTGAACGGCGCCGCGTGCTCGAGCTATCGGCAGACCGGCGCCGCCGTCTCGATCAACTTCCCCTGCGACGCGATCGTTCCGTGACCGTTCTGCGGGGGCTGTGGGCGGGCGCCCGCTAGATCCGGACGCCCATGGCCAGCCCCTCGCCGGTGGGCAGGGGCGTGGCGCGGAACCGTCCGCTGCGCGCGAGCATCTCGTGGACCGCCTGCATGGCGCGGATGGCGACGGCGCGCTCCCCGGCCGGTTGCTCGGGGAGGTGGCCGAACAGGAAGGCGTTGTCGAGCAGGACGACGCCCCCGGACCGCAGGTTGTCGGCCGCCCAGGAGAGATAGAGCGGGTATCCCTCCTTGTCGGCGTCGATGAACACCAGGTCGTACGGCCCGCCCGGCACCAGCGTGGGGAGCACCTCCATCGCCAGGCCGACGTGGACGCGCGCCCGGGCGGCGAAGCCCGCGCGGCGGAAGCTCTCCCGCGCGACGTCCGCGTGGCGCGCCTCGGCCTCGATGGTGTCGAGCGTCCCCTCGGGAGCGAGGCCCCGCAGGATCGACACGCCGGAGTAGCCGCCCAGCGTGCCGACCTCGACGGCGCGGCGGACGCCGCTGGCGCGGGTCAGGACCTCGAGGTGGCGCGCGTCGAGCGCAGCCACCTGGATGTCAGGCAGCCCGGCGGCGACGCTGCGGGCGCGGATCTCCGCCAGGATCTCGTCCTCGGGCGCGTACATCGTGGAAAGCCACTCGGCCAGGCGCGCGTCGTCGTTGCCGAAGCTCTTGTTCATGCTCTGACCCTGCCGCGCCGAAACCGAAGCGTCAACAGCGACTCGAGGAGCACGAAGCCGATCGCCGCCGCACCGAGAGCGTGCCAGAGCTCGAGGCGGCGGCGGGGCGCGGTGCCGGTCGTCGCCGAAGGGCCCGCGCGATCGGGGCGCTTGTCGTCGGCGAGGCGCGCCGGATCGGACTCACGCGGGTCGAGGTTGACCACGAAGGCCGCGTCGGGGCGCTCGCTGATCGTGCCGTCGCCACGCGCGGCGCGCACCCGGTAAAACCCGGGCTCGTCCGTCTCGGTGAAGGTGAGCGCGCGGCGCGCGTGCGCGTCGCCGTGGGCCGGCGGCGTCAGCCAGCGCGAATCGCCGGCCGGGGGGATGATCTCGATGCGGCGGTCGTCGGGCTCGAGCGCGATCT
>DASYEX010000113.1:0-2870 GCA_036498765.1 Polyangia bacterium
AAGCACGGCATCCGCGGCAAGCTGGAGAGCTGGTCGGGGAAGAAGTACCGCGCCGCCAAGTCGCTCACGCCGTACATCGAGCTTCTGATGGCCGGCTACTTCGTGCTGGCCCTGGGCGTGGCCATCGACCACCACCACTACATCTCGATCCCGTTCCTCTGCCTCTTCCTCTGTGGATTTGGCTACGTCGGCTGGGGATCGGTCTGGCAGGGATCGATGGGCGCGGCGGTGCGCCGCCTGCTCGGCCGCGACGGCGTCACGGTGGTGGTGCCCCCGGCGTACCCGGTCGTCGCCGGCCGCGCGACCGACTCGCTGTCGGGCGAGATCGTCATCGACGAGGGCGCCGTCGTACTCCCGGGCGCCCAGGCCGACGCTTAGGCAAGCGCATCCGATCGTCGCCCGAGCACAACCGCCAGGCGAGCTCAGCGCGGCTTCGCCGCGCGGAGCGAGGGGGGACCGGGGGACGCGAGCGGCAGCGAGCCGTCCCCCGTAAGACTAGAGCGCCTTCTTGATCAGGTCTTCGATCTTGGCGCGCGGAACCGCGCCGACGACCTGACCGACCACCTTCCCCTCCTTGAAGACGAGGAGGGTGGGGATGCTGCGGATGTCGTACTGGGTGGCGACCTGCGAGTTCGAGTCGATGTCGCACTTCCCGACGCGGAGCTTCCCGTCATAGTCCTTCGCCAGCGCCTCGACGTGCGGCGCGATGGCGCGGCAGGGGGCGCACCAGACGGCCCAGAAGTCCACCAGCACGGGGAGCTTCGAGCCCAGGATCTCGGTCTGGAAGTTGGAGTCGGTCACCTCGACGATGTTCTCGCTAGCCATGGGGCCATGGCTTAGCACGCCGGCCTAGCGCGTCCAAGCTGTCCCTTACCGTGGGAACCCTGGGAGGGTTCCCACACCCTCCCGCGACGGACTCCGCCGGGCAAAGCCCGGCTACGTCCACGCGATCCACCTCGTGCGCGCCGGATGCCGCCGCGCGTGGTAAATCTAGGAGGTGGCGACCTTGACGGCGGTCGTGATCGGGGTCTACGCGCTGGCGGCCACGATCTATCTCGGCTATCTCCTGGGCCGCTCGATGACCGGTGGCGCGATCGCCGAACGTGCGCGCGCCGTCGGCGTCGCGCACACGGTGCTGGCGATGGGCGTGGGGCTGCACTTCGTCGACATCGGCATCCGCTGCCTCCACGGCACGAACCCGATCTCCTCGACGCCGGAGGCGATGTCGCTGGTGGCGTTCCTGATCGCGGCGGGCTACTTCCTGGCGTCGCTGCGCTATCGGCTGGCCGCGGCGGGCGCGTTCGCGGTCCCGGCCGCGCTGGCCTCGCTGGTGCTGGCGCGCGTGGTGCCGGCCGAGGCCGACGCGCCCCACATGGGCTCGCTGGGCCGGGTGCACATCCTGCTGGCGGTCGTCGGCGTCTCGGTCTTCACGCTGGCGGCCGTGCTGGCGCTGCTCTACCTGTTCGAGGACCGGCAGCTCAAGCGCAAGCGGTTCGACCGCATGATGGGTCGAGGGACGCCGCTCGAGACGCTCGACCGGCTGGCGCTCAGCTGCGTCTCGATTGGCTTCCCGATCTTCACGGTGGCCATCGTGACCGGCGCGATCTGGGTGGCGCGGCTGGGCGTCGCGCACCAGGCGGCGGCGCTGCGCCCGGAGTACCTGTTCGCGCTCGCGACCTGGGCCGCCTTCGGCGTGCTCCTGGTGGCGCGCTTGGGCGCCGGGTGGCGGGGACGGCGGGCGGCCTGGCTGACCCTCGGCGGGTTCGGAGGGGCGATGTTGGTCCTCTTGGCCTACTTCCTGCGCCACGCGGCGTGACCATGGGCGGCGCGGCCATCGATCTGCTCGTGCTCGGCGTCTCCCACCGGACGGCGCCCGTGGGCGTGCGCGAGCGGCTGGCGGTGGTCCCGGAGGCGATGGACGCCGTCCTCGCCGAGCTGACGGCGCTCCCTTCGGTGCGCGAGGCGGCACTGCTGTCGACCTGCAATCGGGTCGAGATCTACGCCGCGGTCGACGCCGACGCCGATCGCGCGGTCCAGGGGCTCTGCGAGGCTCTGGCGCGGCGGGCGGGGGTGACGGCGCTCGAGCTTGGCGCCCACCTCTACGAACGGCGCGAGGCCGAGGCCATCTCCCATCTCTTCCGGGTCGCCTCCAGCCTCGACTCCCTGGTGCTGGGCGAGCCGCAGATCCTGGGGCAGACCAAGCAGGCGCTCGAGGCGGCCATCCGGCACAAGAGCGCGGGCGCGATCCTGAACACCTGCTTCCAGCGCGCCTTTCGCGTCGCCAAGCGGGTGCGGCGCGAGACCGAGATCGCCCGCAACCCGGTGTCGGTCAGCTCGGTGGCGATCGAGCTCGCGCGCCAGGTGTTCGGTGGGTTCGATCGGCGAGCCGTGCTGGTGGTGGGGGCCGGCAAGATGTCGGAGCTGGCGGCGCGGACGTTGCGCAACCAGGGCGCGACGCTCACCCTCACCAATCGGACGCGCGCCCGCGCCGACCAGCTCGCCGCCCAGTACGGCGCCTCCGTTCGCGATTGGAGCGAGCTCCCCGCGGCGCTGGCCGCCGCCGACATCGTGATCGCCTCGACGGGCGCGCAGCGGCCCGTGCTGACCCTGGAGATGGTGCAGAAGGTGCAGCGCGCGCGGCGGGGGCGCCCGCTGTTCCTCCTCGACATCGCCGTCCCGCGTGACGTCGAGCCGGAGGTGAGCTCGCTCGACGGGATCTACCTGGCCGACATCGACGACCTGCAGAAGGTCGCCGCCGAGCACCGCGACGAGCGCAAGAACGAGGCGGACGACGCCGAGGCAATCGTCGCGCAGGAGCTGGACCGCTTCCTCAAGGCCTGGCGGGGGCGTCAGCTCGCCCCGACGGTGAC
>DASYEX010000114.1:0-30089 GCA_036498765.1 Polyangia bacterium
GCATTTCGGGCGGCAGCGGCACCGCCTCCGGCAGGTACCCGACCGCCCGCCGCACGCCGCGTGGATCGTCGGCGATCGACGCGCCGGCCAGCGTCGCGCCCCCGCGCGTGGGCGCCAGGAAGCAGGTCAGGATCCGCATCATCGTCGACTTGCCGGCGCCGTTCGGCCCCAGGAGGCCGACGATCTCTCCCTTGCCGACGTCGAACGACACGTCGTCGAGAGCGAGCGCTCCCGCCGGCCCGTACTTCTTGGACAGCCGCTCGACGCGAATCACGCGTCCAATCTAGAACAGGAACCCTGGAAGGGTTCCCAAAACCCTGCATCTAGTTCGGGACCCTGGGAGGGTCCCGCGCCCCCCGCGATGAGCTCCGGCCGGCGAAGCCGGCCTACGCTCGACACGAACTACTCGAGGCCGCGATCGCGTAGCGAGCCGTCGTCCTCGCCGCGCAGGTGACCGACCTCGTGCAGGAGCGTCCGGGTGATCGCCTGGTCCAGCTCGGGGCCGTCCTTCACCGTTCGCAGCAGGTTCCGCCGGTAGAGGACGATCGCGCGATCGCCCGCGTCGCACTGCACGGGCGCGCTCTCCGACGGCGCGGCGTGCCCCTTGCGCGAGCGCCCCGACGGCGTCGGCGCCGCGGCCTGGTCGTCGTAATCGAGCGGCAGCCCACGAAACAGGCCCAGGATGGTGGGCGACAGCGGCGGCTTCTCGGCGGTCAGGTCCTCGAGGTCGGGCAGATCGGCCGCTTGCACGTCGACCCCCGACAGATCACGTCGAAAGTCGGGCGGCAGCGCCGCCACCGCGCGCTGCACGCGTGCCGTGAAGTCGGCCTGGGAGATCTGGGGCGCCGGCGGGAACGACTTGGGATCGGCGGTCGTCGCCGCCGCCAGGTGCTTGGCCGCGGCCCCTTCGTTCCCGGTCCGCTCGTCGATGAGGCCGAGGTGATAGAGAGCGTGGGCGTGATCGGGCGTCTCGGCCAGGACGCGGGTAAAAGTCGCGCGCGCCTCGTCGAACCGGCAGAGCTCGAACAGCGCCACGCCGCGCTCGTAAAGAGCCGCGCCGAACTTGGGCTGGGCGGTGAGCGCGGCGTCGATCCGGCGCAGCGCCTCGCCGGCGCGCCCCAGATCGATGAGCGCCTGGCCTTCGAGCAAGGCGAGACGGGCGACCTCCGCGGTGTCGCGCCGCGAGACGTGCCGGCTCCCGCGCCGCGCATACTCCAGCCCCAGCGCCGAGCGGTCGCCCGACGGCGGGAGCTGATTGATGTGCAGGTCGGCGGCCGCCTCCAGCGTCTCGGGATCCTCGGGCCCCAGCGCCAACGCCAGCTCGAGCGCGTCGCGTGCCTCGTCCAACCGGTCGAGCCGCATGAGCGCGATGGCCCGGTTGTGGTGCGCCTCGACCGAGCGGGGCGCGGCGCGGGCCGCCTCCTCCGCGCAGGCGAGCGTCCCGGCGTAGTCCCCCTTGTCGAACAGCTCGGCCGCGCGGTCGAGCAGATCGGCCACTGGCGCGTCGACCCAGGCCGGCTGCTCGGCGAAGCAGCGGCGCAGCGCGCGCGGCGGCGGATCGGCCGGCTCCTTGTCGGCGGCGGCGACGGCGGGCGCGGGCGGACAGACCGGCGCGGCCGGAGGCGCGGGGCGGCGGCACCCGCCGGCAGCGGTGCCCACACCCAGCAGCATGACGAGCGCGATGCGACGCGCCCCGCCGAGTGAAGTCGCCCAAACCATGAGGACCTTCATAATACCCGACTCGGACCCCCGCGCGCGCCCCGCTTCCCCTCCAGCGCGGTCAGTGCGCGGCGCCCCATGTGGCGCCCGCTCCTACATCCACGACCAGGGGAACCGCCAATTCATAGACGGCTTCCATCTCGTTCTTAATCCATTGCTTGAACTCCGGCACCGCCGCAGCCGGGACCTCGAACACCAGCTCGTCGTGGACCGTGAGCAGCAGCGCAGCCTCCGGCACGGGCGCTCTTCTTTCCATGAGGGCCCCTTCGACGCGGATCATCGCCAGCTTGAGCAGGTCGGCCGCCGAGCCCTGAATCGGGGTGTTGCGCGCGATCCGCTCGGCGTAGGCGCGATCCTGGGCCCGGGTGGCCCGGATCTCGGGCAAGGGCCGCCGGCGCCCCAGCAGCGTCGAGACGGCGCCCGCCTCGCGCGCGTCGGCGATCGCCCGCTCCATGTAGGCGCGCACGCCGGCGTAGCGCGCGAAGTAACTGTCGATGTAGGCCCGCGCCTGGGCGCGCGGGATGCGCAGCACCTGGGCCAAGCCGAAGTCGCTCTGCCCGAACACCAGCCCGAAGTTGATCGCCTTGGCGATGCGCCGCTGCTCGCCGGTGACGCCCTCGACGGGGATCCCGAACACCTCGGCCGCCGTGCGCTGGTGGATGTCCTGGTCCGAGCGAAACGCCTCCAGAAAAGCCGGATCCCGGGAGAAATGGGCCAGGATCCGCAGCTCGATCTGCGAGTAGTCGGCGGAGACCAGAAGGTGGTCGGGCTTGGCCACGAACGCCTCACGGATGCGGCGGCCGAGCTCCGTGCGGATGGGGATGTTCTGGAGGTTGGGGTTGCTGGACGAGAGGCGCCCGGTGGCCGCCACCGCCTGGTTGAACGAGGTGTGCAGGCGGCCGGTGGACGTGTTCACCAGCGCCGGCAGCGCGTCGATGTACGTCCCGCGCAGCTTGGCCAACGCCCGGAACTCGACGATCTTGGCGGGCACCGGGTGGAGCGCGGCCAGCTCCTCCAGTGTGTCGGCGTCGGTCGACGGGCCGGTCTTGGTTCGGCGGCCGACCGGCAGCGAGAGCTTTCCGAACAGCACGTCGGCAAGCTGCTTGTTCGAGGCGATGTTGAACGGCCCGCCCGCGGCGGCATGGATCTCGGTCTCGAGCGCGGCCAGCGAGACGCCGACCTCGTGGCCGATCTGGCGCAGCTTGCCGACGTCGAGCGCGATGCCGCGGCACTCGATCCGCGCCAGCACGTCCGCCAGCGGCAGCTCCATGTCGCGGTAGAGTGACTCGAACCCGCCCCGCTGGATCTGCGGCGCCTGCTTGTCGGCCAGCGCCAGCGTCGCCGCCGCCTCGGCCCCCAGGCGCGGGCACACCTCCTCGACGCTGATGTCCGACCCCGGGCGCGCGGAGGCGCCGGTCCCCATCCAGGCCCCGCGCGGCGCGGGCGGCGAAACCCCTTCGGACGTGGCGACCACGTCGAGGTCGTAGTGGGTCCGCGCAGCGTCGAGCAGGTAGGCCGCCAGCATCGGGTCGGAGGCCACTCCCGAAAGCTTGAGCCCGCGCTGCCCGAGCAGCACCTCCAGCGTCTTGACGTCGTGCGCGTGCTTGGCGACGGCGGGCGAGGCCAGCACCGGGCCGAGGTCGCCGAGCGCCCCCTCCGGCAGGCAGGCCGGCGCGCCCAGGTAACGGTGGTGAAACGGCAGGTAGGCGCGGCGGCCCCCAGGCAACGCGAAGGCGATGCCGACCAGATCGGCGCGCACCGCGGAGACCCCGTCGTAGAGCGGCGCGATCCCCACCGCGCCTTCGGCCTCGATCTGGCGCGCCAGCGCCCCCAGCGCCGCCCGGTCGAGGATGATGTCGACCGCGGCCGGCGGCTCCGGGACCGGCGCCGGCGCCACCGGGGCGGGCGCGGCGGCCGTGCCCGGCGCTTGGGCCGCGTTCTCCTTGTCCCAGGCGGTCAGCTGCTCCGCGAGCCGCGAGAACTCCAGCTCGCGAAACAGCCCACCCAGAACCTGTTGATCGGGCTCGATCCGGTGCAGCTCGGGCAACGTCTTGGGGAGCGGCACGTCGTCGCGCAGCCGCACCAGCTCGCGCGAGAGACGAATCGACTCCTTCGCCTCGACGATGGAGGCGCCGCGCTTCCCCTTGATCTCCCCCGCCCCGGCCAGCAGCGCGTCGAGCGAGCCGAACTTGTTGATGAGCTCAGCGGCGGTCTTGGGCCCGATGCCGGCGACGCCCGGCACGTTGTCGATGCTGTCGCCCATGAGGGCCAGCACGTCGCCGACCAGCTCGGGCGGAACGCCGAACTTCTCGCGGACCTCCTCGACGTGGAAGCGGCGGTTCTTCATGGTGTCGAGCACCGACACGTCGCCGCAGCAGAGCTGCATGAGGTCCTTGTCCGACGAGCAGATCACCACCTCCATCCCCGCGGCGCTCGCCACCTTGGCCAGCGTGGCGATGATGTCGTCGGCCTCGAACCCCGGGACCTCCAGCTGAGGCAGCCCGAACGCCTCGACCACCTGATGCACCATCCCCAGCTGAGCCGCGAGCTCGGGGGGCATCGGGGGGCGGTGCGCCTTGTACTCGGCGAAGATCTCGTTGCGAAAGTTGTCGCCCGGCGCGTCGTAGACGACGCACAGGTGGGTGGGGCGCTCCTCACGCTCGATGCGCATGATCATCTGGCAGAGCCCGTAAATCGCCCCGGTCTGCATCCCCTTGGTCGTGGTGAGGGGCGGCAACGCGTGGAATGCGCGGAACAAAAAGTTCAACGCGTCGACGATGAACAGGCTCGGTTTTCCGGTCGATGTGGCGGCGGACATGGGCACGGCCGGAGCCGTTTATGACACAATGGTTCTCCGTTGCCGAGTGGTGGCCTCCCCCGTCTTTTCCGCTGGGCCCGCATCATCGGTGTGGGGACGGTCGGGCTCGTCACGCTGGCGGTGCTGGCGGCCTCGGTGGTGCTGCAAGGCCCGCGGCTCGGCCACCTGATCGAAGGAGCGCTGCCGCCGAACGCCGGCAAGCTGTCCATCGGAGGCGTCACCTGGCACCTGCGGGCGCTCAGCGATCTCGTCACCGACGCGCCGAGCCCGATCGCCGTCGAGGGCCTCAAGATCGTCGACCCCGAGGGGACGGTGGTGCTCGACGTCCCCTACCTCGAGGCGAAGGTCAGGCTGCGGACGCTCATCGGCGGCAGCTTCGAGATCCACGAGCTGCGCGTCCCCAAGGCGCTCTGGCGGTTCGCACAGCTCAAACACGGCGACGCGATCGGCTTCCTGGCCGCGCTCGGGCCCAAGACCCCGCCGCCGCCCCCGCCGCCCGGGACGCCGCCCGGGCGCTCGAAGTTCGAGATCACCGACGCCGAGCTCGGTGACTTCACCGCCGGCTTCGACTTCCCCGGCGTCTGGGGGCTCGACCTCAAACACATGCACGGCACGGCGTCGCTCATCCAGTCGACGCTCGATCCGGCGCACCCCGTCTTCGGCTTCGACGGCCGGCAGGTGGTGGCCGAAGGCGGTGGCGAGCTGCGCATCCTGGACGGCAACGTGCTGCCGTTCGACCGCGTGGTCATCAACCGGATCGCGACCGCGCCGGACCACCCCGACGACATCCAGCTCGATCTCGGCGAGGCCGACACCGGGCGCAGCCAGCTCTCCGGCAAGGGGTCGTTCACCGGCATCTACGGGCTCGGCGGCCCGGACGACAAGCCGGGGATCGATCTGCGCATCGCGTTCTCCAAGGCGGGCGACGCGCTGACGGCGGTGGCCGCCGGCAAGGGGCTCGCGGGGATCGTCGTGAGCGGCGACGACGCCAGCGTGACCGCCACGCTCGCGCAGCCGTTCGAGAAGATCAAGGTGGCTGCCGCCATCCGGGGCCTCGACGTGCGCTACGACGAAAATCGGGCGCTCGGTCTGGGCCTGGACCTCGCCTTCGACGGCGGCGCCGGCAAGGTCGACGTCACCAAGTTCGGCCTGGGCGCGCCCGGCGGCGGCAAGCTGGGGCTGGAGGCGCACCTCGACGTAAACAAGCTGGCGCTCGAGGCGCGCCTCGGATTCACGGGCTTTCACACCGAGAGCTACCTGCCGCGCGCGCTGCGCCCCCTCGGGGGCGGCCGCCTGGACGGTCGGATCGAGGCCCACGCGGACCTCGGGAAGAAGGCGGCGCGGCTCAAGAGGATCGACCTCAAGTTCACCCGCGCCGGGGCACCGGGACTGCCGCGCGAGGTGCGCGTCCGCGGCGGCGCCGAGCTGGCGTCGAGCAAGGTCAAGACCAGCGGCGTCACCGTCTCCGTCGCTGGGGCCGACGCGACGGCGCGCGGCTCGTTCGACCTCGACAAGCAGCTCGTCGATCTGGCGCTCGGCGTGGTGGCCAGCGATCTCGGGCGCCTCTGCGGCGAGCTGGGCCTGCCGGCGATGGCCAAGGAGGCGCGCGTCGAAGCGGACGTCTCGGGCCGGGTCGACGATCCGACCGTCCAGGGACAGGCAACGGTCCGCGGCCTCGGAATAGGGACGCGCGCCGTCCGCCAGCTCGACGCCAAGTTCGGCCTCGAGCACGGCGTGGCGCGCCTCGACCGGCTCTCGGGGCCGGCGTTCGGCGGCGAGATCGACGCGCACGGGTCGCTGCGCCTCTGGGAGAAGAATTCCAACCACCCGCTCAAGTCTCCGGTCGTCGAGGCCAAGATCGAGGCGCGCAACCTCGATCTCGAATCGCTGGCGCCGGGCGCCGGCGTGGCCGGCCGGATCACGCTCTCCGCCGACGCGCAGGGCCCGCTCGACGCGGTCACCGCGCACGTGACGGTCCCCGCGGGCACGCCGATCACCGCGCTGGGCGACAAGTTCACCGTCGGCCCCGTCAACCTGGCGCTCGACGGCAAGACCCTGGCGGTCGAGGCGCTGCGGATCGCCCACCGGGGCGGCGGGGCGGTCGACGTGCACGGGAGCGTCGGGCTCGCCCATCAGGACCTGGATCTCGACGTCACGCTGGCCAAGTACCCGATCGCCGCGATCCCCGGCGCCGCAGACTCGGGCGTGCCGATGAGCGGCTTCGTGAGCGCCAAGCTGCACGTCGGCGGGCGCCCCGATCGCCCGCAGCTCGGCGGGGAGGTCGACCTGACCGACGTCGTCGTGCGCGGCGTCCGGCTCGGCAAGGGGCACCTGGCCCTGGTCCCGGCGTCGGTCGGTCCCCAGCGCGCGCCGGGCGTCTCCATCCACGGGCAGCTGTTCGAGCGGTTCGACGTCGACGTCGACGCGGCGCTCTTGCCCAAGGGCCCCAGCGTGCACGGCCGGGTCGCCTTTCGCCGCCTCGAGCTTCACGCGCTGGCGCCCGAGCTGGTGGCGCTGGGCGACGGGCGCAGCGTGGCCAGCGGGCGCGTGGCCGTGGATCTCGATCCCGGCCAGCCGCTGGAGCTGGACGTCCTGCTCCCCGAGCTCTGGATGTCGATCGCGCGCGCCGTCGACGGCCCCAACGGCGAGACGACGATGCAGCGGGTCCGCGTGGAGGCGGCGCGGCCGGTCCACGTTCACCTGGCCGGGGACCACATCGCGCTCGACGAGGCCCACTTCGCCACCGACGGCGGCGACCTGCAGGTCGAGGGCCGCCTGGACGGGCGGGCCATCTCGGGCGCCCTCTCCGGCCACCTCGACCTCGAGCTCCTGCAGCCGTTTCTGGGGGCGGCCGGCATCGAACGGCTGGGCGGGGACCTGCGCGCGGAGCTGCAGGCCGGCGGCACCCTCGACCGGCCCAATCTGCGCGGCGAGGTGAAGATCGCCAGCCCGATCCACCTCCGGCCGGCGGGTCTCTCCCGCGACGTGGTGGTCGACTCGGGGCGGTTCGCGCTCAACGACGGCGGGGGGATGGCCATCGAGAACCTGTCGCTGACCGTGGATGGGTCGACGATGAAGCTCGGCGGGCACGCCACCCTGGGCCCAGGATTCGTCCCCGAGAACCTGCAGGCCGACGTCGACGGCGACGTGAGCGCCCGCCTGCTGGCCTTCGCCGCGCCCGACGCCGTCTCCGACGCGCAGGGCAAGGCCCACGTGCGCGCCCACCTGCGCGGGACCCTGCTTCACCCGGACATCCGGGGGCGGCTCGATCTCGACAACATCTCCTTTCGCCTGCGCGATCTCGGCAGCGAGGTCCAGGTCGAGAGCGGCATCGTCGAGGTCAGCAACGACGGCGTCATCCTCCACAACGTCAAGGTGCTGTACAACGATCAGGGGATGCTGGTCATCGGGGCCTCGGGCGTGCGGGCCGGCCGCGTCCAATTCACCAACCTCTTCCCGTTCCGACCCGGCTACTTCGATCTGCCGCTGCACGGCGAGCGGCTCACCTACCGCAGCCCGGGCGTGTTCGAGGTCGACGACCTGGCGTTCGACCTCGATCTCAAGGGGAGCCTGGACGACGGGTTCGGCCTGGGCGGGGAGGTGCGGCTGGTCTCTGGGCGATACCTGCAGGCCTTTCAGGTGTCGAACCTGGCCATCCGGCCGCGCGTCGACGAGTCGACGGTCCGGGCATTCTACGAGGGGAAGCCGCTCCTCGAGCAGCTGCGGCTCGATCTCTCGGTGCGCACGGTGGGCGACGGGTTCGTCGTGCAGAACAACCTGGCGCCGGAGATCCACGCCGACGTCATCCTGCACGTGGGTGGGACGCTGTCCGTGCCGCAGCTGGCGGGCGACATCCGGCCCACCGACGGCCGGTTCAACATCCCCTTCATGCGGGGCGACTTCGATCTCGTCCCCAACGCCAACCACGTCACCTTCATCGCCACCAAGTCGATCGCCGACGGCGACACGCCCGACATCGAGATCGAAGCGACCAACCTGGTGACCGACGCCAACGGCACCGACCACAACGTGCACATGCGGATCAGCGGACCGCTGCGCGAGGCGCAGATCGATCTGTCGAGCGACGACGGTCTCGACCGCAACCAGGCCGCCTTCCTGCTCCTGACCGGCCGCACCTCGGCCTCCAACACCACGCCCTTCGGCACCCAGAACGCGACGGTGGGCGCGAACCTGACGACCGGCGCCGACATCGCCGGGCAGGCGACGCGCGACACGGTGGCCAACCTGATGGAGCCCTACATCGATGACACCTTCCAGCGCCTCACCGGGCTCAACCTGCGGCTCACCGTCGGCTCCGACGGGTTCGAAGGGCGAATCCGCAAGCGCGTCAGCCGCTACGGCGATCTGCAGTTCGACTACCTGCAGGGGTTCCAGAACACCAGCCACTGGAACGGCTCGGGCAATCTCTGGCTGCTCGACTACTTCAGCGTGGGAGGCGGCATCGAGCAGATCCGCCTCTCGTCGGAGCAGGGGGTCCCCGAGACGTTGCCGCTCAATTACAACTTCGAACTGCGGCTCGACTACGCGATAAGATGACCGCGTAACGGACGATTCCCCTTTCGTGAGAGGTTCGGTCTCGCTCGCGGCGATGGCGCTCGCGCTGGCACTGTCGGCGCCGCGCGCCCGCGCCCAAAATGAATCGCCGACGGGCCTCCCGCCCGAGGACGCCCGCGCGCCCGCGGACGCCCGCGCGCCCGAGGACGCCCGCGCGCCCGCCGACGCCGCGGCGCCGGAGGCCCCTCCCCCGGCGCCCGCCGCGCGCGTCCCGATCGTTCGTTACGACATCGGCGGCTCGCGCATCGACCCCGAGGCCAGCCTCCAGGCGCTGTTGCAGTCCGTCTCCGCCATCGGGGATCCCTTCGTCGAGGCGGGCCCGAGCGATCGGATCGGCATCCCGCTCGGGACCATCCCCCGACTGGTGCAGGCCCTCGACGCCTTCGGCTACCGCGCGACGGTCACCACCCACCCTGGCTCTGCCCCTGCCGGCGCCGGCGCCGGCGTCATCGTCACGGTGACGTTGCTCCCCTACGAGCGGCTCCGCTACGTCTTCGTGAACGGCAACCGCCGCATTCAGCAGGACGAGATCCAGCGCCGCATCACCATCCGGCCCGGCCAACCCCTGCCGCCGGTCGGCAACGAGCGCAACGTCGTGCTCGAGCGCGAGCGCGAGCTGGTGATCGACTTTCTGCGCAGCCGCGGCTACTTCGAGGCGAACGTCCGCCTCGACGCTCGCCCCGGCTCGGCCCCCGGCTCGCTCGACCTCTACGTGACCGTCAAGCTGGGGCCCGCCTACCCGCTCGGCCCCGTCGCCTTCAGCGGGAACCACGCGCTGTCGAGCGACGATCTCGATCCGATGTTCCGGCATGGCGACTGGCTCACGCTCTGGAACACGCCCGTCCCCTTCACCCAGAAGCAGCTGCGCGAGGACATCGACGCCGTCGCCAAGCGCTACCGGGCGCTGGGGTTCGCCGGCGTGCGCGTGACCACCGACTTCAGCGTGCAGAAGAGCATCGACCGCGCCGCCAAGAACGTCCGCATCGGCGTCACCATCAACGAACGGAAGCGGATCGCGATCGCCTTCGAGGGGAACGCCAGCCAGTCGGCCTCGACGCTTCAGGACCAACTCACGCTCTTCACCCGCGGCTCGTACGACGACTTCGAGGTCGGGGCCAGCGCCGACGCCCTCCAGCACTACTACCAGCAGCAGGGGAACTTCTTCGCCCGCGTCGACTGGCGGCGCGAGCGCCTCTCGGACAACGAGGAGCGGATCGTGTTCTCGATCGACGAGGGGCCGGTGCTCAAGGTGCGCGGGGTGGAGTTCGTGGGGGCGCACGCCCTCCCCGCCCGGGACCTGGCCGAGGTGGTCACGGTCCGCCCCTACCCCTTTGGGGGCATCGGCTCGGGAGGCTACGCGACCGGCAAGCAACTGGAACAGGACGCCCTTCGCCTCGTCGAGCGCTACCAGGCGCGGGGGTTCGTCGAGGCGAAGGCGCGCGTCGACGCGGCCACGTCGCCGGCGGCGCTCGGTCAGCTGGGCGCGACGGTGGCTGCCGCCGAGACCGTCTCGCGCGAAGCGAACGCCCTCTACGTCCGCTTCACCGTCGACGAAGGCCCCCGCCTCACGCTCCGCGCCGAGGAGATCCGCAGCGCCGACGCCACCCCGCTCCCCTACGGTCCCCGCTTCCTGCTCGACAGCCTGGCGCTCCGCCCCGGCGCCCCCTACGCGCCGCCCACCGTGGCGGCGGACGCCAAGCGGCTGGTGCGCCTGCTCGGCGACGCCGGCTACCCGCTCGCCGCGGTCGAGCCCGACGTCGATCGCAAGGGGAACGACGTCACCCTCACCTGGAAGGTGACGCTGGGGGCGCGCCTCCGCCTGGGGCCGATCTTCGTGCGCGGCAACTTCGTGACCAGGGCGCGAACCATCCTCGAGCAGATTCGGCTGCGCCCCGGCGACTACCTCGGCACCACGCCCGTCGAGCGCAGCCAGCGCGACATCGGCTTCCTGCAGCTCTTCAACAACGCCGCGCCCATCTCCTTCCCCGGCCGGGAGAACAAGCGCCCGCTGCCGAGCGGGGCCGAACAGACCGCCCCGATGCTGGTGCAGGTCGAAGAGCGTTACGAGCAGTACCGCGTGCTGCACATCGGCGCCGGGGCCTCGACCGATCAGAAGCCGCCCGACTCGGCGTTTCCCTTCGGCGTCTACCTGCGGGGGGGCTACGACGACCGGAACCTCTTCGGCTACGGCTGGACCTTCAACGGCCAGGTCATCTACGGCACCGCCATCCTGCGCGGCAACGTCGGCTACCTCGATCGGCGCTTCCTCGGCACGCTGTTCCGGCTCGACGCCTCGCTGACCTATCTGCGGCAAGAGACCGTCCGGCTGGGGGACATCCACTCGGGTGGTGGCTCGATCGGCTTCTCCCGCGAGATGTACCCGGGCGTCGACGCCGGGATCCACTACAACCTGCGCAACACCACCCACACCGAGCCGCTCGACCGGGAAGCCGGCCCCATCGAGAACACCAACGTCGTCACGCTGGGGACGACGGTCGGCAGCCTGTCGGCCAACGTCGAGTGGCTGCGCATGGACAACCGGCTCCTGCCGACGCGCGGCTTCCGCATCGACGCCATCGCCGAGCTGGCCTTACCCGCGCTCTCCCTCCCGCTGCGCCCGTTTCCGTTCGCCATCGGCGACGATACGTTTCTCAAGGTCGGGGTCCATTCATTGTCGGTCATTCCGCTCGGCAAGCACCTCTACCTTCGGCACGGCTTCCGCTACGACCAGGGCTTCCCGCTCGGGGGCGCCTCCCTGCTCCCCAAGGTCGAGCGCTACTTCGCCGGCGGCGACACCACCATCCGCGGCTTCCAGCTCGATCGCGCGCGCGTCGAGGTGGTCGAGGGCCAGCTCGGCGGCGGCCTCAACGCCGTCGAGTACCGGCCGCTGGGCGGCAACCTGCGCATCCTGCAAAACATCGACCTGCAGTTCCCGATCATCCCCCCGTGGTACGGGTCGGTCTTCATGGACAACGGCGTGGTGGCCGACTCCTTCAACGGCCTCCAGCTGTCTCAGTTCCGCCACGGCGTGGGCGTCTCACCGCTGCTCATCCGCCTGCCGATCGGCGACGTCAGTCTCGGCTGGGGCTGGCCGCTCGATCCGGGCCCCGGCGACACCCGGATCGGCGTCCTCCACGTCAACGTCGGCCTCATGTTCTAACCCGCCCGTTTGAGCGGTTGGCGGCCCGCGGCCGCTATCGGGCGGCGACCAGCGCGATCAGGTTGTGCTGCTTCTCGAACCCGTCCTTGGCCGCGGCGGCGTCCTTGTACGTCGGGTAGTTCCCGAAGCGGACCCGGTAGACCATCCCTTTGCCCGGCACGTCTCCCGCGACGACGAAAGCGCCAGGGTATCTCTGCACGAACGCCTCAGCGTCGGCCGACGTCGGGAAGGTGCTGATCTGCAGCGTGAACTTTCCCCGCGCCTTGGCGGAGTCGACGGTCGGGGCCGGGGCCGGCCTGGCCACAGCGACCGGCTTGGGCGCGACACTGCTCGGCTTGGGCGCCGCCGCGACGGGCTTGGGCGTCGCCGGCTTCTGGGCGACCACCTTGGGAAGACCCGCGGCCGCGTGCGCGGCCATCGGCTTGACCTTGGCGCCGCCGGTCAGCGTGCTGGCGAACGTCAGCTGCGGATCGGGCGCCGCCACGCCGACCGGGGGCTTCTGCGCGCGATCGAGCGCGGCCAGGGGATCCTGAAGCTGCGGTGCCTCGGCCTGCCCCCGCGACTCGATCCGCTTCCCGACCATCACGCCCAGCACGAACAGCATGCAGGCGACCACCGCGCTGCCGAAGAACAGGAAGAACACCTGCCGGTTGTCGAGCTTGACCTCGATCTTCTCGCGCCACCGCTCGACGTTTCGATCGGTCTCCTCGAGCGCGGGTCCGTCCATGCCTGTGACAGCAGTGTAACGCACGCTCATGATTCGTCTTCTTTCGTGGATTTTTCAGACTTGGCCATCGCCTCGGGGGCCGAGACGCCCAGGAGGGCCACCCCAGCCCGGATGACGTGCGCGATCGTCTCGACCAGCAGAACCCCGACTGAACGGCCGCACGACGCTCACCTACATGTAGTCTCTCTGCATACCAGAGGCCCGTCAAGTTCCGGCTGCAGGCTGCAGGGCGCTACTGGATCGGGAAGAGGCCGCCGCTGGCGGTGTAGTCCTCGAACTCCGGCTGGTAGCCGGTCGGCGTCGATCCGACGTTCGACTGGTACAAGAACGGGTTGATGCGCAGGAGCTGGCCGCGCGTCGGTCCCCCACCCTGCGACCGCCCGAGGCGGCGCTGGTCGACGACGAAGACGTACGGGGCTTCGTTGGTGAGCATGGGCGGCGTCCCGGTCGTTATCTGCGGCAGCGAATCGACCGGACCGACCACGATCCGGGCCGGCATCCCGACCTCGATCGTCGCGGGATCCTGAACCAGCTGAGGGGCAAAACCCCCGTGGACGTCGAAGGAGGTCGCGAACTGGAAGGTCGGGCCACGATCGATGTTGGCGAGCAGAAAGCTCACCTGCGAATTCTTGAACAGCGCGCGGACATGCGTGGGCAGCGCCCCGGCATCCGGCGAAGCTGCGACCGGATCACTGGAGACCGGCCCACCGATGTAAAGACAGGGGTTGGTCGGCTCGGGTGTCAAGTTGGCGACGTCCACCAACGCCTGGGCGTTGGTCGTCGCCCCGGCACGATCGGTCGCGAAATCTGGATCCACGCGGCTGTCGATCCCCGCAACGCCGGAGGACACATTGGTGCACTGTGGGGCGTTCATCGCGATACGGAAGCTGAAGCGGGTATCGGGCGTCGGGTTCAGCTGGCAAGGCTCGCCGTTCGAAGGGAGATTGGCGGTGGTGATGATCCCCGTTTGCGACCCCGTCACGAGGAAGCTCTTGCCCGCGACGACCTGGTAGTCGAGCAGCTGGTCGAAGCACGCCTTGCCCGCACCGTCGAATACGGGCCCGTCGGCACAGAAGCACTCCCCCGTGGAACACTTGGGCCGAGGCGCGTCGTTCACCCCCGCCGGATCGAAGTCGACGCACACGCGGCCCGGGCGGCACTCCGTGTCCGCCCCCGTGTTGCAACGCATGAGGCAACGGGGCGCGGCGCCCGCGATCCGGTCGTTCGAGACGCACTGGAAGTTCAGCGTGGTCGGATCATCCAGCGTGTCGGGACAGGTATCCTGGGTCGGGCCGCGAGCCGCGCCGGCGTCGGCTCCCCCGCCCGCGTCCTTCCCCGCGCCGCCGTCGGCGCCCCCGCCGGACGCCGCCTGGCAGGGCGGCGTCAAGCTGGAGAGGACGATCTCGTCGAGGTGCGGCCGCATGATGACGTTGCTGGGCGACGCCGCGACAATCTCGTAGCGCCGCAGGCTGCTGAGGAACTCCGTGCAGGTCGCCATCTGGGCGCTGGCGCGGTTGGGATCGAGGCAGATCCCGGTGACCGCCAGGCCCGCCGCAACGGCGGAGCCGCTGTCACCCGTCACGCACGTCTCGCCGATGCCGCACTGGGAGCTGTTGGTGCAGCCGGTCAGCGCGATCATGTCGCCCGGAACGATCCCCAGCTGGCAGTAGCCGCCGCCCCCGTCCTCGAACACCGAATCCACGGCCAAGGTGCCCGGGGGGGCCTTACCGCCTGGCCACGGGGAGAACCCGTCGTCGGTGGTGAAGGCCTTGCCGGTGTTGCGATTTCCGGTGAGCGGACCTTCCCAGGCGACGGTCCAGGTCTGCGCCGTGACGGCCCCCCGATCGATGACCGGATTGGTCGGGTCCGAATTCGGGACCCGTGGGAAGAAAACGGAGGTCTGCAGGTACGAACCGCTCTGCGCGGTCGCGTTCAGCGCTGACCCACGCGTCCAGACGGGTTCGATGTAGGGCCCCGTCGCGGGGACAGGGGGCGGTGAATCGACGCGCGGCGGACCGGTGCTCGGATCGAGCGTCACCGAGTAAGAGATCTGGTTGCGATCCCGCAGCGTGTTCACGAAGGGGAACGGCTCGGTCACCGGCGGGTTCAGCTGCTGCACGTACGTCTGCGTCGCGGGATCCAAGGTCCACCACGACGTGTAGTTGCGGAGCACCGGGTTGATGTTCACCAGGTAGATGAACCCCGAGTCGGTGAGCACCCAGGCGTAAGCACCGTTCACGCTCTGCTCGTTGAAGTCGTTCGGCCTTTGCAGGTCGGCCGCCGCGACGTCGACGGGCAGCGAGCCGAAGTGAATCCCCGGACCGACGCTGAACGGCCGCCGATACGAGGGATCGACCGGGATGCAGTCGTCCGTCATGTGCACACCGGTCGGGAGGTTCAGCGGGTCGGCGTTCGTCTCGCATTCGGACTCGCCGCCGGGGGTGAAAACGTTGACGACCCGCAGGGTCCCGTCGCGGGCGATGACGTAGAGGTACTTCCGTGACTGATCGAGGCCCGCGAAGTTCGCCGTGGGGACGCCCGGCTCCATGCTGTTCCAGCCCTGATCCGCGCCGACGAAGGCGCCCGCGGTCCCCTCCGTCTTGACACGGTTGGGATCGACGTTGAGGCGGATGCGGGTCGACCCGCGCGCTCCCTCGTTGAGGGTGATCGGCTTGGTCGACAGCGACAGACCGGTGCTCGAGAGCCCGATCGAGAGCACGTAGGACGCGTTGGCGAGCGACACGTAGGCGCGGCTGCCGTCGGGGACGATCGCGATGCCGCTGGGGCCGATCGGGCTGCCGACGAACGTGCCCGCCGGGAACTGATTACCCAGCAACGTCCCGCTGGACGTCCCGCCGGTCCCGGCGGCACCGGCGCTCCCCGAGCCGCCGCCCGTTCCCGTCGCGGCACCGCCCGTTCCTGTCATGCCTGCGGCGCCTGTCGTGCCTGCCGCGCCTGTCGTGCCTCCGGCGCCCACGGCGGCGTCGGGGATGCCCGCGTCGGCGCTGGCGTCACCGGGCGCGGCGTGGCGCGCGCCGTCTCCGGCGGCCGCGTCCGAGGCGCCCGCCCGCGCCGGGATCACCTGGCCGACGCAATCCGCGGCCGAGAGCGGACAGACCGGCGACTTCCCGGTGTCGGTGAGCTGGACCGTCTTGCCGTCGCTGCTCGAGACCTTGGCGGAGTCGACGATCTTCCCGCTCGGGAGCTCGATCAGCGTGACGAGATCACACGACGGGTAGGTGACCAGCGCGTACCAGGACCTCGGGACCGACGGGGACGGCCATTGGTCGCTGCAGAGCGCGCCCTGGCCCTGGAGATACGGCAAGGTGCCGCTCGCCGGCGGCTGGACCAGGCTGCTCGTGTCCTGCGGCAGGAAGACCGCCTCATAGGGCGCGGCCAAGAGCGGCGTGCCGTCTTCCTTGGTGGGCCGGAAGGTCTGGGAGCCCGTGCGCGGCGACGCCAGCTGGACGTCGACGTTGTTCTGGCTGCTGAACGTCGGTGCCACCAGGACCGACGGATCGAGGAGCGTCAGATCGCAGGAGCCCCGGTTGGCGGAAATCAAGCGGCAGCCGTCGTCACTGGCCGAGATCTGCTCGGGGAGCTGGCCCAGCGGCGCCGTGCCGTAGCCAGCGGTGTCTAGATCGAGATCGACCAGCTTCCAGTGATCGGCGTCGACCACCGAGAGAGTTCCGGCGGCGCTGTTGGGGAGGAAGGCGAATGTGCGCGTCGTGGAGGTCGGGCCCGGATCGTACTGGCCCTCAGGGTGGCAGGCGCGCATCGGCCGCCCCGAGACCTGCAGCGCGCCGCCCGTGACGCCGCCGTCGGTGCCCGTCCCGGAAGGGAACGCACCGAAGCACACGAAGGCGACGTCGGTCGGACGGTTGAGGTCGTCGACCGGCAGGAGGTTCGGCGCGGGCCCGCAGGCCGCGACGGCCACCAGCGCGACGAGGCCGAGGCGCTTCATCGCGGCGTCACCGTCGGGAAACCCAGTCGCTGGACGACGTGATACTGCGTCGGACTCCCGGGCGCGAGGTCGACGACCACCAGGTTGTTCTGGGTGAAGTTGAGCACGTAGGCGACGGCGTTGGCGGCGTCGAAGACCATGCCGGCCGGACCGCGGCCCACCATGAGCGTGGTGATGAGCGACGGGACCGACGGATCGAAGACGTAGACCTCGCCGGTGTCGAAGCAGTTGATGAAGAGGCGCGACGGGTTGTCGGCGGTCGCCGTGCCCGGGGCCGGGTACTGATAGAGGAAGGTCGGGCTGGAGCAGGTCTCGGTCACGTCGGTCGGAATGACCGTCGTCGCTCCGTCGGCGGTGCTGGAGATGTCGAAGCCGACCAGATCGGGCGGCACGCGCTGGAGCGCGAAGACCCGCTGCGCGGCGCTGTTGGGGTCGGGCGGATCGATGAATTCGATTCCGCGCATCTCCGAACCGACCAGGTTCGGGTTCAGGTTGTCACCCGCGGGCACGAGGACGTTGTCCTGGATGGCGCTGCTGTTGCCCGGCTCGCACAGCAGGGGACCGATGACGGTCATCGAGCTCACCTGGGGAACGTAGCGAGAGCTCGCGTAGACCCTCTTGTCGTTCGAGTTCGTCGGGTTCCCCAGCGAGGCGTGCATGTGCAGATCCGTCACCCCGAACAGGCCGGAGCTGTTCGGCGGGAACGGACTTCCGAACGGCGCAATGAACGTCGGAGGTGGTGGAAAGGTCGGCTTTGCGAACAGGCTGACCCCGGAGGCGTTGAACAGCGAAACCCCACCTGAATCCTGAACGGAGGTGTTACCCGCGAGATGCCCCACATAGAGGAAACCTTCGCTCGGATCGAGCGCCAGGGCGTAGGGTTCGTCCGGGAGCGCGACCTCGGCCGTCGAGGTGTCGCCTTGGAGGACGTTGAGCGTGGTCCCCGTCTCTTGGATCTTTTGATTGCACTCGGCTAGCGTCGGCGTCAGTTGGTTGTCGTCGGCGACGCAGTGAAAGGCCGGCCGAGGCAACGTGTTCTGGTACGCCGGCACGTCCGGTGTACCGGGAGGCGCGACGTCGACGTCGGTCAGCGAGGTATCGCCGCGGACCCCGATCAGGATTCGGCCAGCGGCCGGATCGGCCAGACAAGTCGTGCCGGCGGGAAGGCACGGGTCCTGGTACGACCCGTCGGGCAGCGCGCAGAACGGCTGCCAGACCATGCCCGCCGCGAAGCTCCCGATGGCCACCGTCCCGTCGGCGGCGACGTAGCGGCGCTCGTCACAGTTGATGATGCTGGGGTCGAGAAGATCCCGGCAGCAGATCGGCGCGTCGCTCCGGGGGAGCGGGTTGACGTAGTCTGCCTGCGGGCACTGCGGCCAGGCTCCCGCACGATCCTTCGCGGCGCCATGCAACGTGCCATCGACATTGGTCGCATCGGGAAACTCGTTCATCCCGACGTTCACCATCACCAGCGTGCCGTCGTTGAAGCGCAGGTCGGCGTTGGAGTTCGCGACGTAGAGCCAGTTCCCCGCCGTGTCGGTCGGGCTCATGATCGCGCTGGTTGGGTAGAAGAACGTGTCACCGGGCGGGTTGACGCCATTCTGGCTCAGTGAGCAGGCTGACAGCGCGAGCGCGGTCAGCCCCAGCGCCCGCGCCGCCACCGCCCGCGGTCGGGTCGACGCGGACGGAGACGTCGGCGCGCGGTTCATTGTCGTGGGTTCGACCCTGACCTGCGCCGCTAGGTTGTCTTGAGGGCCGCCTGCGCCGCCGCCAGCCGCGCGATCGGCAGCCGGTACGGCGAGCAGGAGACGTAGTCGAGGCCGATCTGGTGACAGAACTCGACCGACGACGGGTCGCCACCGTGCTCGCCGCAGATCCCGATCTTGAGCTTCGGCTTCTTGGCCCGGCCCGAGGCGATCGCCATCTTCATGAGCTGGCCGACGCCGCTCCGGTCGACGCTGACGAACGGGTCGACCTGGTAGATGTCGTGACTCACGTAGGCGGCCAGGACGCGCGGGACGTCGTCGCGCGACAGCCCGAACGTCGTTTGGGTCAGGTCATTGGTGCCGAAGGAGAAGAACTCGGCCGTGTCGGCGATGTCGCCGGCGGTGAGCGCCGCCCGCGGAACCTCGATCATGGTGCCGACCGTGTAGCCCACCTTCTTGCCGCGCTCCGCGAAGACCGCCGCGGCCGTCTTGCGGACGACGTCGGCCTGCAGATCGAGCTCCTTCTTGGTCCCCACGAGCGGGATCATGATCTCCGGGAAGACTGGCTCGCCCTCGTTCGAGAGGTCGACGGCCGCCTCGAAGATGGCGCGCGCCTGCATCTCGGTGATCTCCGGGTAGGTGATCCCCAGGCGGCAGCCGCGGTGGCCGAGCATGGGGTTCGACTCCTTGAGCTCCTCGATGCGCGTGTGGATCTCCTCGACCGTCTTGCCGGTCGAGCGCGCCAGATCGGCCACGCCGGCCTCGTCGTGCGGCAGGAACTCGTGCAGCGGCGGATCGAGCGTCCGGATCGTCACCGGCCGCCCCTGCATCGACTTGAACAGGCCGTGGAAGTCCTCGCGCTGCAGAGGCAAGAGCTTGTCGAGCGCCTTGCGGCGATCGGTCTCGTTCTCCGCGACGATCATCTCGCGCATGGGACCGATCTTCCCCTCGCCGAAGAACATGTGCTCCGTGCGGCAGAGGCCGATCCCCTCGGCGCCGAAGGCGACCGAGGCGTCGCCCTGGTCGGGCTGGTCGGCGTTGGCGCGGACCTTCAATTTCCGCGCGGCGTCGGCCCAGGTCATCAACTTGGCGTAGCGCTGGTAGACCGGCGCCTCGGCGGCGTCGAGGTTCTTCTCGATGAGGACGCGGATGACCTCGGACGGCGTCGTGTCGACGCGCCCCTGGATCACCTCGCCGGCGAAGCCGTCGATCGAGATCCAGTCACCCTCTTTGACGACCACCTCGCCCTTGGCGGTGGTCACGCGCATCACGCGGGCGTGGTAGTCGAACGAGAGCGCGTCGCAGCCGACGATACAGACCTTCCCCATCTGACGCGCGACGAGCGCCGCGTGGCTGGTCATGCCGCCGAAGGCGGTCATGAAGCCGAGCGAGGCGTTCATGCCGCGGATGTCCTCCGGGCTGGTCTCGTGGCGGCACAGAATCAGATTGGTCTCGCCCTTGGCGGCCAGCGCCTCCGCCTCGTCGGCGAAGAAGACGACCTTGCCCGTCGCGGCGCCCGGACCGGCCGGGAGCCCCTTGGCGAGCAAGCGCCCCTCGGCGACCGCCTGCTTCTTGGCGGCCGGGAGAAAAACCGGACGCAGGAGCTGGTTCAGCGCCTCCGGCTCGACCCGGCGCAGCGCCTCCTCCTTGGGGATCAGCTTCTCCTCCACCATCTCCACGGCGATGCGCACCCCGGCGAACCCGGTGCGCTTCCCGTTCCTGCACTGAAGCATGTAGAGCTTCTTGTTCTCGATGGTGAACTCGATGTCCTGCATGTCCTTGTAGTGCTTCTCGAGCTTCTTGCGGATGTCGAGCAGCTGCTTGTACGCCTCGGGCAGGACCTTGCCGAGCGCCTCGATCTTCTCGGGCGTGCGGATGCCGGCGACCACGTCCTCACCCTGCGCGTTCACCAGGAACTCGCCATAGAACATGTTCTCCCCGCTGGCCGGGTCACGCGTGAAGCAGACGCCGGTCGCCGAGTCGCCGCCCTTGTTGCCGAACACCATCGCCTGGACGTTGACGGCCGTCCCCCACTCGACCGGGATGTTGTTCAGCCGGCGGTAGAGGTCGGCGCGGTCATTGCGCCACGAGTTGAAGACGGCCTTGATGGCGCCGTCGAGCTGCACGTACGGGTCTTCCGGGAAATCGATCCCCAGCCGCTCCTTGATCGCGCCCTTGAACTCGGCGACCAGCTCCTTGAGCGCGTCGGCCGGCAGGTCGGAGTCCAGCTTGACCCCCCGGGCCCTCTTCTTGTGGTCGAGGATCTCGTCGAACGGATCGTGATCCTCCTTGTTCTCCGGCTTGAGCCCGAGCACCACGTCGCCGTACATGGCGATGAAGCGGCGGTAGCTGTCGAACGCGAACCGCTCGTTCCCCGACTTGGCGGCCAGCCCCGCGGCTGTCTTGTCGTTGAGTCCGAGGTTCAGGATGGTGTCCATCATGCCCGGCATCGAGGCGCGCGCGCCCGAGCGGACCGAGACCAGCAGCGGGTTCGACGGGTCGCCGAACTTGGCGCCCACCAGCTTCTCCATCCGCGCGACCATGGCGCGCACGTCCGCGTCGAGCTGCTTGGGGAGCTTCTTGCCGTTGGCGTAGAACTCCCTGCAGACGTCGGTGGTGATCGTGAATCCCGGCGGAACCGGCAGGCCGATGTTGGCCATCTCGGCGAGGTTCGCACCCTTGCCGCCGAGCAGGTTCTTCATCTCCTTGTTTCCCTCGGCCTTCGCGCCGCCGAAGAAGTAGACGCGCTTGGCGGACTTTTCGAGGCTCTTGCCAGCAGCCCTGACGGGCTTCGTAGCCGTCCTCGTAGCCGTCCTCGTGGCGGTCCTCGTGGCCGCCTTGGCGGCGGCGCCCTTGACGACGGTCTTGGCGCCCAGACGGATGGCGGTGCCGTGGCCGTTGTGGCCATTCTTGCCGGCGGCGGCCTTACCGACCTTCTGCAGCTTCGCCGACTTGAGCGAGGACTTGACGGGAGACTTGGACGAGCGGGACTTGGTGACGCTTGGCATGGCCGCCTATTTACCCTGAGCCGCGTCGCGAGGGAAGGTCCTTCGTGCTCGGATCTTGGCGATATCTCTACGGCGATCATCGATCCGCTTGCGAAGGTGGCCACCGGAAGCTACCATTGAGCGATGCGCTCCGTCGGCGTGAAGCTGCTCAAGAACCACCTCAGCGAGTACATCCGTCTGGCGGCCACCGGCGAGACGGTGCTGGTGACCGATCGCGACGAGGTGGTGGCCGAGCTCGGACCACCCCGCAACGGTCGGGCCTTGGCCGTAGGGGACGCCCTCCTGGCCGAGGCCGTCCGGAAAGGCTGGGTCGCGCCGCCGGTGGCACCGAGCGACACGCCACCCGGCCGCCTGCCGGTCACGAGCTGGCGATCTCTCCAGAAGGAGCTCGCCGAAGACCGAGAAGACGAACGTTGATCTATCTCGATACCTCGGTCGCGCTCGCTCATCTGTTGGCAGAGGATCGCCACCCCCCCGACGCTCTCTGGCGGGCGCCGCTCGTCTCGAGCCGCCTGCTCGAGTACGAGCTTTGGACCCGAATCAACGCCCGCGGGCTCGCCAAAACGCACGACGAAGCGGCGCGCGACCTGCTCGGGCGCGTGGCCTTCATGGAATTGGCACGCCCGGTCCTGGCGCGGGCGCTCGAGCCGTTCCCGGCACCCGTTCGCACCCTCGACGCGCTCCACCTCGCCTCGATCGATTTCCTGCGGGGGCAAAACCAAAAACTGGAGCTCGCGACCTACGACGAGCGGCTGGCGGCGGCCGCAAAGGCGATGAAGATCCCGCTCTCGGGCCTCCTCTCGTAGCGGCCGGCTCTAACCGACCTTCGCGCGCAGCGTGGCCGGGACTTCGGGGGCTCCCACCCGCTCCTGCCCCATGGTGTCGCGATCGCGGACGGTGACGGTCTTGTCCTCGAGGCTCTGGAAATCGACGGTGATGCAGAACGGGGTGCCGACCTCGTCCTGCCGGCGATAGAGCTTTCCGATCGCGCCGGTGTCGTCGTAGACGGCGCGCAGGCCGGCGGCCTGGAGGTCCTTCTTGATCCCGCGGGCCATCTCGACGAGGCGCGGCTCGTTCTTCTTGAGCGGGAAGACGGCGACGGTGATTGGTGACAGCCTCGGGTTGAGGCGGAGCACCGTGCGGGTGTGCTCTTCGCCGAGCTTCTCCGCCGCGCCCTTCACCTTCTTGAACACCTCGATCCGGTTGGCGTCGGCGTCCTCGGAGAGCCCCAGCAACTCCGGCAGCGACCCCGGCAGCTCGGCGGCGATCTTTTCGGCGGCCGCCACCAGGCGCTCTCTGACAGCCGCCTCCATCTGCTTGGGATCGCGCTTGGCCACGGACTTGGCGAAGCTCTCGACCAGCTCCTTCAGCTTGGTGATCTCCTCGGCCGGCGGCTGCTTCACCAGCGACTCGTCATAAGCGTCACAGAGAAACGCCAGCGTCGCCCGGTCGGCGCCCGCCGACGGCTCGATCACGTAGGGGACGATGTGCTTCTTCTGCTCCTGATCGAAGTAGGTCAGCTCGCCGACGGCGTCGGGGTTCTGCGGGCTGCGGCTGTGGGCCTTGAGGTCGAAGTCGGTCCGGTTGGCGATCCCCTCGAGCTCGCTCCAACCCATGGGGAAGCGGTACTCGAGGTCGACGCAGCGCTTGGCGTAGTGCGCGAGCTCGTCCTTGGTCTGCTCGCGCTGGCGCAGGTTCTCGCGCCGCATCCCGAGGTCGACGTACCACTGCGTCCGCGCGTCGATCCAGGCCTGGTGCGCGGCCTCGTCCTCGCCCGGCTTGACGAAGTACTCGATCTCCATCTGCTCGAACTCGCGGGTGCGGAAGGTGAAGTTGCCGGGCGTGATCTCGTTGCGGAACGCCTTGCCGATCTGCGCGACGCCGAACGGCAGCTTCCTGCGCATGGTGTCGAGCACGTTGCCGAAGTTGACGAAGATCCCCTGCGCCGTCTCCGGCCGCAGGTACGCCAGCCCGCTGTCGTCGCCGGTGTCGACCGCGCCGACAGTGGTCTTGAACATCAGGTTGAACGGCCGCGCGGCCGTCAGGTCGGTCGACCCGCACTTCGGGCACTTGAGCTCCTTGGCCGCGATGGCCGCGTTGATCTCCTCGAGCCCCTTGGGATCTCGCCCCTTCTGCGCCACGAAGACGTGGTCGGCGCGCGGGCGCGCCTTGCAGTTGCGGCAGTCGGTCATCGGGTCGGAGAACGTCGACTCGTGCCCCGAGTACTTCCAGACCAGCCGGTTCATCAGGATGGCCGCGTCCAGCCCCTCCATGTCGTCGCGGTCGTAGACGACCGAGCGCCACCAGGCGCGCTTGACGTTGTTCTTCAGCTCGACGCCGAGCGGACCGTAGTCCCAGGTGCTGCCGAGGCCGCCGTAGACGGCGGAGGACGGAAAAACGAACCCTCGGCGCTTGGCGAGGCTGACGATCTGTTCCAGCGATGACGCGGGCATGGGCCGGTGAATCTAGTCCAAGACCGTCCCCCCGTCGATCGCGTCGGGGACGGACAGGCTTGGCCTGGCCGGCCCCATCGCGGGAGGCACGGGACCCTTCAGGGTCCCGATGAGATCGTCGTGTGGTGGATGATCTGGATGAGGAGGGCTTGGGGGCCGTAGAAGTAGAGTGAGCGCGAGCCGTCGCGATGAGTCTTGGGGCGCGTCTTGAGCGTGACACCTCGCGCCTCCAGGTGTGTGGCCCAGGCGTCGACGTCGGCCGGCGTCGGCACGGCGATCCCGATGTGATCGAGCTGCCCGCCCTCGACGGCCTCGCCGCGGTGGAGCGCCAGGTTGTCGCGCCCGCCGTGCAAGTAGACATTGTCGGCGTCGGGGCGCCACTCGACGCCGTAGCCCATGACGTCGACCCAGAACCTTTCGGCCGCCTCGAGATCGCGCACGGTGAGCGCGACGTGGCGGATGCCGAGCGCGGGTGGCGCCTTCACGTCCCGCCCCCCGGCCCGGCGGCGAGCTTGGCAATGAATTCGACGGACTTGAGCGGACCGCTCACGTGGTGGTTGATGATCTCGAGCAGCGCCTCGCGGCAGTCGCGGTTCACGTCGGCGGGCAGTCTCTCACGGCCCGCGTCCGCGAGAGAAACGCCGCCCAGACGCGCCAGCGACGCCCGCGCCTCGGTGCTGATGGGGCGGCCGCCGCGCGCGCAGCCGACGCAGACCGCCCCGCCACGGTCGGGATCCCAGCGGTAGGCCCTGGCCGCGGCGTCGCCGCAGGAGACGCAGCGGTCGACGACAGGGCCGAAGCCCAGCGCGCCGAGGAGGCCCAGCTCGAAGACGCGCAGGCGCTCCGCGCTCGCCCCCTCGGCGTCGAGACGGGCGAGAAAATTGGCCAGCCAGTCGTAGACCGCCCCTTCGACCTGGCGCGGGGCACAGAGCTTGGTCACCAGCTCGGCGGCGTAGGCGGCGTGCGCCATCCGCGCCACGTCGGTGCCCAGCGCGGTGTGCGCCGTCGTCGCGTCGAAGCTCTCCAGCGTCAGCAGATCGGCGCCGGCGCGCTCGCGCAGCGAGGCCACGCCCACGGCGCAGAGGCCGAGGCCGCCGGCGAACCGGCGCTGGCTCTTGCGCGCGCCGCGCGCCAGCGCCGAGAGCATCCCGGTCTCGCGCCCGAACAGCGTGACGATGCGATCGGCCTCGCCGTAGTTGACGGCGCGCAAGACGATCGCCGGTGTCGAGAGCGAGCCCATTGCGTGGACTCGGAATTCTAACCGGCGTCCGCGGCTGGCGTCAGGCCGCTGTGTCGGGCGCGCGCGGCGCGGTGTCGGACGACAGGGGCGCGCCGGCGGGCGTGCCGGCACCGAGGGCGCCCACAAGTTGCGCCGGTGTCGGCGTCGGCCCCCGCAAAGAAAGTCCTTCACCCGACGGCGGCGGCCGCCGAAGAAGGAGGGACAGCGTGATCGTTGCGATGAGGACGAGAATGATCACGAACACCGCGAGGCCGAGCCCCCGACGACGGCCGGCGTCCTCCGCCTCCTCGACGGGGCCACCCGCCAGAACCGGATCGACCACCGGGCTCGCCGACTTGGCGCGCGCCGCCTCGCTCTCGCGGTTGACCGCGCGATCGAAGAGACCGAGCGGTTGGGCCTCGGCGAGCCCCACGGCCTTCGCGTACGAGCGAATGAAGCCGCGCACGAACACGTGCGCCGGCAACCCGCTCAGCGATCCCGACTCGAGCAGCTCGATCGCCGAACGCGGCACCTTGGTCGATGCCGAAACGTCACCGACCGTGAGAGACTTTTCTTCTCTCGCGCGGCGGAGGCAGTTTCCAAAGTGCTCGTCGTCCATGGAGTCGGGACTCTCCAAAGCTCGTCTCCTCGACGAGTTTTCTTTAACGTTTTTGGACAGTTACTGCCGAAAAGTCGACCGGAACCTAACAGGCTGCGGCGCGGCCTGTCAATCGAAATATCTTATCCGGGATCTTTGGACCGCGCCAATAACTGCCGAATTTTTCACGGCTATACGCCGCGGGTCTCCGGGGACCAGACGTACTTGTGGAGCTGCAAATTGAGCCGCGCGGGCGTCCGGTCGCGAAGCATCCACCCCACCAGAGTCTTGGGGTCCAGCCGGCCGTGGACCGGCGACAGGAGGACCTCGGTCCGCCCCCCGAGGCCGTGCTTGCGGACGATCTCGCAGGCCCAGTGGTAATCGGGCTCATCCGCGACCACGAACTTCACCGCGTCACGCGGGCGGAGCGCGTCGAGCACCTCCCACCGCATCCGATGGGACTCGCCGGAGGCCGGCGTCTTGACGTCCACGATCCGGACGACCTCATCCGGGAGCGTGTCGAGCGCGTGCGCGCCCGAGGTCTCGATCATCACCCGGTAGCCGGCGCCCAGCAGCCGAGCCGCCAGCGCCGGCAGCTCGCGCTGGAGCATCGGCTCCCCACCCGTGAGCAGCACGAGCGGAGCGCCCAGACGGTCCACCTCTCGCGAGATGTCGTCCAAGGTCATGTCCCGCCCCCCATGGAAGGCGTAGGCGGTGTCGCAGTACCCACAGCGCAGATCGCATCCGGTCGTGCGAACCAAAGTACACGGCAGACCCGCGTACTGCGTTTCGCCCTGGATGCTGCTGTAGATCTCCGTGATTTTCATGCCGGGGTCCGTATACTTCGTATTGCGTCGTGAGGCACCTCGTCGCCTACTTCGGAAACGAGCCGGAGAACCTGGCCTGTGCGTTGTTCTCGGCCCGGAGCGCACTCTACGTGCGGGGCGCCACCGGCCTGCCCGAAGGCTTCGGGCTGGGCTTCGTGCAGGGGGGCGACGTCCTCTTGCAAAAGCGCCCGCGCGCCGAGACCGTCGAGGTGGACCTCTACAACCTGGTGAAGGACACCCGGGCCGAGGCGCTCGTCGGGCGCGTCGGGCTCGACCACGACGGCGCGACCGCGGCCGAGGACGCCGATCCGTTCCGCTTCCGGTCGTGGTTGTTCGGGTCGATCGTCAAGGTGGAGGACGCGTCCTGGGACGCCATCCGGGACCGCATCCTCGAGACGACGCCGGCGTTCCTCCGCCGCAACATCCGCGGGCGCGCGCCCAGCGAGCACCTGTTCCATCTGTTTCTTGCCTTCCTTCACGACGCGGGGATCCTCGATCAGCCTACCCCGGCGCCCGCGGCCGTCCACGCGGCCTTGCGCAACAGCCTGGCGTTCGTCGACAAGCTGCTGTCGGGCATCGGCGCGGCGCCGCTGGAGATCGCGCTGGCGGCGACCAACGGGCGTTGCTTCGTGGCCACCGGGTGCAACGCGCCCCTCCGCTACCTGGTCATCGAGGGGATCACCGACTGTCCGGTCTGCCAGGCCAGGCAGGACGCCGGCGCCGGCCGCAACGGCCGCAGGGTGCCCCACGATGCGCTGCGCGCGCTGGTGATCGAATCGGACCGCGACGTCGCCAACCGTCCCGGCTGGCACGATGTCCCCGATCGCTCGGCGCTGGTCGCCGGTCCAGATCGCACGCCGCAAGTTCTGGCGCTCTGACAGCGCGACGGCCCCACGGCTAACCCGACGCCGGAATGATCGCCGTCGGCAGTCGCGGCCGCTTGCGGTAGTAGATGAAGATGGTCTGGATGATCGAGGCGACGGGGACCGCGAACAGGGCGCCCACCAGGCCGTAGCTGTGCTCGCCAGCGATGAGCGCGAACACCACCAGCACCGGGTGAATCTTGGCGGCGTCGCCCATGATCTTCGGGTTGAGGAAGTTGGCCTCGACCAGATGGATGCCGATGATCCAGGCCAGCACGAACAGCCCCTGCCGCAGATCGAACGTGCCCGAGGAGATGAGCGCGATGGCCACGATCGGGACCGACGAGAGGATCGACCCGAAGATCGGCACCAGGCTCATCGTGGCGGCGATCCCCGCCAGGAGAAGCTTGTACTTCACGTGGAAGAGGGTGAGGCCCAGGTAGGTGAAACCACCGTTGATGAGGCAGATCAGCAGCTGGCCCCGGATGACGCCCGAGAGGCCTCGATCGATCCCGCTGGCGATCCGCCCGTAGTCGGTCTGGTATTGCTCGGGGACCAAGGAGCGCAGAAACTCCTGCACCCGCCGGAGGTCGACGAGGATGAAGGCAGCCACCATGAGAACCAGGAAGAGGCGACCGATGCCGGCCACGACCGCGCCGATGAACTTCTGACCGTACTCGAGCGCGCGCTGGCTCTCCCCCTCCGTCGACTTGAGCCGCTCCGACAGCCACTGCTTGATCGAACGCTCCCACTTGCCGCCGCCGCCCGGGAGCGCCTCCTCGGGGTGCGGCGGCGCGATCAGGTACCGGCCGTCCTTCGTCGGGCGCACCTCCAGCGCCAGCGCATCGACGTCGATGCGGTAGCGTCCGTCGGGAAGCGGCTCGAGGACGATCTGGCGGGCCGTGGGGGGCGCCGCCGGCCCGCCGCCCGTGACGACGTCGGCTGCCCCCTCCTCTTGCTCGGGGCCGAAGTGCTGGTCGACCCAGGCGCCGGCGCGCGGCAGCCACTCGCGGTTGACCTTGGCGAAGAGCTGGGGCGCCTCGCGAAACAGGCGCGCGAAGTCACCGGACAGCTTGGGGACGAAGTAGCCGATGAACAGGCTGAGGATGGCGATGATGTTGACGTAGAGGACGATGACCGCGGCCGCGCGCGGGAACGGCTTGCCGCCCACGCGCAGCCCGCTCATCCGATCGACGATCGGCGCCAGGATGTACGCCACCAGGATGGCGAACAGGAACGGGAGGACGACCTCCCGGAAGATGAAGACGATGAGGATGCAGAAGAGGGCGAAGCCCCACAGCTTCGCGAACTGGCGTAGCCACGCCAGCGTACGCGTCGCGGGGGTCATCGCCTCTCGCTATTTCGACGATTCGTCGTCGTCGTCGTCGTCGCTCTCGGGCGCCGGTGCAGCTTCCTTCTTCTTCCCGCCCGGAACCTGCGCCGCGAGCGCGGCCAGCTTGTCGCGCATGACGTCGCCCAGCGTCGCCGTGGGGGCACCGCCGGAGAAGCCTTGTGCGTCGGCCAGCTCCTCGGCGCGCGTGGCGCCGCGGAACGAGAGGCCGATCTTCCGCTCCGCCGTGTCGACCCCGATGATCTCGGCCTTGAGCGTCTGGCCCGGCTTGACGAACGACTTGGTGTTTTCGACGCGGTCCTCGGAGAACTCGGAGACGTGGATGAGGCCCTCCACCCCCTTCTCGATCTCGACGAAGGCGCCGAAGTCGAGAACCTTGATCACCTTGGCCTCGACGATCTTGCCGACCGGGTAATCGTAGGGGATGCGATCCCACGGATCGGGGACCAGCTGCTTGATGCCCAGCGACACCTTCGGCTTCTCGCCGTCGAAGTCGATGTTGAGGACCACCGCCTCGACCTCGTCACCCTTCTGATACAGCTCCGACGGGTGCTTGACCCGCTGGGTCCAGGAGAGGTCGGAGACGTGCACCAGGCCGTCGATGCCTTCCTCGATCTCCACGAAGATGCCGAAGTCGGCGATGTTGCGGATGACGCCCTTGACCACCGTGCCGGGCGGGTACTTCTCCTTGAGCGAGGCGAACGGGTTCGGCTCGAGCTGCTTGATGCCCAGGCTGATTCGATTTTGGCGCGGGTCGATGTCCAGCACGACGGCTTCGACGGTGTCGCCGACCGCCACCACCTTCGACGGGTGCTTGACCCGGCGGGTCCAGGACATCTCGGAGATGTGCACCAGCCCCTCGATCCCCTGCTCGAGCTCGATGAACGCGCCGTAGTCCTTGAGCGAGACGACCTTGCCGCGCACGACGGTGCCCGGTGGGTACTTCTCCTGCGCGTGGGTCCAGGGATCCTCGCTGATCTGCTTGAGGCCCAGCGAAACCCGCTCGGTCTCGACGTTGAACTTGAGGACCTTCACCCGCACGTGATCGCCGACCTGAAAAAGCTCCGAGGGGTGGGTGACCCGCCCCCAGGACATGTCGGT